>JBBQNE010000115.1:0-10543 GCA_038329675.1 Hyphomicrobiales bacterium | reverse complement strand
CCGATGCCAGCTGAAACCACCTGCCTTCCGCAGTCGGGGTTAGCAGACAACACCTGATGGCAGCCATCCTCGATCACTCGTAATTGCGCGGTGGCGATATGCCTAGCCGCTTCGATCCACATTTCGTCCTCACCGGGTTCCGCATCGCGGCCGAACATGCGGGCGAGCCGCGCAATACTGTCGGCGCGCGACGTGCTGCGACCATCGGCGGTCGGCATATGATCCACGCCGTCGGGCAGCGTCGCGATAACGCGGTACACATCTGCCATCGTTGCGAACGGGTCGCGGGCGAGTGTCTGCCACCCGCCGCGGTACACGCCACGCGACGTCACGGCCGCCACCGCGGTCCGCGTTACACCGGTGTAGACGAGTTCGCCGGTGCTCAGTCGTCCGCCGTCGGTTAATTCACGCGGAACGGGTCGGCCATCGTGGAACGGTATGATGTCGGCCGTGGTCGAACCGATATCGATCATTAACCCCGATCGGCTATTTGCCGCCGTGACCGCAGCTGTCGCCAAAAAATTTGCCGATGCAATACCGCTTGAATGGTAAGCTGCTTGGCTCGCCGCAACGAACGGTGTCAGCCCCGCAACCGCGCGCGATCCATCAAATAGGCGAATGTCGGGTCGGCCCGGGAGTGTCATCAGCTTGGCGATTGCGATCTCAGCGATCCTGACGACCCCGGTGTGGCGATCTGGAAAAACGTCAGACAATTCGCCCGTCATCGTGACGCGGATATCAACGGCGGCACCAACCATCGGCATTGCGGCTTCGAGGGCCAGTTCGAGTTGATCGACCCCGCGCCACAGCGGACATGCAAACTGTCTAACGGCGGTCAGCACGCCACCGTCGACAACAGCGACTTTCAAATGCGCGCCACCGATATCAAGCCCCGCGACCCGCATCACGGCGCCCTCATGGAGCTGGATTGCCATAGCGTTGATGCACGGCGTCAATCGCCTCGATGACGTCAGCCGTCAGCTTCGTCTCGATCGCCGACATATTATGCTCCAACTGCGCCATTGAGGTTGCGCCTATCAGCACGGATGCCACGAATGGCTGCGCTGCGACGAACGCAATCGCCATCTGCGCCGGGTCAAGCTCAGCTTGACGCGCGACCGCGAGATAGGCTCGGATTGCCTCATCGGTTGCTGGCAATTCGTAGCGCTGGCCGCGGTCGAACAGGGTGTTACGCGCGCCTGGTGGACGTGCGCCATCCAAATACTTCCCCGTCATGAACCCCTGGGCCAGCGGCGAATACGCCAACAACCCGACATCTTCCCGCATAGCAATTTCAGCCAACGCCGTGTCGAACGTCCGGTTGAGCAGGTTATAGCCGTTCTGGATCGACTGCATGCGGGGCAGGCCGCGCGCGTTGGCCTCGGCTAAAAACCGCATCAGACCCCACGCGCTTTCATTCGACACCCCGACGTGGCGGATCTTTCCCGCCCTGACAAATCGGTCGAGCGCGTCGAGCTGCGCCTCGAATAGCTCGTCTGGCCCCTCGACCACGCCGCGTTCACCTACCTTGCCTGGCTCGCCTGAGAATTCAGCGTGGCGGTAGCGCGTCGGGTTGGCCCCAAACGGCGTTGGCCGATCCGGCCAATGCAATTGGTAGAGGTCGATGTAATCGGTCTGCAGGCGCTGAAGACTGGCGTCAATCGCGTCGCTCAGTTGCGCCAGCGTTACGCGAGCTGGAACACCGCCGGCGCGAAACCATGGCATGGCCGTCCGCCCCACCGCCTTGGTTGCGATGATCACCTTGTCGCGGCATTTGCGCGAAGCAAGCCACGTTCCGATAATGCGCTCGGTTGACCCTTGCGTCTCGGGCCGGGGCGGTATCGAATAAAGCTCGGCGGTATCGAAAAAGTTGATTCCCCTCGCCAGGGCCGCATCCATCTGCGCATGCCCTTCGGCTTCGCTGTTTTGCTCACCATACGTCATCGTGCCGAGGCCGATCAGCGAAATGTCGAGGCCCGTCCGGCCGAGCTTGCGGGTGCGCATGGGTTACCAAACTGCCAGATTAGTCCGTTGAAAGGAGCACGGCGAACCGTGCAAGTCATCCCGGTCATTGACGTTCGAAACGGCTGCGCCGTCCAAGCAATTGGCGGCGACCGCGCCAATTACCGGCTACTTGCCTCACCGCTCACCGCATCGCCCGATCCCCTCGATGTCGCCAGCGGTTTTATGACACTGCACGCCTTCCCCGTCATCTACATCGCCGATCTCGACGGCATCGAGGGCCGCGGCGCTAATCGGCACCTGCCAGACCTCATCGGGACCGCAAACCCGTCGGCAGAGATTTGGCTCGATCGCGGCGCAACCCCGCTCGATCTGAGATCGTCGGACACGCCCACACAAATCACCGACGTGCTCGGTACGGAAAGCGGTTGGGACTGCGATGCGCTGGCCGCTTTGCCATTCACGCGACGCAAATCACGAGTGCTCTCGCTCGACTTTCGGCGCGAGCGGTTCGTTGGCGATAACAACGTGCTTGTTCGCCCCGATCTGTGGCCCGATCGCGTGATCGTCATGGCGCTTGACCATGTCGGAGGGCGCGGTGGGCCCGACATCGCATTGCTCACTCAGATCATTTCGGTCGCCAGCGAGGCTCCGTACCCAATCGCGATCTATGCAGCTGGCGGCGTGCGAAACAGCGCGGACTTAAAGGCGCTTGCTGATCTGGATGCTGCAGGTGCGCTCGTTGCAACAGCCTTGCACGCTCAAACAATAACGGCCGCCGATCTCTGTTGAGACCAACGGCCGAACTTACATTTTGAGCCGTTCAGCCCTTCCATTGCCCGGAATGAACTCTGGCCAGGAGCTTCAATTCACCAGCGCTCATAGGTGGCCTGTCATCGACAGGCGGGATGGGCTTTCTTGGCGTTCAGGACTTAGCAGCGAAGGGGTGCGACGCCGTGTTACGGGCAGCGGTTGCCTCGGCAGCGGTTGGCTTGCCGGTGACGGCGCGCTGGATCGCTTCCTTCGTGGCCCGGTAGTTGAAGTCCTGGATCTTGGCATCGTCGGTGGCATCCCAGTGGATGAAGACGCCGACGCAGATGTAGAGATCATCGGCTTCAGCGGCTGGGATGATGCCTTCGGCAACCGAATCCTGCACAGCCTTAGCAACGCCGTACTGGGCGGGGCCAAACATTTGGACGGCCTGACGGGCATCCTTGATGGTCACCTTGTTAAACATCACCGTGTTTGGTTTACACGCGAGGTTTGGGGCGATGACGGCGAGGAGCGACGTGAAGCCGTCCTTGTTGTTCGTCAAGCTGTTGCAGAATGCCACTTCGGCAGCCGAGCCACGTGGCCCGATCAGAAGATCGATGTGTGCCACTTCGTTGCCGTCGCCGACGAGCGACTCGCCAACCATAACTTTCGTGATTGCCATGGGTTTTTCCTCCAAAGGGTCGAATGTGTGTGCGTGGCCGGAGGGCGATCGCTCCCCGTCATGCCGCTTACGAAAAACTATCCCAGTTGACAGTCTGCCACGCGAACGCGACGAGCCGGTTGGCCAGATAGCGGCTACATCAGCCGTCGCGTAGGTACGCCAAGGCCCCCTCCAGAAGCAAGGGGGCAAGCGGCGGGAAGTGCGGGAATGTCGAAAACGCCGCCGCAGCTCGCCGCTCACGCTGCTTGGACGGCTTGGGCCCGGACGTAGAGCTCTGGGCTTTTTCAACGCGGCTTTATGCGGCTCCGTCATGTCCGATCACAGCTCAACGTCGGCTTCGAACGCTCGGCTTGACGGAGCGTCATTGTCAGGGTCATCGACGATTTGGTAACTATCTTTCGGCACACTGGTTAAGCCCGTGATACTAGGGCATGACTCCTGCGCCCGGGGGGCCGCGGTAACGTGGCCCCCCTTCAGCAACAGCAGAGCTTAAACCCGCCGCCCACCGATCAAATTGCGCGCCGTTGATTGCGAATTTTTGGGCATCGATCGCAGGGCCGTTAGACCAGCCGCGAGGACGCCGTAATGTTAACGTCACAGGGGCGCTGGTGCGTTGCCTGCGGCGCGTGTAGGGTTAGTGAAGGGTAAACGGGTATGTGGCGTGCGGGTATGAGCAACGAGAACATCGCTGGCGAAGCTGTGGCTGCCGACGGCAGCGTGACATTCGCATTCGGCCAGCGCTTATCGGCGCTGCAATTTGATGCGGTCTTTAAAGACGGCATGTCGCTCGTCGAGCGCACGGCGAGCTACTTGGACGGCCCTGGCCGTCAGGACGCACGGCGCCTATCCTCCAACGTCACGGTACTTTATGCGACCGAGAGCATGCGCTTAACCGCGCGGCTGCTCGATGTTGCCTCCTGGCTTCTCATTCGCCGGGCCCTGCGCGAGGGTGAAATCAACGAGAACGATGCCGACGCGAAGCGCCGCCGTTTAAAACTCCAGCCTCTCGGTCGGCCGTCGCACACCAAGGGTTTTGACGAACTGCCCGACAGCCTCCGGCAACTCGTGGCCGAAAGCTTCACGATGCTTGAGCGGATTGCCTATCTTGAGCAGCGCGATAGCTCTGGTGATGATGACATTGCCGGTCGACAAAAGATCGTCGAAGTGCGCCTGGATAATCCCGTCGGTGCTCAGGTCATTCGCCTTCGTGATGCCTTGACGGCGCGCGGCCGGTAAGGCGCTGTGTAGACCGTGGGTAAACCGCAGGGATGACCGCTAACCTGCTAATTACAAACGGCTTCACCCAACAACTTTGGGACAAAGATAGATCCGTCTTAAATCGGAACCTTAGACAGCAAAACGCCGCTGCTCCAGTGAGCACGGCGGCGGCAGCAATATGGGCACCGGCGGCTTAGAAAATACCTTCGAACTTTTTCTTGAACTTCGACAACCGCCCGCCGCGATCCATGAGCTTCTGGTCGCCGCCGGTCCAGGCTGGATGGCTCGACGGATCGATGTCAAGGGCCAGCGTGTCGCCCTCTTTCCCATAGGTCGAGTAGGTGATGAATTCCGAGCCATTTGGCAAGGTCACCCGGATCTGGTGGTAGTCGGGATGGCAATCGGCGTCGCGCTTCATGGTCGATCTCATTCGTTCGGTTAGTCTAACGGGCGCCGCGTCGACTTCGAAATCGCTACCGCATCCCAAGGGTCGTTGATTATCTGGTGCGCTACCCGAGATCGGCCAGATTGGCAAGGATGGTTTGGCCCGATGTTCCCCCGATTGTCCGAGTATCTAGCCAGCTTAGACCTGTCCGGCAAGCGCACGAAGCACTGCCTTGTCCGACTCAAGACGCAGCGCGACTTCTGCGTGTTGTATGGCTAGCTCTGATTGACGCTTTGCAGGGATGCCTAACCGCTCCGGCACGGCAAGGGCTAGGGCTGCAAATGCCTTCTGGAGCCGAATATGGACTTCAACCAGTGCTGCGCCGTCCCGAGCAATCGGCGCAAACGTATCATTTAGCATATCGCCAACCTCGATCGCAGGTACCCACACTTGCGGGCACTCCACGGGCCCGGCAGCCGCACTCCGGTCGAAATCGGCCCAGTTTACCAGCAACCGGACGGCCCGCCCGATTACATCGATCGCGGTGCCCGGGTCATTGACGGCTGGCGATAAAGCGCGCGATGCGATTTCGGACAGGACGCAAAGTCCAAATCGTGGGTCTTGGTCGAAGGTCCGCGTGTCACCAATTGTGAAGGCATCCGCGAAATCGGCACCGTTGGTTTTGTCGACGGTGTCCTTTTTTCCGCGAAAAATTGCGATCGGGCGCGTTGGGTGGACGAACGCCCCAGGTAACGCCGTTAGAAAAATCTCGCCATGTTTTGCGATGGCACACGCCTGCAATCGCGCCACGTCCACGTGCTTCACGTAGCCAACGGTCGCGCTATATATTTTGGTGCCACCGGGCTGCGCCTCTGGGCTCGGACAACTCCAGGCCTGCCCACCGAGACAGGGGTGCTTAAGGCGAGCCTCCATCGCCATCCATGTCGCCGCTTCGACCCGCGCAATCGTCTCGTCGACCCGGCCGAAACGCGCCAAGTAATCGATCCAACGCAGGATAGTTACCGAGATTAACCCGACTAGGCCGATCGTGACGACAAGCAAAATCGCCCGACCCTGGTCGCCGTATAATCCGGTATTGAGCGCGATAAGACCGACGAGACTGAACAAGAACGCTCCAATGAACGTGCCAAGCACGTTTTGGCTCGTGTCGTCCTCCAGCAGCAGTTTGGTCGCCGGCGGGGTGACATTCGTCGTGGCTGCACTGTAGGCGGCAACCATCGTGCTCAGCGAAAAAACCGTAACTGTCAGCATGCTCGACGCCAACACTTGCAGGATTGCGTCGATCGCGTTGGGCCCGATGCGCGGGGTCCAGGCCAACGGGACATAAGGGCCCAAAATGATCCCGGACACGGCCGTTAAAACGCCAATGGTCGCGATGATCGTCACCCGCAACCACAGTTGGCGAGAGACCTGCTTCAGCAACCATTCCCAGCGCGAAATCATAAGACGCCCCGTCGCCAACCCAGTCGAACGCCCGCAAGTCAGCAGACGCCAAACGGCATAACGTGTAGAGCGGGCGCGTGTTCCAAATTCGCTTGACCTGGTCACAACACTCAACGTTAGGTCGGCTCCTGCACTTCGCCCCAGCTAGCGCATCGCCAACGCCGCGCCCGCCCCTTCCGCGCCGGGCTAAGATCGACTAAGCCCCGCGCTGGAGCCACTTGTAGATCGCGGAGAACAGATCTTGGACAGCGTGTTGATCATCGGAGCGGGTGCGGCGGGTTCGGTCACCGCGCAGAAAGCGGCCATGAACCGCGACGTGTTCAAGCACGTCCACCTCGCCTCGCGTCGGCTGGTCAGCTGCGAGGCCGTCGCCAAGCGCTGCATCACACCCATCGAGATCAGCCAGGTCGATGCCGACAATGTGCCCGAGACAGTGGCGCTCTTAAAGCGCGTCAAGCCCGACCTCGTGATCAATATGGCACTGCCCTACCAGGACCTGCCGATCATGGACGCGTGCCTGGAAGCGGGCGTCCACTACATGGACACGGCAAACTACGAGCCACGCGACGTCGCCAAATTCGAGTATTCCTGGCAGTGGAAATACCAGGATCGCTATAAAGCCAAGGGCTTGATGGCGGTGCTTGGCTGCGGCTTCGACCCTGGCCAGTCAAACATTTATTGCGCCTACGCCCAGGAATTCCTGTTCGACACGATTGAAACGATCGACATCGTCGATTGCAACGACGGCAGCCACGGCAAGGCGTTCGCGACGAACTTCAATCCCGAGATCAACCTGCGCGAGGTGACCCAGCGCGGCAAATACTGGAAAAACGGCCAGTGGATCGAAATTGACCCACTGACGATCTCGGCCATGGTCGACTACCCGCAAGTTGGCCCGCGCAAAAGCTATCTGATCTACCACGAGGAGGAGGAGAGCCTCGTTCAAAACATCCGTGGCTTGAAGCAGATCCGCTTCTGGATGACGTTTTCTGACAACTACATCAAGCACCTGGAAGTCCTCCAGAACGTCGGCATGACGCGCATTGATCCCGTCATGTACAAGGGCAATCCGGTGATCCCGATGGAGTTCTTGAAAGAACTGCTGCCGCCGCCGTCTTCGCTTGGCGAGAACTACACCGGGCGCACCTCCATCGGCTGCATCTTTACCGGCCAAAAGGACGGGAAGCCGCGCCGCGCCATCATCTGGAACGTGTGCGATCACGCCGATTGCTACAAGGAAACCGGCGCGCAGGCGGTGTCCTATACGACGGGCGTCCCGCCAGTCGTCGGCGCGATGATGATGTTCAAAGGCCACTGGGGCCCGACACCTGGCGTTTGGAACGTCGAGCAATTGCCCTCAAAACCGTTCATGGACGAGATCGGCAAGCAGGGCCTACCTTGGCACATGCGCGACCTGGCGCCCGGCGAACAGGCCGACCTGTTCGCGGTCAAAACCTAACGCGGCGGGCGAGGCGAGGCGCGTGGAGCGAAACATCTGCGCCCGCGAAAGGTCAGCCAAATGGCCGCTTCCAGAGTGTGGCAGGTGAGGCAACCACCTTGCACCTTGCAACTAGTGACCGCGTGGACGGGTTATGCTACCGCTTCGGTTACGCACCCGTAGCTCAGCTGGATAGAGTGCCGGATTTCGATTCCGAAGGTCACAGGTTCGAATCCTGTCGGGTGCGCCAAAGCTTGATAGCAAGATGATAGCTTGCAGAGAGCGCCATGGCGCGCATTAGCCCGTGTGGCATAGCGACCGATCATGCCGCAGGGTCGGCCACACGGCTACATCGATGATGCTGCGACCGAACTCCCAAAAAACAGCCTTCCGCCGGCCTAGATTGTGCCTTAACGTCTCGTTCACCAATTCTGAACAAAATAAGAACCATGGACGGCTACGAGTACAAATTTATCATCGACGTGTTCAAGCCGGACACGATCTCTATGGCTCGCCTCGCCGAGTACATGGCCGACCTCGCTAGCCTGCTCGGCTCCGAGGCGCAAGTTCACTTCGACCGTCTCGAAGAGAGCAGCCTCGCGCTTGTGCAAACCATAGAACCCGCCGCTTACCCTGCGGTGCAGGGCCGCATCCGCGCACTTGCAGCGGGAACGCCGGATGAAGACTTACGTAAGGCCTATGAGGCTCTAGATCTCAAGCTTCAGAAAGACAAGGCACGGGCCAAGCTGCTGCCCCCGAAGTCCGCGCAGATAATTGAATTTCCCGGACGCGATCGGCCACAGCCGATGACCTACGGCCCCTTCTCCGAAGAGGGCACGTTGCAAGGCCAGCTCGTCAGCATAGGTGGGAAAGACGCCTCGAAGCACCTCATCATTCAGGATGGCCCTGTCAGATACTCTGGACTCGAAACCACTGAGAATATGGCTCGCGAGTTGCGCCACCACACGTTCGACCATGTTCGTGTCAACGGCACGGGACGCTGGCTGAGATTAGAGGACGGCACATGGAAGCTGCAAGGTTTCACTGTCCGAAGCTTTGAAATCCTCAGTGACGAACCATTTGCCGACGTTGTTGCCAAGCTGCGAAAAGTGCCCGGCAACTGCTGGGCTGATAGCGCTTGCCTGCCACAACTTTGATCTGAATGCCGCCAAGAGCCGGGGTTATGCGACAGCGTTCGAAAAGCGCCCGCGCGAGTGGGGTAACGATAGTCCGCCCGATCCTGAACCGAACTCTATCCACGACATCGTCGTCGATGACTTCCCTGCATTGGCGGCGGCGTTGGGCGTGAATGTGTTACCTGCGAGACCCACAAACTGAACGTGTCGCCTCGTTTGTAGGACTACAATGGGCTTTGCCTGCAGCATGCGGTCGATGACGCCCCGAATGAGCCAAGGACGAAAGGAAACACCGCGTGTCTGATCCAGCTTCTGAAATAATTCTGCATGCCTATCCGCAATCACCTGTTGCGGAGAAAGTAAGAGTTGCCTTCGGCATCAAAGGCCTCGCCTGGCGCAATGTCGATATACCGCGCTTGCCGCCCAAACCGATGCTGACAGCGCTCACCGGTGGCTATCGACGTACACCGGTGATGCAGATCGGTGCTGACATCTACTGCGACAGTCAGTGCATCATTCGCGAACTCGAGCGGCGCCATCCAACCCCATCCTACATGCCTGCGTCCAATCAGGGTTTGATGTGGTGCCTCAGCCGATGGACAGACGGCGCCCTGTTCGATCAGACTGTGAGACATATTTTGGGTTCAGCGGGCGACCAGTTGGACAAAGATTTTGCAGCAGATCGGGGACGGCTTTATCTGGGTGAAAATTGGGCCGAGGCGTTGAAAAAGGCACATGCCGACCTTCCCCATCTCGTTGCGCAAGTGCGCGCGCCATTGTCCTGGCTCGACGGTCAGCTGGCTGACGGGCGTAAGTTTTTGTTGGGGGCTGCGCCAGCGGCGATTGATGCGCAATTTTATCACGTCGTCTGGTTCTTGCGCGGTCGATGGAGTGACGGACCCTCGTTCCTTTCCGAATTCACCCACCTGTTGCGTTGGGAAGACAATGTCCGCGCCGTTGGCCATGGAACATCAAGCGTTATGAGCCCAGAAGAGGCGATCGCAAGCGCTAAAAAACAGACGTCAATCGCGCAGACAGGCGTGGCAGCCCGCGATCCACAGGGGCTTGAGGTCGGCTTGGCGGTGACTATCTGCCCCGACGTCAATGGCGGGGAGCAACCTGTCGTCGGGAAAATTCGTTTTGCCAATGCAGAGACTGTGGTTATCGAACGCACGACCGAAGACATCGACACCGTTTGTGTGCATTTCCCGCGTTCTGGCTACCGAGTTGATGTGAGTTGAAGATAGGCAAGCCGAAGCAGGACGAGACGCCTGCGCTTCTGAGCTCAATGTCAGGCACTAGCGGGAGCGCAGGTTTTCACAAATTACATTGCCATTTCAACCACATAGGTGTTCGCACTTTTATCCTGTACGGTGCGCCAAAGCTTGATATCAAGATGATAGCTTGGATTTCGAACCACTTGCTCACGCGGCGATGTCGCTGACAGAACCATTGCGTAGTTCGTCGAAGGTGATGCTCAGGCCCGCGCCTTGTTCGACAACCGA
>JBBQNE010000114.1:0-10620 GCA_038329675.1 Hyphomicrobiales bacterium | reverse complement strand
TCGGGCCGACGATTACTTAGAGAAGTTGATCCGCCTCGGTTTCCGCGTCGCCGTGTGTGAGCAACTCGAAGACCCCGCCGAGGCCCGCAAGCGCGGCTCGAAAGCGGTCGTACGCCGCGATGTGGTCCGCCTCGTCACGCCCGGCACCCTCACCGAAGATGCCCTGCTCGATGCCCGGGCCCGCAACTACTTAACCGCGATCTTCGTTGCCCCCGCGCGGTCAAGCGCGGTGAGCGCGGGTGCATCCGGTCTTGCGAACGCTGGTCGCAAACCAGCTCTAGCGCCGAGCATACCGCCCGACGCTACGGTCGCATTGGCCTCACTTGAAATTTCAACCGGCGAGTTCGAGGTCGGCGAGGTCAGTGGCGCCGATCTACCGGGCGAATTGCTTCGCTTAAGCCCGAGCGAGGTGCTGATACCGGACGGATACTCCGCCGCCAAAGACCTCGCCACCTGGCTCAAGATCGTCGACTCCGCCGCGACGCCGCAGCCCGTCGCCATGTTTGACAGCCTGTCGGGCGAACACCTCTTGAAATCGCGCCTCGGCGTCGCCGACCTCGCCGGTCTCGGTCATTTCTCGCGCCCTCAATTATCGGCCATCGCCGCGCTGCTCAAGTACGTCGACTTGACCCAGATCGGCCGCGTTGGCGTTCTCCGCCGCCCGCGCATAACTGGCAGCATGACGGTTAGCATGACGGGCAGCATGGCTGGTAGCCTGGGTGCCAGCCGCGATGGCGCAATCCTCGTCATCGATGCAGCCACCCGGTCAAGCTTGGAACTCGTCCGCACAGCCTCTGGCCAGCGTGCAACGAGCCTGTTGGGCGCAATTGATCGAACCGTCACGGCCGCCGGAGCGCGTGAGTTGGCCGCTCGCATTGCGACGCCATTGGCCAACGCGGCGGCCATTAATGCACGCCTCGACGCTGTCGAATACCTGGCCAACGATGACCGCCTGCGCGAAGCCCTGCGCGGCCCATTGCGCGGCGCACCAGATATTTCACGAGCGGTCGGGCGGCTGGCGTTCGGTCGCGGCGGCCCGCGCGATCTGGCAGCTGTCCGGGATGGACTGACGACAGCTGCTGCGTGCGCCGCGCGGCTTGCAGTTGCGCCAACTTCGGCCAGCCTAAACGCTGCGATCGGCCAACCCGCGATACTCGATCAACTCCGTAAAGCCTTGATCGCCGTCCCGTCCGCCGTCTGCGCCGCGCTCAACCATGCACTTGTGACAGACCCACCGCACTTGCGCCGCGAGGGCGGTTTCATCCGCTCCGGCGCCCGCCCCGACCTCGACGCGGCCCGCAATTTGCGCGATGGGACCCGCCACGTCATCGCCGCTCTGGAAGCTCGTTACGTCGAGGAGACCGGCGTCAAATCGCTGAAAATAAAATACAACAACATTATCGGCTATTTCATCGAAGTGACCCAGCTCAACGCTGGACCGCTGCAAAAGCCACCCCACGACGCAACGTTTCGTCACCGCCAGACGCTGGTGAATGCCATCCGGTTTTCAACTGTGGAGCTGTCAAAAACCGAAGGCGAGATCGCAGCCGCATCTGAACGCGCGCTTGGCATCGAGCAGGAGATCTTCAACGAGCTATCGGCTGCGATCGCCCGTGAAGAGCAAATGCTTGGCGAAGCTGCCAGCGCAATTGCCGAGTTGGATTGCCTGGCAGCGCTTGCCGAAGTGGCCCGCGAACAAAATTATATCCGCCCGACGATCGATAATTCGGCAGCCTTCGATATCCGCCGCGGCCGCCACCCGGTCGTTGAACAGGCGATGGCAGAAGCGCTATCGGGCGCGTTCATCGACAACGATTGCGTGCTTGGCCGCGCACCCGGTGGAACGGCGCAAACCGAGGGCTCCGGTGATCGAGAGGCCGGTGCCAGCAGTCCCGACACCCGTCTGGTCGACCTACGCGGTCCAGGCTTTGACGACACGAGCGACACCCGCATCTGGCTCGTCACTGGCCCCAATATGGCTGGAAAATCAACGTTCCTACGCCAGAACGCGCTAATCGCCCTCCTCGCACAGGTCGGCAGCTTCGTCCCCGCACAATCGGCCCACATCGGCGTCGTCGATCGCCTATTCTCGCGCGTTGGCGCCTCCGATGATTTGGCCCGCGGCCGCTCGACGTTCATGGTCGAGATGGTCGAAACAGCAGCCATCTTGAACCAATCGACCGACCGATCGCTGGTCATCCTCGATGAGATCGGTCGCGGCACTGCGACGTTCGATGGCCTATCGATCGCGTGGGCAACGGTCGAGTTCCTGCACGACACGTCGCGGTGCAGGGCGCTGTTTGCCACGCATTACCATGAGCTAACCGCGCTCGCCGGCCGCCTGCCCGGCGTTGCAAACGTGACCATGCAGGTCCGCGATTGGCAGGACGAGATCGTGTTTTTGCACAAGGTCGTCCCGGGCGCTGCCGATCGCAGTTATGGCATCCAAGTCGCCAAGTTGGCGGGGCTGCCAGCACCCGTCGTTGGCCGCGCGCGCGAAGTCCTCGACCAGTTAGAAAAATCAGACCGCAACAAACGCGGCGGACCCGCCCCGCTCGACGACCTGCCGTTGTTTGCCGCCGCCCGGCCAACGAGCTATAAGCCGACGATAAATGTGGGCTCAGATCGATCGGCCACAGGCAAAACGACGACACCGGTTGACATACAAAAGCCCGCCGCAGCCGAGCCACCCAAATTGTCCCCGGTCGACGAAGCGATCGCCGCGCTGAACCCAGACGAACTGACGCCCAAGGCTGCCCTCGACGCCCTTTACCGGCTGAAAGACCTCAGTAAACGGTAGGCACGCTCGCGCGGAAGGGTCATGGCGACAACGCCAGCCTACCACCGACCCCCGGGTCAAACGCCTGCACAACGCATTGACAATGGCACGCACCACCAGTAGCCACGCTGTTTCCATCGCCCGGATGGCGGAATTGGTAGACGCACTAGTTTCAGGTACTAGCGCCGCGAGGCGTGGAGGTTCGAGTCCTCTTTCGGGCACCACGTTTTCTGCAGGCCCACTGGCTCGTCCCAGGGCCGGGCCGATCACCTCAAGCCCTGATATCTCGGCCACGCAATCAGCGGTCAACGATCACGAATTGGACCGCGCATGAGCCCGACGATCAAGCTGCACAAGGGCGACCTCCCGACACACGTAACATTTTCGGGGAGCGTCGCGGTCGATAGCGAAACCATGGGCCTCAACCCCCATCGCGACCGCCTCTGCGTTGTCCAGCTCTCGGCTGGCGACGACACCGCCCACCTCGTCCAATTTGAGCCCGGTGCTTACGCTGCGCCTCGGCTCAAGGCACTGCTAACCAACACGTCTGTCACGAAAATCTTCCACTTCGCGCGTTTCGATATCGCCGTGATTGAGAAGTACTTGGGCGTCATCACCACGCCGATTTACTGCACAAAGATCGCCTCAAAGCTCGCCCGGACCTATACCGATCGCCACGGCCTCAAAGATCTCGTCGCTGAACTCGCCGAAGTTGAGCTGAACAAACAACAGCAAAGCTCAGATTGGGGCCGCGCCGAGCTCTCCGATCAGCAAAAATACTACGCCGCCAGCGACGTCCTGCACTTGCATGCCGTCAAAGCCAAGCTTGACGCTATGCTTGCCCGTGAGGGCCGCACGGCGCACGCCGAGGCCGCCTTCCGCTTTCTCCCAACGCGCGCAGCCCTCGATCTGGCGGGCTTTGCCGAGGATGACGTCTTCTCCCACTGATCCCGTTGATGGTCTTTGGCTATAACGAGCGCGTAACCGTCCGCGCTGCCTTGAGTTTGCCGCGCGATTTTGCCAATGCAACAGTCGGGCATAAGAGCAACACGTGCCGCAAGGAAGCATGGCAAGCTTGAAGGGATCAGCCGACACCATCGCTGCGTCCGCCTGGGACGCATCCAGCGGGCGAGCGTCCGGACGCGCGCCGTCGACCCGTATCCTTGATATGGACCGGACGACCGCATTTTCGCGCGCCCGCTGGCACAGCCGTGGCGTACGATTGATGCGAATTGCCATGCCGATCGCCGCCGTTGGCGTTGTGGTGTTCTATGTCGGCCAAGTGATGCTGGCAGCGCGGCTTGCGGGCTCAATTGATCGCTCACAACCCGGTATTACGATCAGCCGCGAACTCACGATGGATCGGCCGCGCTTTGAGGGCGCTACCAAGGATGGCGGCACGTTCCTGGTGACGGCCGTTTCCGCCATCCCAGACCTGACCGACACCAGCCGGGTCAAATTGAACGGCATTACTGGCGAACTGTTCGACGTCCGCAAGCAGCGCACCGACATTAGCGCTGGCAAGGGCCTGTTCGACACCAAAACCAATCGGCTGGACCTGTCGGGCGGCATCACCGTGGTCACCGCAGCTGGCATGAAGGCCGACCTCGAAACGGCAACGATCCTAACGAAGGACGGCACGTTGAAGTCTGACCGGCCAGCGCGGGTCACAGCCCCCCAGGGGACGATCCGATCCGATACCCTTGAACTTGATCAAAAAGGCAAACGCGTTGGGTTTATCGGCGGCGTCGCAGCCCTGTTGACGCCTCCCCCTCGCGATCCGGCAGCGGTGGACACTGCAAGCAAGTCTGCCAGTTCTCAGGTCGGCCCGCTCCCCGCGTTCGGCGGCTCAGGCCACCCCATTGACGTCACATCGCAACGACTGGATGTCGATGATGCTGGCAAAATCGCAGTGTTTTCCGGCCAAGTTCGCGCGACGCAGACGGTTCCGCTGGCAACGGGCCTACCCGCAGCCGCGCCCGGTATTGGCGGCGCGACGATAGAGACCGAACGCCTTGAAATCGCCTACGCTGGCGATCCAGCCAGAACGGCACCTACTGACGCTACGGCACCAACGGCTGATCAAGCGGGGCCATCAAGCAACGCGAAGGCCGCGGGCGGCGCAGCCAAAGTGGAGCGGATTGTTGTCCCCGGTCCCCTCGTCATGACCCAGCCGGGCGGCACACGGATCACCGGTAACTCGGCCCAATTTGACGCCATCGGCGAAGTCGCCGTGATCGCAGGCAACGTCCAGGTCGGCGCTGGCCCGGATCGCCGCGCCAGCGGTGAGCGGGTAGAGTTCAATCAGCGCGCCGATACGATCCTGATGACCGGGAACGTCATTGTCACCCAGGCGCAGAACGAGATTCGCGGCCGCCGCCTGTTTCTTGATCGCAAATCCGGCCGGACCGAAGTCGCTTCACCGGCCGAAGCTGGCCTGCCAAAAAGCCGAATGTTTGCCCGCCTTAGCCAATCTAATCAGCCGCAGACGGCTGGCGCCGCGGCCCGCAAGGCTGCAGCCCCCGCCGTCCAGGCCGCCGCCAGCGTCGTGGAAGGGTCGGGACTCGGGTCGGGACTGGGGCTCACGACATTCCGCACCGATCCCAATGCGCCCGTCGATATTGAGGCCGACCGGCTCACGGTCGAAGACACAAAAAAAGAAGCGACATTTGCTGGCGACGTTCGCGCCGCCCAGGGCGACTTCCTGATCCAGTCGGCCGACCTCAAAGCGTTCTATACCGGCGATACCGGATTGGTTGCCGATCCTGCCGCCGTGGCGCCAGCCGCAGGCAAAGGCCAAACGCAGCTCAACCGGCTGGAAGCGCGCGGTAAAGTCGTCGTCACGTCAAAGGCTGCCCAACAGGTCACCGGCGATTGGGCGATCTTCGACACCAAAGCCAACACCGTGACAGTGGGTGGCAACGAGGTCATCATCACGCAGGGGCCCAACATCGTGAAGGGCAGCAAACTCATCATCGACATGACGTCAGGCCAAAGCGTCATGACGCGAGAAGCGCCAGCCGTTGCAACATCGGGCACGTCTGGAACGACTGATGCGTCAGCTGCTGGCAACTTACTGACCCGACCTACCCGCCCCGGCCGTTCGTCGTTGACGCTTTACCCATCGACGCTCGAACGAAAGCCCGGTTCTGGGACCACCCCCGGCTCTGCGAATACACCTGGTACCAGCGGCGCAGCGCCGACTGCAACGGGCCCAAAACCTGCCGCGCCGAAAGGCCCTGCGTCAACCAGTTGGGGGGCAACCGCTCAGCCTGCTACACCTCAGCCGTGACGCCGCCTGACCTGGACGCCACCCGCCCCGCCCGTAAAAGGAAAACGCCACGTGAGACTGTTTGGTATCGGCTCTCCCGCGTCGGCAGCCAGCGCGGCAGCGTCGGTAAAAGAGGTGCGGACAGCGACGCCGTCGTCGTCCGATTTGAGCAACGCTCGCAGTGGACCACCGGGCGCAAGCTTCGGCGGCCCGCCACAAGTGCCCGATCCATCTTTGCCCGGCCAATACGAACAACAGCCCTACGACCAGCCCTCCAACGACCAGCCTTTCAATCCCGAGGCCTACGCAGACAACGGTGGCTACCTTGACGAAGCCGTCGGCGGCGACGGCTGGCTCACGGCCTTCGACGTTCAGAAATCCTACAAGAAGCGCAAGGTCGTAAACGGCGTCTCGCTCTCGGTTGGACGCGGCGAAAGCGTCGGATTGCTCGGCCCCAACGGCGCAGGCAAGACGACGACGTTTTATATGATCACCGGCCTCGTCCAGGCCGACGCTGGCACCATCACGATTGATGGCCGTAACGTCACGCGATTGCCGATGTATCGTCGGGCCAAACTCGGCATCGGCTACCTGCCGCAAGAGCAGTCGATCTTTCGCGGGCTCACCGTTGAACAAAATATCATGGCCGTGCTCGAACTCGTTGAGCCGAACCGTAAAGCGCGCAAAGAACAGCTCGACAGTCTGCTCGAGGAGTTCTCGATCACGCGCCTTCGTAAATCGCCCTCGATTGCGCTGTCGGGCGGCGAGCGGCGCCGTTGCGAGATCGCCCGCGCCCTGGCATCGCGGCCCTCGTTCATTTTACTCGATGAACCGTTCGCCGGTATCGATCCGATCGCCGTTGGCGACATCCAGACGCTTGTCCGTCACCTGACCGACCGTGGCATTGGCGTCCTCATCACCGACCACAATGTTCGCGAGACCTTGAGCCTGATCGATCGCGCCTACATTATTTATGATGGCCAAGTTCTGACACAGGGTAACCCTTCAGAGATCATTAACAACGAGGATGTCCGGCGTGTCTATCTGGGGGATATGTTCGTAAACGGCCGTTGAGTATGATGAAGTCCAGCGCGCGCAGCAAGGTTGCGCTAAGGGACTGAGTGGAATGGCGCTTTCGACAAAACTGGAACTGCGGCAAGGCCAGCAACTGGTAATGACACCCCAGCTGCAGCAGGCCATTCGCCTGTTGCAGCTGTCGAATATGGAACTTTCAACGTTCGTTGACGAAGAACTCGAACGAAATCCGCTGCTAGAACGCAACGACCGCGACGCCGAGCCAAACGACCGCACGATCGACACGCCTGACACCGACGATGGCCGCCCAAACCCTTCAGACGACTGGGCTGGCGAGACGACGGCACTTGATCTGTCTCAACCCGCCGCCGACCCCGTAGCCGCGCTTGATACCGACATCGAAACGATCTGCCCGGACGCTGCCCGCACCGAGATCATGAATGAGGGCGGTGGTGATCGCGATGGTCCAATGCTCGGCGGCCAATATGCCGAGCCGCGCTCTAACGCGTCATCATTCTCAGGCGACGACGCGAACCTAGAAGCCTATCTCGCTTCCAGCCTGACACTGGCCGACCACCTCGGCGGACAATTGGCGCTCGCCGCCAAATCGCATCGCGAATTGATGATTGGTCGCCGCATCATCGACCACATCGACGACGCTGGTTATCTCGCCGCCGAAGTCGCGCTCCTGGCCGATCAACTCGGCGTCCGCGAAAGCGAAATCGAGAGCGTGCTGGCGTTGGTGCAAACGTTTGATCCAGCTGGCATTGGCGCCCGCAACCTCGCTGAATGTTTGACCCTCCAGCTCAAAGACCAGAACCGCCACGATCCCCAGATCGCTGCAGTTCTTGAGCGACTCGACCTCGTTGCCGCGCGCAACATGCAAGCCCTCGCACGGCACGCCAGTTGCGATATCGACGACGTCTCCGACATGATCGCCGAGATCCGCCAGCTCGACCCCAAGCCGGGCTTGCGGCTCAGCGCATCGCCGATTGCAGCCGTTATCCCCGACGTCTCAGTCCGGCTTGGCAGCGACGGCGCATGGTTGATCGAACTCAACCATGAAACGCTGCCTCGCGTGCTGGTCGACCGCAGCTACTTTGCGCGCGTTTCGAAATCGGCAGGCGGCGCGGAGGAAAAAACCTACCTGCTCGACTGCCTGCAAAATGCGAATTGGTTGGTCAAAAGCCTAGACCAGCGGGCTCGGACGATTTTGAAGGTCGCGGAGGAAATCGTGCGCCAACAAGACGGGTTCTTGATGCACGGGGTTGAGCATCTGCGTCCGCTCAACCTCCGCACCGTCGCCGACGCTATTCAAATGCACGAATCGACCGTCTCACGGGTCACCTCAAACAAATATATGGCCACCCCTCGGGGCATTTACGAGTTCAAATATTTTTTCACGTCGTCGATTGCATCGGCGTCTGGCGAGGAGGCCCATTCGTCCGAAGCCGTGCGCCATCGCATCAAAATACTCATCGATGCTGAGACCGCCCGCGGCGTGCTCTCTGATGATAAAATCGTCGAGAAGCTCAAGACCGACGGGATCGATATTGCACGCCGCACGGTCGCTAAATATCGCGAAGCGCTGCGGATCCCCTCCTCCGTTCAACGACGCCGTGACAAGCAAATGCACGAGCGTCTCGCCCGCACGAATTGACCAAAAACGTCTAGACCGGTGCGCCAGCCGCCCCCTACCTCGATCGCGAGTTGGCCAGGTGCCTGATTCTTCAGCGAAGACCCATTGACGCGAGGGTGCGCGTAGGCGGAGGATCGGGGTTTGTGACGGCTGTGTATCGTCACGAAAGGGACCCCGACGATGGCAATTCAACTGACCGGTAAGAACGTCCAGGCGAGCGAAGCTTTCAAGGATTACATCACAGCTAAGCTATCGGAATCGCTGGAGAAATATATCGGCCCAGAGATCTCTGGCCACATTCGCCTAGAAAAAGAGCGTGGCCGTTTCCGGACCGACTGCTCGCTTCTGCTTAAGACCGGCCTGCTGCTCGAAAGCCACGGCGAAGGCGCCGATGCCTACGCGAGCGCCGATGCAGCGGTCGAACGCATGGATAAGCGCTTACGGCGATACAAGCGCCGGTTGAAGAGCCATCATAATCACCACCAAAGCCGTACAATCGAGCAATCCGTGCGTGAATACACGGCAAACGACTTCACGGTTCGCGCCGACGAGGACGAAGTCGATGCCGAGGTCCACCATGACGTGCTTCCCGCGCCGGTCATTATCGCCGAAGCAGAGCGCGCCGTGCCGGAAGTCGCGGTCAGCGAGGCGGTGATGCAACTTGACCTGACGGACCGGCCGTTTCTGGTCTTTCGAAACGCGTCGCACGGCGGCATAAACGTGGTCTACCGGCGCGAAGACGGGCATATCGGCTGGATTGATACGGCGAAGGAGACTGCGAGCTAGCCGCCGCAGATGAAGCGCGCGAACGGACTTTGGTCGAGCAACATTCGTGCGGGCCGCGAGCTTCAACGGAGCTTTCGAGGCACGTCGCCTCCCTGGTCGCCCTCGCAAACTCTGCACGCTGGCGCTAAACCATCGGTCCTGTTGGCCGCGTCAGCTTAGGTGCTCGCACCACGAGCGAATCAGGCGATGAACGGCATAGATCGTGCACGCTGCCCGGGGGATCCGACGCGGGGCCCTGCGATCGTGACGATCTGTGATCGCAGGCCGTGGAAAACAATTCTATTTGTCACAGCGCGTCGACATCTTGTACCCACAGCACAGGGATACCGGACCGCACGTGACGATAACGACCGGGGAACCGCACATGGACCTCAAAGAACTTTTACTACCCGATGCTGTCCTGCACGGCGTGCGAGCCACGTCGAAAAAGGCCGTTTTGGAAGAACTCTCGGCAAACGCTGCAGCCCACACGGGGCTTGATCAGCGCGACCTGTTCAGCGCCCTGTTGCAGCGCGAGCGGCTGAGCTCAACGGCGCTCGGCCGCGGAGTGGCTGTCCCCCATGTCCATGTGCCGGGGCTCAATCGCATCTTCTGCTCGTTTGCGAAATTAGCCGCGCCGATCGAATTCGAAGCGCCCGACAAGCAGCCGGTCGATCTGGTGTTTTTGCTATTGTCGCCCCAGCACGCCAGCGGCGATCATCTCAAAGCGTTGGCTCGCATTTCTCGCTTGGTTCGCGACAGCGCAACGATGGAGCGACTTCGGGCCGCGCGCGGCACAGACCAACTGTGCGACGTGCTGCTACCAAGGCGCGCCCCCCACGCAGCCTAAGTGCTTCGGCACATGCGCGACGCGGTTTTCCAACGGCACACAGCAAAGTTGATTGTGATCTCAGTTGCGTCGCCGCGCGGCGAGCAGTGCCCGGGCGAGGGTCCGCCAAACGGGCTCGGCCGCGTCATGCCCCATATGCGTCACGTGAGCCCCGGTGCGATCGAGCAACGCATCGACGGTCTCGGACCAGGCCTTCGGATGGGCGGCCAAATCTTGGCGCAAGCTCGCAACAAAGCGGACGAGTTCCTCCCGTGTCGATATCGCTTCAGCCGCAGCCACCA
>JBBQNE010000113.1:0-10742 GCA_038329675.1 Hyphomicrobiales bacterium | reverse complement strand
GGTCCACGGCCTAGCGCCGAGCGGAACCCTTGCGAAAGTGAGACCCGAAAGCTCGCCGTGATCGGCTCACAAAATTTGGTCCAGCATCAGATCGCGTTTACTATCCCCAGTCATTGTTCATCGGCCCTTCATCCAGGACGGTTGATAGCGATAGGGAGCGCGCGACCGCTTCGCGTTGTTTCCCCTTTTTCCGTCTGACGCGTAATGGATGACCATGACGCTTGACCCCTGCTCGGCAGCGACCGCAAGCCGTTCTGCCGTTGATGTGACGATCATCATGCCATGCCTCGACGAGGCGCGGTGTTTGCCCCATTGCATCGCCAATGCCCAAGAGGCGCTGGCGATGATGAAATCGAGCCTTGGTCTCACTGGCGAAATCCTGATTGCCGACAACGGTTCGTCCGATGGCAGCCAAGATCTCGCCCGCGGCCTCGGCGCTCGCGTCGTCGACGTCGCGCAACGCGGCTATGGGGCAGCACTGTCTGGCGGTGCCCAGGCAGCCAATGGCCGCTTCCTGGTGATGGGCGACAGCGATGGCTCCTACGATTTCCGCGACGCCGTCGCGATGGTCGCCAAACTGACCGACGGCGCCGACCTGTGTATGGGGTCCCGTTTCCAGGGCGGTATCAAGCCCGGCGCCATGCCGTGGAAGAACCGTTACATCGGCAACCCGATCCTGACCGGGATCCTTAATATCCTGTTTCGCTCAGGCATTTCAGATGCCCACTGCGGGTTGCGCGCGCTGCGTCGGGATTGCTTCGAGCGGCTCGGCCTGACTGGGAACGGGATGGAATTCGCCAGCGAAATGGTGATCAAAGCGACGCTCAAAGGCGTCAAAATTGCCGAGGTTCCAGCGACGCTCTCGCCTGACCTGCGCGATCGTCCGCCTCATCTGCGGCCGTGGCGCGATGGTTGGCGACACCTGCGCTATTTGTTCATGCTAAGCCCGATTTGGTTGTTCGCTGTTCCCGCCGCCATTCTTGCAGCGGTCTCGATCGGTATTCTGGGGTATGGCGCGCTAGCGCTGGTTGTTGGCTCAACGCGCGCTTCGCCGATCGGAAACTATTGGGTGATCCTGGCTGGCGCGATGCTGGCGGTCAGCCATCTCGCCGCGCTGCTGGCTGCCGCATCTCATGTCTACGGCGTCCGCGAAGGCTACCGGCTGCGCACCGGCCTGTCGGCTGGCATCGGCAAATGGATTTCGCTTGAAAGCATGCTCATTACCGGCGCACTTTGCATTGTCGCTGGGTTCATTCTGTTAAGTTCCGTGCTCGCCTACTGGTCTGCAAATCACTTCGAGCCAATCTTGAATGTGCTGCCAGCCATTCTTGGCACGACCCTCGTCGTCGTCGGTACGCAAACGGCATTTGGCGGCTTTCTCTTGTCGATCATCGCGGGCAATGATGCGAATTTCTTAAAGCCCCCGGTCGCGCCAGCGATCATCTCTGGCAGCGCAACTTTGCTCAGTCCGTCGGCGGTCCCCACTTGCTCGGCCGGGCAATCGGCGGCGAGCGTGCCAATGACCGCGCCGCGCGTGGCATGAAGTTGCTGATGGCGACGCATTATTTCGAAAGCCACCGTGGCGGGATCGAAATCGTCGCAGGTAAACTCGCGCGCGAGTTTGCCAATCGTGGCGTCGACCTGACATGGATTGCCAGCAACGCGACGCCACCGCCCGCTGTGGATTTCGCTAGGGCCTTAGGGACGACCGGGGCGATCAACGCGGGCGCCACGACCAGCACTCATTCAAGTTTCAATACCGGCCCGAAACTTGGCTCAGCTCGCTGCGTGCCGCTCGCCGCCTGGAACGTGTGCGAGCGTCGGCTGGGTTTTCCGCTACCGTTACCGGGCCCATCGGCGGCCCTGTCCATTGCGCGCGAAGTTCGCTCGGCTGATGCTGTCTTGCTGCACGATAGCCTCTATCCAACGAACGTCTTAGCCCGACTGTGTGCCGCCTGGTATCGGCGCCCGACCGTCATCATCCAGCACATCGGCGCGGTCCCCTACCGCAATTCTATTTTGCGGTTGCTGATGGCGGCCGCCAATCACCTTGTCACGCGCCCGATGCTTGCCTCCGTTGATCGCGTCGCGTTCATCAGCGAAATCACGCGTCGTCACTTTCACACTGTCCGCTTCCGCCAAGAACCGCTGTTGGTGTTCAACGGTGTGGACACAGCTACATTCAACATCGGCCGCCCGGACCGCTTCGATCGGGTCGCGATCCGCCAGCGACTTGGGCTTCCCGCGAGCCGCCCTGTTGCGCTGTTCGTTGGACGGTTCGTTGACAAAAAGGGATTGCACCTCCTGGAACGGATCGCCCGTCAGCAACCCGGCATAACGTTTGTGCTTGCGGGTTGGGGCGCCATTGACCCGGTGACGTGGGGCCTGCCAAACGTCGTCGTGCTTGCTGGATTGTCCGGCGAAAGCTTAGCCGACGCTTACCGGTCAAGCGACGTCTTCGTCCTCCCGTCAACCGGTGAGGGGCTACCGCTCGTCATCCAAGAAGCGCTCGCGTGCGGGTTACCGGTTGTTTGCGGTGCCGAAACGGCAACAGCCGATGCGGCTGCCGCACCGTATCTTGAAGGCGTCCCGATCGACCCAATGAACCACGACGAAACGGCCGCCGCGTTTGCGTCCGCAATCGGCCGTACCATCGCAAATGTTGGAAACCGGGAATCGGCGCTCGCCGCTGCCCTTGAGCGCCACGCCTTCGTCCGAGACCGCTATAGCTGGTCGCGCGCCGCTGATAGCTATCTGGAAATCCTGAACGGTCTTGATTGCGCGGCCTCACCGTCTATTGCAGCTGCGGCAATTGCGGAGGGGCACCGCCCGTGACGATCGATGCCCCGCTTCCGATCAGCCGATCGCAACCCGTCCCGCTTTCTGTCACGCATCCAACGCCTGAACTCCGCGCATTGGCTGATCGCATCGAACAGCGGCGCCGTCTCGCACCCAGGCTATGGGATACGGACTGGCTTGTTTTGAAGGGCATGCACGCAGCCATCCGCGAGATGGCGGCGCGGATCGTTCGACCGGGCGCCGTCGTGCTCGATTTTGGGTGTGGTGTGAAGCCCTATGAGCCGCTCTTTACGGCCCGCGGTGCGAGCTACCACGGCGCCGACTTTGAGCGCGGCCACACGTATGAAATTGTGCCGGGCGGTAAGCTCAACGCACCGGACAACTGCGCTGACGCTGTCGTCTCGTTTCAAGTGCTGGAGCACGTCCGCGATCTTGATACCTATTTTGCGGAAGCTGCGCGTGTACTGCGCCCCGATGGCCACTTGCTGCTCTCGACGCATGGGACCTGGCTCTACCATCCCCACCCTGAAGACCATCGCCGCTGGACCCGCGAGGGCTTAATCGGCGACATCGAGGCGCGTGGCTTTGACGTCGTTGAATGCATCCCCATCGTCGGTCCGCTCGCCTGGACGACGACGTTGCGTCTGACGTGCTTCAAGTTCGCGCTCGTGAAAGTGCCGTTCGTCGGCCGACCGCTTTCGGCCATCCTCGGCATTTTGATGAACCTGAAAGCTGCGTTGGAAGATCGGGTCACTCCGGCTTGGGTGACGCGAGATAACGCCTGCGTCTACGTCACGCTGTCTCGGCTCAAATCGCCGGCTATTGCAGCTGTTGATCCAACGGATGCCACGCCGACATGACCGCAACCGATCAAGTGTCGCCCCGAAGTACACCCGCCCGATTTCTGATCGTCGGGCTCGCCTGTGCGCTGCTGCATAACGCGATCCTAATTGGCCTTGACCGTTTCGGCGTCCACTATGCTGCCTCTAGCGTCGTCTCGTTCATTGCCTGTGTTGCCGTTGGCTATGCGTTGCACACGCGTTTCACGTTCTCGGTCGAAACCGGCCTCACGTCGCTACGGCGCTATACGATCGCGATGGCAGCCAACGTCCCGCTCTCGCTTGCCCTTTTGTTTGTGATGGTCGATTTCCTGGCACTTCCGGTCGCGATTGCTGCGCCGATGACAACGGCGATCCTGTTTGTGTGGAATTACTTTGCTAGTCGCTGGGCGATTGCCCGCCCGGCTCGGGGCGTTCAACCATGATACTGCCATCAGCCGACGTGGCGCCGCTGTCGCTTGAGGCGGTCCAGGCGAGCATTGGGCGGCATTTACCCGTCTACCGTCGTTACCCACCGAGCTACCACGCTGAATTGCTACGTGGCTTCCGCACTGTATGGGACGATCGCCACGTTCGCGTCCTCGATGTCGGCGGCGGCACCGGCATCATCGCGCAGGCGATGAAGGACCTGTTCGCGATCCCCTCCGTCACCTCGGTCGACATCGAAGATCGATTTTTAAAGACGCTCGATATCGACACGATCGTGTACGACGGCGTGCGGCTGCCGTTCGCTGACAACACGTTCGATTGCGTGGTGTTTTCAAACGTTCTGCATCACGTCCCAGTGCAGGTCCGCGCGGGATTGATGCGCGACATCGCCCGCGTCACCGGGCGCGGCCCGATTTACATCAAGGACCACATCGCCGCCTCGACGCTCGATCATGCTCGATTGTTCGCCCTTGACGCGATCGGTAATGTTCCGTTCGGCGGGATGGTAAAAGCGCGTTATCTGACGGCTGCCGAGTGGCAGGCGCTGGCAGCAGGCGCTGGCTACCGCATCGACCAACAGATCAGCGGCACCTATCGCGGACCCAGTTACGCGATGATCTTCCCAAACCGCCTCGAAACGACGATGCGCTGGCTCCCAACGTGACCCTTTCGCTAATCACCGGCGCGTTCGACGATTTTGGGAACGACTGTGCGATGGCGCAGCCAAGAGACGCCGATCAGGTCGTAGAGGCCGACCATTGCGCGGCGAAAATTGTTGTACTTCGACTGGCCTACGGTGCGCACACGGTCGTTGACGGGCACGTAAGCGCATTCGAGGCCATAAGTCTGGAACAGGGCTGGCATATAGCGGTGTTGGCTGGCAAACCACGGCAGCCGCACATAGGCATCGCGCCAGTAGACTTTGAGGCCGCAGCCGGTATCGGGGCAGCCATCGCGCAGCACCGCATCGCGGATCCAATTGGCGGCCGTGCTGGCGAGCTTTTTTGAGCCCTCGGCCTTGCGATTGGTGCGCACCCCACCGACCAGCGCTGGACCTGTGGCAGCCCCTGGCGGGCTCAATTTCTCCAAAAGCTTTGGAATATCGGCCGGGTCGTTCTGGCCATCGCCATCCATCGTCGCGATAACCTCCGCAGATGCTGCCAGCACACCGCTGCGCACCGCCGTGCTCTGCCCGGATTTGCTCGCATGGCGGACGAGCTTCAGACCCGCATAGCGGCCGGACGCGATCAACGCCTTGATTTCATCGGGCGTCGCATCGGTCGAGCCGTCATCGACGACAATCACCTCGGCGAGATTTTCCGCTGGCACGTTGGCATAGGTCTCCTCGACCAGACGCCCAATGTTGCCAGCCTCGTTGAGCGCGGGGATGACAACGGCGATTCGATGGGCGGTTCGAGGTGGGGGCGTCATGCGTGGGCTTTCGTCGAACAGCAGCGAACGGGATCGAACGCGATGGTAGGCCGTACTCGCAGCTGAGGCCGGGGCGCAACGGGCCACCGATGCCGCGCCACACGGTCCCGATTATGGATGTGGCCCACCCACATCTGGCCACATGTGGCTGTTGTGCATCGGCACGGTGCGGCGTACTCGCATAATTGCCCGCTGTCACCCGGCAACCGTAAACGGCGTTGCCCAGAAGCAATGAAACACGAACCGATGAAAGCTGCAGCCACGTGCGCTTCGACCGCCTATCGCCACTGACCCTTCTCGCGGTCGTCCTTGGGGGTCTGCTGCTCGTGCGGATCGCGGCGTTGTGGATGAACGGCACGGACCTGTTTTTTGACGAGGCGCAATACTGGCACTGGAGCACGACGCCAGCCTTTGGCTACTATTCTAAGCCACCGTTGATCGCTTGGTTGATTGGCGGGTCAACCGCCATCTGTGGTACCAGCGAGTTTTGTGTTCGGCTGCCGTCTCCGATCATCCACACCGCAACGGCGCTCGCTGTCGCGTGGCTCGGCACACGGCTTTATAATGTTCGCGTCGGCGCCCTGTCGGGGTTGGCCTATGCGCTCCTGCCGGGCGTATCGTTCTCAGCGGGCATCATCTCGACCGACGTACCGCTTTTGCTAGCTTGGGCGCTCGCTCTCGTTGCGTTCGCTGCCCTATTTGACACGCAGCGGTGGTGGCCAGCGCTGCTGCTCGGCGCGGCTTTCGGTCTTGGCCTTAACGCCAAATATGCCATGGCGTGGTTCTTGGCGTGCGCCAGCATTTACCTTGCCGTTACGCCCGACCGTCGGCGCATCTTGCGAGACCCTCGCCTTTGGGCTGGCCTCACGCTTGGCGTCCTGTTGATCGCACCCAACCTCGTTTGGAATGCCAGCAATGGCTTTGCGACCTTTGCCCATACCGCCGACAACGCCAAATGGGGTGGCGCGCTCGGCAATCCCGGCAAGGCGGCAGAGTTTTTTCTCGCCCAATTCGGCGTGTTCGGGCCGTTCTACTTTGCTGGCCTGCTCGTCGTTGCGTGGCGCGCGAGCCGGACGCGATTGCCCGAAGCCGACCGCTTGCTCCTCGCGTTTAGCTTACCGCTGATCGCCGTGATCACGGCCCAGGCCTTTGCGTCCCGCGCACATGCCAATTGGGCAGCACCGGCGTACATTGGCGCCACCGTGCTGGTGATCGCGACACTTGTTCGAGACGTGGCGTGGGGTTGGCTACGCGCCTCGTACGCGCTCCACGCCGCAACATTGGCGCTCATCATTGCGGCAACGGCGATGGCTGGACGGTTCGCGATACCGGGGTCGATCTTTGGGCTGGTCTCCGGGGCGGTTCCTGGCAGACCTACCGCCGCCGACCCGTTCGCCCGCACGCTCGGCTGGCGCGCGCTCGCCAATGCCACGCGGGCCGAACTCAGCGCTGCAAAGGCTGATGGTCGGCCCTACGCCGCGATCCTGACCGACGATCGCTCGCTATCGGCGACGCTGCTCTACTATTTGCGGGCTGAGCCGACGCCGGTTCTGGCGTGGCGTTGCGGCCCTCGGCCCATGGACCATTTCGAGATGACGCGGCCCTATGTCCGCTCGGTCGGCGATCCCGTGCTCGTCGTATCGCTGCGCCAATCGCCATCAACGGCGCGACCGGCCACAGATAATCCGCGCTCGACGTGCCCGGCATTCACGGCCACCCGCACGATCGGCGAACGTCAGCTGCCAGCGGGTAGGTCAACCCGCACCGTCACGTTCCTCAGCGTGTCGGGCTACACCGGACAATAAGGCGCGGCTGCCAGGCACGCCGGGGTGCGGTCGCTCGGTTCGTATCGAGTTCCAGTTGCCGTTGGCCGTCGACGGCGGCATAAGGCGCAGCTGCCGGAATGCGGACGTGGTGGAACCGGTAGACACACGAGACTTAAAATCTCGAGTTCGAAAGAGCGTGCGGGTTCGAGTCCCGCCGTCCGCACCAGTCGTCCCTTGCGGTCGCAGCTAGCACGCTTCAGTCAACGCGCGGGCAGACGCGGGCTTTATGTCCGCTTGCAAACTAGAAGCCGTTGCGTGTGCCGCAAGACATAGCTTCTACGCTAGGGCCACAAGCTGTCGACGGCATGGATGCTGAAGCGGGCTGCCACACATCAACTCGCGCGCCGCATACCAATCGATCCTTTCGGTCGAAACTTAGGGGCGCTGGTATCACTTGAAATCTCTTGCGGCCGGCACGACGCACTCAGGATAGGCGGCGCCAAGCAAGCCGCTCACGTATTTTTCATCGATCGACAGGTGATCGAGGCACTCCATAATATTGGCTGCAAGTTTTTCGCGGCTGATGCTACGATCCTTCTCGGGTACGTCCTTCGCTAGGTCTTGGGCGATCGAGACTTTCTGAGCCGCCAAGAAGGTCTTCCAGTCCTTGAGAGTCGACCCGGCAAAGCCGTTTGCCAACTCACCAGCACCGGCCGAAGCAACGACGACGCATAAGACCATGACCGCAAAAATCGTCCGCATCGGCGCTTCTCCTATGGTGGGCAAGTGCTCCTACGAACGAGGAGCGGTCTATGGTTCTGTCGGCCTCGACGGTGCCTTGAACTTTCTTGGCCTTTATAGCCTTTGGCCACAGCAAAAATCGATGCCGCCAACGAAACGCCGTGGTGAGATCGAAATCGAGGCGCTTGGCGAGCGTGCGCAGGCTGATGCCGTCAATCAGTGACGATGCGTGGCCAGGCCACATCTGCCGCTTGTGCAGATGCGCCAGCGGCGTCGCCGTCAGAGCGTTGAAACTCACCTACTCACCTTGCACGCCTTGTAGCGATAGCGCCGCAGACGGTTCGGCGAGCCCCGACTCTCTTCGATTGGCAGTGCGGGCATACGGGCTCAGCCGCAAAGGCGGCCCCAATCGCCGCGATCCCCACCGATTCCGGCTCCGTCGGCAGCACAGGCGCAGAAGATCGCCCCATTGCTCGGCAATGAGGTTGGTCTTCACCCGATCCGGCACCAGTCGGTTGAATACGCCATCGTCGACCTTCGGATCGATCCGCCAGAGTTTGGCGCCGGTGTCGGCGATCCTCGGGCTGAGCTGGAAGCCGAGCAAATAGAAGATGCCGAAGTTGGCGCATGTTGCGGGGCGAACCGAGAGGTCGAAAGGCGCGCTCCCCAAACAGCAACCAACAGACACCAAAGGCACACAATGGCGGTGCCCAGACGAGTTACTGTGCGAGTAATGGCGGTCTTGCATAAACCGATTGGTTCAGGCTCAGCTTGATTAGTCTGCTGGAGGGCAGCAGAGACATTTGACCGATAACCGCTCCCGGCAATGCCAGCAATATCGCATGTCCACATGTCAAAAGGAGCCATGCGGTTTGCTTCCGTGGTGCTGATCAGGAGGCCGGGCGCACTTTGCGACCGCATCAGATACAATGTGAAAGTTCGGTCTTTGCCTTTGACCCGGCCCTGGAACTGACTCGTGACTAGAGGTTCCGGCTGCTCAGTCAGCTCGAACCAATCGTGGCTGACACCCATTTGGATGGATGCGAGAATTTCCGCGGCTGTGGCCGATCTGGGGCCGCGGATCACGGTCGACAGTCGTGCTACAAACCCTGTGAAAGCGGCAAGGGCGATGAGAACGAGCGCCGTTGTTATCCAGTGAGCGCTAAAAAGTCACTTACATCCCAAGTTGGTTTTTATCGGCATCGGCACCCGCAGCTGGGGTGAGCTATTGTCTTCTGCGTCTCGCGCCCACAGGCAGCACCACACCAAACGGGGGCGGCGATCCCGAGTCGGTTCCGGGTCACTTGCGAATGTCGCCAATGGCAAACCGTTATGTCTGCTGCTCAGCGGGCAGCAGAATAGGCGACGATGCGCAATGTGCAAATTAAAGGAAATATTATTGGCTCACAGGGCGCACTATCCAGCGTCAAGCACCGTGTTCCACTGCTGTAATCGTTCGAATAACTGGTTCGAACTTGGTATGGTTAGGTGGACCAGTTTTGATCGCGCCGTTCGGCCTTCAACCATCGCGCGGGTTCCGGTTTGCGGTTGCTGGTCAAGACCAACGTGAGCCTTGCCCGGAGGCGCGATGAACGGCCTGGATGTCCAAATCTTTGCCTACTGCGAGCGCGGGCTCAATCCCGCATTTTGGGCCGAACCGTTGAATGCGGTGAGCAACGCAGGGTTCTTTATTGCGGCTGCTATCGCCAGCGTTGCCCTTTGGCGGCAACCAACTCGCCAACCCGTTCAGCAATCTGGCCGACTGATCGCGGGCGCTAGCGCTGAACTTGCGCTCATCGGCCTCGTGGCGGTGATCGGGACCGGAAGCTTCTTATTCCACACGTTTGCCACCCGTTGGGCGGCGATCGCGGATGGCGCGCCGATTGCCATCTTCATGTTGGCCTACACCGGTTATGCGCTGCGCCGGTATCTCGGTTGGCCGTGGTGGGCCGCCGCCGCTGGGCTTGGACTGTTCCTCACTCTGCTCGCTGCTGCGGCCGCTGCCCCGTGCCCGATCACCCTGCGCAGCCTCGTTCGTGGCAGCGGTTGCTTGAATGGGTCGTTTGCCTACCTACCCGCCCTGGCAACCCTTGGGCTTGTCGCTGCCGCCAGCGCTTGGCGCGGGAGCCAAGCATCGGCGTATCTGATTGCGGCAACCGCGGCATTTGCGGTCTCACTCGCCATGCGTTCGCTCGATCAACAGGTCTGCGCGGCAACCCAACTGTGGGGCCAGACGCGCGGCACGCATGCGCTTTGGCATCTGCTTAATTCGGTGACCCTTGGCCTTTTGCTGCTCGCAGCTGTCCGCCACGGGCGGCGAACGGGCGGCGCCCGCTAAGTGCCGTATCCGTCCGACTGGATTTGACGCCGTTGGATGGCGTAAGGTCAAAGCGCACACAACGACGGGTCCGCTATGCTGCTCCTCATCGATAACTACGACAGCTTCACCTACAATCTCGTCCACTACATTGGCGAACTTGGGGTCAAGTCGGTCGTCCATCGCAACGATGCCTTGACGACCGCAGATGCGATCGCGCTCAATCCCCAGGCAATCGTGCTATCGCCTGGCCCATGCACGCCAAACGAAGCGGGCATCTGCCTCGATCTGATCGCGGCGGCGGCGGGCAAGATCCCGGTTTTGGGCGTGTGCCTGGGTCACCAATCCATCGGCCAGGCCTTTGGCGGAACGGTCGTGCGCGCGCCGGAGCCGATGCACGGCAAGGTCAGCAAAATCTTC
>JBBQNE010000112.1:0-10768 GCA_038329675.1 Hyphomicrobiales bacterium | reverse complement strand
GGAAATCGCCCGCAGTGGATGCATGACCTTTCCCGTCGTGATCACCATGTTGATGCCAGCGGCGATCGCGATCCTACCAGCCTCAACCTTCGTCTTCATGCCGCCTTTGGACAATTCGCTGCCTGCCTCGCCAGCCATTGCCTCGATCTCTGGCGTAATGGCTGTCACCAGCGGCACGTGCTGCGCGTGCGGATCGATGTGCGGTGGAGCCGTGTAGAGACCATCAATGTCCGACAGCAGCACGAGACAATCGGCCATCACCATGCTGGCGACACGCGCCGACAACCGATCGTTGTCGCCGTAGCGAATTTCGGCCGTTGCGACCGTATCATTTTCGTTGACGACGGGGATCGCACCCAAGTCCAGAAGCGTCGCCAGCGTCTGCCGTGCGTTGAGATACCGCCTCCGCTGCTCAGTATCCCCAAGCGTCAGTAGAATTTGAGCAGCCGTCAGGCCCCTGGCCGCGCACATGTCCTGATAGGCCGCAGCAAGGCTGATCTGGCCCACACTGGCCGCCGCTTGGCTTTGCTCTAGGGCAAGTGTCCCGCGTGGCAGCTTCAGCTTGTGTCGGCCAAGCGCAATTGCGCCCGACGACACAAGCACGACCTGTCGCCCTTCGGACTTTAGGATCGCGACATCATCGAGCAGTGAGTTCAGCCATGCCGCCTTGAGCGTACCGCTATCGCGATCAGCCAGCAGCGCCGACCCTACTTTAACGACGATCCGCCGCGCATTTCCCCATTCCGGCCGAACGGTTGATGCTGCGGTGGTGGGGTCAACGAACCCGGGGATAGGCATTGGCAAGGCCGTCATGTGCTGTGACCGTCGATCAGAAGCGGTGCGGGCGCCAATAGCAGAGTTCGTGCGCCTACGCTCGACATTGGCGCACCGCCCCGCTTCGCACGCCGCAATTCGCACGCACCACTTCGCATCCCTAAGTTGCCCCCTTCATCGCCCTCCGCTTCATTCGTGTCGCTTTGGCCACGGTGCGATCCCAGCACACCGTGTAGATCGCCCGTCCACTTTCTTTCGGTCCGCGGCTCACTTAGACATTCTACATGATGTCACGATAAATTCGTGCGCCGACCCCTGCTCTCGGAAGGGCCAATAATGCCGAAGTTGACCCGATCGAAAGCTGCCATCTCCGCGTTATCCGCCGGAATGGTCGCCTATGCCGCGCCAGCTTTTGCAACCGACGGGCTAATCCCGGCTGGAACGACGGTGACTGTAGGCGCGGTCGCAATCGCCCAACCGAAGTATGAGGGCGGCAAGGAATATGAGGTCACGGGAGCGCCTGCGTTCAAGTTCTCCGGACCCAATCCATTCGGATCATTTTTGAAGGTCGATACTCGCAACATTAACGACATCGGCCTCGGCATTTTAAACATCGGCAACTTTTCGGCTGGCCCCGCGCTCGGATATCGCTTTGACCGCGAAGAAGACGATGGTCGCCTGTTGCGCGGCTTAGGCGACGTTGACGGAGGCGTCCTTGTCGGCGGCTTTGCACGCTATGATTTTAAGCCAGCCTATGTGCGTGCCTCCTACCTAACGCAGGTCACAGGTGAGGAGGATGCGGGCGGCATTTTACGCCTGCAAGTTGGCGCTGACTTCCAAGCCGTGCCGCAGTTATTTTTGAAAACCTTCGCCGCTGTCGAATTCGCCGATGACGATTACATGCAGACCTATTTCGGCGTGACGGCAGCCCAATCGGCCAGTTCGGGCCTCGTTCGGTACACGCCCGACTCAGGGGCCAAAAGCTTCCATCTCGGCGCGACCGCCGAATACGAGTTCGCACCAACCTGGACAGCGATCGCTGGCATTGAATACGCCCGCCTCGTTGGAGACGCCGCCGATAGTCCCGTCGTCGAGCGTGAAGATTGGGTGGTTGGTCGCCTCGGAATAACCAAGGCGTTCACGATCGGCCGTTAACGCTATCGGCCGCCGGCTAGCCCGCCGCAGTCCACATCACGTTCGACAGAAGCTTAGCGCCACCAACACTTTGGTAGCGTGCGAACCGAACCGCGACCGTGTTTCGCGTGACGCTTCGGCCGCCCACGGCGGTATACCCAGCACACACCCGACTTTCGGCCGATTGCGACACTCCCACGACTAACGCTACGCAGCTGCAGGAACGATTGCAAAGCCTCGCAGCTCCGTATTGTTCGCGGCTTGCTTTGGCGTAAATTTGGCCTGCAAGATGCAAGTGTTGGATTAGACAAGTGTTGGATGGGATTGGACGGGATTTGATGGTTAGCGCTGCTGCTGCAACGGTTACCGCCTACGACGCGCCACCCCATAAAGCTTGAACGCCGATAGACGAGCCGTTTTCTAACGCAAATTGCTTCCGCCACTGGCGCACCCCAAGCGGCCGCCGAGCATTCCGAATGCAGGACAAAAATGACCGTTGAATTCTTCCCATCAGCAAACCTTGGCAAGCTCTATTCAAACAACACCGTGCCAGAGTTGGTGGAATACGCGCTTGCCCGCAACGAAGGTCAGCTGACATCAACTGGCGCGTTCGCTGTTGCAACAGGAGCCCACACCGGTCGATCCGCGCAAGACAAGTTCGTCGTCCGCGATAGCCAAAGCGATGGCGCGATTTGGTGGGACAACAACAAGCCAATATTGCCGACCCATTTCGAGGCTTTACTCGCCGACTTTCAGACAGCGGCCCGGGACAAAGAGCTGTTTGTGCAGGATTTGTTTGCTGGAGCATCCATAGCCACACGCCTGTCCGTTCGCGTTTTCACCGAGTACGCGTGGCACGCCCTGTTTATCAAACACTTGTTGCGCCGGCCCGGCGCTGGCGAATTGAACGGTTTTAAACCCGCACTAACAATCATCGACTTGCCGAGCTTTCGCGCAGACCCAGTTCGCCATGGCTGCCGCAGCGAAACCGTGATCGCGTGTGACTTCACGCGGAACCTCGTTCTAATCGGCGGCACCAGCTACGCGGGCGAAATTAAAAAAAGCGTATTCTCATTCCTCAATTACACGTTGCCCGCCCAGGGCATTATGCCGATGCACTGCTCCGCCAACGTTGGACCAAACGGCGACAGCGCGGTGTTTTTTGGCCTCTCGGGCACGGGCAAGACAACCTTATCAGCTGAACCGTCGCGAACGCTTCTGGGCGATGACGAACACGGTTGGTCAAAGGACGGCATCTTTAATTTTGAGGGCGGCTGCTACGCTAAAACGATCCGGCTTTCAAAAGCCGCTGAACCTGACATCTTTGCCGCGTCCAATCGGTTTGCGACCGTTTTAGAAAACGTCGTTGTCGATGCGAACACACGGATCCCAGACTTCGATGACGGCACGCTGGCCGAAAACGCGCGCTCCGCCTACCCGCTGGAAGCCATCTCCAACGCAAGCGCCACCGGAATCGCCGGGCACCCAAAGAATATCGTCATGTTGACGGCCGACGCCTTCGGCATCATGCCGCCGATCGCCAAACTCACCCCGTCCCAGGCGATGTACCACTTTCTGTCGGGCTACACGGCCAAAGTTGCTGGCACCGAAAAAGGCATGGGCAAGGAGCCGTCGGCGACGTTCTCGACGTGCTTTGGGGCGCCGTTCATGCCACGCCCCGCTTGGGTTTACGGCAACCTTCTCCGCAGCCTGATCGCCGAGCATGACGTCGATTGCTGGCTCGTCAACACCGGCTGGACGGGCGGAAAATACGGTACCGGCAGCCGCATGCCGATCAAGGCGACGCGCGCCTTGTTGAAAGCCGCATTATCGGGCGAACTGAAAGGTTGGCCGATGCGGACCGATCCGGTGTTTGGCTTCCAGGTCCCCGTAGGTTTGGTCCCGCCCAATCTCGTCCGGTCTGATTTGGGCCCGATGGGCTTGGCTGGCGTCGACCCCAAGATCCTTAATCCGCGCGAGACCTGGGCCGACAAGACCAGCTACGATGAAACTGCGGCGCGTCTCGTCGAAATGTTCCAAAAGAACTTCCAGAAATTTGCAGACCACGTTGACAGCGACATTCTATCGGCTGGCCCCACCGCGGATCGAAGCGCCGCAGCCGAATAGTGCGACCAAAAGCGCGCGAGCAGCCCACCACCATGGCAGGCGGCCCAACCACGGTCATCTTGACGGTGCGACGCGATTAAGCGCTGCCTTTGCCCTCGAAGAAATCTTTCATTCGCGCGAAAAAACCCGTGCTTTCGGGGCTCGTGTCCTTTTGCGAAAGCTTGTCGAATTCTTCCAGCAACTCGCGTTGTCGCCGCGTAAGGTTCTTTGGCGTCTCAACTTCCACCTGAATATACATGTCGCCGTACACTTGCGAGCGGAGGTGGGGCATGCCTTTTGACTTGATACGGAATTGCTTCCCGCTCTCAGTTCCATCGGGGACTTTAACACGGCTGACGCCACCATCGAGCGTCGGCACCTCGATGGACCCGCCAAGTGCCGCCGTCGTCATCGAAATCGGCACCTTACAAAAAATGTCGTTGCCATCGCGCTGAAAGAGTTCGTGCGGCTTGACGGACAGAAAAATGTAGAGATCGCCGGCTGGACCGCCGCGCGAGCCAGATTCGCCCTCGCCTGACAGGCGAATGCGCGTCCCATCATCGACGCCTTGGGGAATATCGACCGAAAGCGTGCGTTCTTTGAGCACGCGACCAGCGCCCTGGCAGTTTCCACACGGGTCATCGATCGTTTCGCCGCGCCCTTGGCACGACGGACAGGGCCGCTCGATCGTAAAGAAGCCCTGAGTCGCGCGGACCTTACCCATCCCGCCGCATGTCGTGCACTGCTTGGGCTTCGTTCCAGTTTTGGCACCAGTGCCACTACAGGTGTCACACTGGACGCTCGTCGGCACTCGGATCTGGGCTTTTTTCCCGACGTAGGCTTCAGCTAACGTGATCTCGAGATTGTATTTGAGGTCAGAGCCCCGCTCCCGCCCGCCGCGCGAACGCTGACGGCCGCCCATGAATTCGCCGAACAAATCGTCAAACATGTTGGCCATGTTCGCCCCGAAATCAGGGCCGAAGCCAGGACCTCCGCGGCCAGCGCCCTGCTCGAACGCAGCATGACCAAAACGGTCATAGGCTGCCCGTTTCTGTGGGTCTTTCAGAACTTCGTAGGCTTCGCTGACCTCTTTGAAACGCGCTTCCGCCGACTGGTCGCCAGGGTTGAAATCAGGATGGAACGCCTTGGCTTGCTTGCGATAGGCGCTCTTTAATTCGTCCTCGGTCGAACCGGGTTTAACCCCCAGAACCTCGTAATAATCGCGTTTGGCCATGTGTTAGCCTGACAGTCGAGGGGCAAATTTCGGATCGCCCTAATCCGATGCGGTGACTTATGTGAAGCGCTCGTCCGGCGAAGGGCAGCGAAATGGATTGGCCCGCCACCATGAATGCGACCGCAGATCCGCAGCGGTAACATTCATATGTCGCGGGCCGAAGTTCAACCGGCTTTCTTTTTGCCCTTGTCGTCCTTCACTTCTTCAAACTCAGCATCGACGACGTTGTCAGCACCGGGCGCTGACCCGCCAGACGCTCCGGGTTCCGCATCGCGCTCCACGGTCGAATAGATCGCTTCACCGATCTTCATGGCGGCCTGCGTCAGCGCATTCGTGGCTTCTCTAATCTGCTCCGTATCGTCCGTCTTCAGCGCGTCTTCGGTAGCCGCAATTGCGGCCTCGACGTCAGCTTTCACCAAAGACACGGCCGTATTCGAAGCGTTCTCCGACAATTGCTTCTTAGTCGAATCGACCAAAGCTTCAGCCTGGTTACGAGCTTCAACCAATTCGCGACGCGACTTGTCGGCCGAGGCGTGCTGCTCTGCTTCCTTAAGCATCCGCTCGATTTCAGCGTCCGCCAAACCGCCATTGGCCTGAATGCGAACCGATTGCTCCTTACTCGTCGCCTTATCGCGCGCCGACACGTGCACGATCCCGTTGGCATCGATATCAAACGTGACTTCAACCTGCGGCACACCGCGCGGCGCTGGCGGAATGCCAACGAGGTCGAACTGTCCCAACAGCTTGTTATCGGCCGCCATCTCGCGTTCGCCCTGGCTGACCCGGATTGTCACCGCACTTTGACCATCGTCGGCGGTCGAGAACACCTGGCTTTTCTTCGTCGGGATCGTCGTGTTGCGATCGATGAGGCGCGTGAAGACGCCGCCCAGCGTCTCGATGCCGAGCGACAGTGGCGTCACGTCAAGCAACAGAACGTCTTTGACTTCGCCTTTCAGAACGCCGCCCTGAATGGCCGCACCCACCGCGACGACTTCGTCCGGGTTCACGCCCTTGTGTGGCTCTTTGCCAAACAGCTCCTTCACCAACTGCTGGACCTTCGGCATGCGCGTCATGCCACCGACGAGCACAACTTCATCGATGTCAGCGGCGCGCAGCCCGGCGTCCTTGATCGCGCTCTCGCACGGACCTTTCGTCTTGGTGATGAGATCATCGACGAGGCTTTCAAGCTTCGCCCGCGTAAGCTTCAGAGTGAGATGCTTCGGACCGGTCTGATCGGCGGTGATGAATGGCAGGTTGATCTCGGTCTGCTGGGCTGAGGAAAGTTCGATTTTGGCTTTTTCAGCGGCTTCCTTCAGGCGCTGAAGCGCAAGCTTATCTTTCGAAAGATCAATGCCCTGTTCTTTTTTGAACTCGACCGCGAGGTAATCGACGATGCGCTGATCGAAATCTTCGCCGCCAAGGTGCGTGTCGCCGTTCGTCGACTTCACTTCAAACACACCGTCGCCGATTTCCAGAACCGAGACGTCGAACGTACCACCACCCAAGTCGTACACGGCAATCGTGCGCGCTTCTTTCGTCTTGTCGAGACCGTAAGCAAGTGCTGCCGCCGTCGGCTCGTTGATGATACGCAGCACCTCAAGACCGGCGATCTTGCCAGCATCCTTCGTCGCCTGGCGCTGAGCGTCATTGAAGTACGCCGGCACCGTGATCACCGCCTGCGTGACCGTGTCGCCGAGCTTCGCTTCGGCGGTCTCTTTCATCTTTTGCAAGATGAATGCCGAAATCTGTTGGGGGGAATAGGTCTTACCGTGGCTCTCGACCCATGCATCGCCAGCTGGACCCTTTACGATCTTATAAGGTGCGTTTTTCTTGTCCTTATCCAGGATCGGGTCGTCGAACCGGCGGCCGATCAAGCGCTTGATGGCGTAAAACGTATTTGTCGGGTTCGTCACGGCCTGCCGCTTTGCTGGCAATCCGATAAGCCGTTCGCCGTCTTCTGCGAATGCGACGATCGAGGGCGTCGTGTTGGCCCCCTCGGCGTTCTCCAGAACGCGTGGCTTAGAACCTTCAATGACGGCGACGCATGAGTTGGTCGTGCCGAGGTCGATACCGATAACTTTTGCCATTGGCCTATTCCTTCTCTTGGCAACCCGCCGTCCCAGAACCCGCACAATGCGGCATTCATCGAGCGATCCCCGCCCACAGCATGGCAGCAAGCCATGCTCACGAGGCGCGAGGTGGACGAACGGTCCCTGGGTCTCATCTGCTCGCAGGGTATATAGGGACGTGGCGCGCGCGCCGCAACGTGCCGGGACGCCGCTGTGCATGGCTTTTCGCGGACCGTCGACCAGCGAATTAAGTCAATGAGTTATCTAGTAAATTTTTCCAGTCGCGCAATCAGCGCGGCCCCGGGCCACAAAGCTGTTGCCGAGCAACCGCCATGCGATCTAACCCCAGGGTAGTGGTTACGGCCCGATGACCGCACCAGAACTGCAATCTGGCTACCGAGCCAAACCGTTGTTCGAACCTGGACTTTAACCATGAGCGCTTCGCCGAAAATCCTGTGCTTTGCCGGCTCGGCCCGAACGGGCTCCCTCAACAAACGCCTCGCTGGCGCAATGGTGACCGCCATCGGAACGGCTGGTGGCGCGGCGCAACGGCTTGATCTGGCAGATTATCCGATGCCGATTTACGACGGCGACCTCGAAACCCGCGACGGCGTGCCCGAAAATGCTCGGAAATTAGCCAACGTAATCGCGAGCCACGGCGGACTTTTTATCGCAAGCCCGGAGTACAACGCGTCGATCGCGCCGCTGCTGAAAAACAGCCTCGATTGGGTCAGCCGCATTCGCGATACCGGCATTGACGGTCTCCCATCCGGGATCGACATCATCAAGACACGCGTCATTGCGCTTGGCGCAGCCTCGCCTGGCGGAACCGGCGGCATGCGGGGCCTTATCGCGCTCCGCTACACGCTTGAGATGGGGTTTGGCGCTCTCGTCCTACCCGATCAAATGTTATTGGCGCGCGCGGCGACCGCATTTACCGACACCGGGGACATCGCGGAACAAGACGTCGCTGCACGGCTGGCCACACTGGCGGCAAAGCTCACTGAGACCGTTGCCCGGCTCGAGCCGCCAATCCAATGACGACGAATAGCGAATTGGTCACCGCCGTTTCCGATCAAATCATCGTCGCACTCGACGTTGCGATGGCGGCCGACGCGCGTGCCCTCGTCACGAGGCTTGGCGAGGCCGTCACATTTTACAAAGTTGGCCACGAATTATTGTTTGACGGCGGGCTCGATCTCGCGATCGAATTGAAGCGCGGGATCGCTGGACAAGCGCCCAAACGCGTCTTTCTCGACATGAAGCTGCTCGACATCGAAAACACAATGCAGCGTTCGGTGGCGAACGTGGCGCGGCTTGGCGTCGACTTCCTGACGATCCACGGCCACGATACGAAAACAATCCGCGCCGCCATCGCTGGTCGCGCAAGCAGCCCGTTGAAAGTGCTAGCTGTCACCGTACTAACAAACCTTGACGCAGCCGATTTAGCCGAACACGGCACGCCGCTGTCGCCAGCCGAACTTGTACTGCGCCGCGCAAGGTTAGCTTTTGAAGCGGGCGCCGATGGCGTCATTGCATCGGCCCGCGAAGCTGCAGCAATTCGCGCCGCAACGGGCCCGAAGTTTTTGATCGTGACCCCCGGGATCCGCCCGTCGGGCAGCGCTAGCGCCGATCAAACGCGCGTTATGACGCCGCGCGAGGCGATACACGCGGGCGCCGACCATCTCGTCATTGGCCGCCCGATCACCACAGCCAGCGATCCGAAAGCTGCCGCCATAGCGATCCGTGCCGAACTTGACGCTAGTGTTTGACATCGCACACACAAATCACACGCATGGAATAAGGAAATCAAGGCATGGCAAAGGGTTATGTTATCGTACGGGCGACCGTGACGAACACCGAGCAATGGGCAAAGTACGCCGCGATGACCAAAGCACCCTTAGAAACCTTCGGCGGCGTAGCGCTGATCCGCGGCGGAAAATCTGAAACGATCGAAGGCATTGGAGCCCCGCGAAATGTCGTGCTCGAGTTTCCAAGCTACGAGGCAGCCCTCGGCTACGCCACATCGGCTGAATATGCCGCCGCCCGCAAGCTGCGCGATGGCGCTGGCGTGCTTGATATGGTCGTCGTCGAGGGCGTCTAGCAGCGACGGTGGCCACGTGACGAGACGAGACGAGACCGACAGGAATTGCTGGCATGCCAACCGACGCCAGTCGTAGTCGACCGCCATTTCGCGTAACTGCGATCACGTTATTCCCAGCGCTGTTCCCGGGCCCCCTTGGCGCGTCGTTGACCGGGCAAGCGCTGTCGGCTGGGTTGTGGACGATGACGGCGATCGACATCCGGGATTACGGGATCGGCCGCCACCGCAAGGTCGATGATACGCCAGCTGGCGGCGGTCCTGGAATGGTCATGCGCGCCGATGTCGCCGCCGCAGCGATTGATGCGGCCCGAGACAAGGCCCGAGACAACGCCCGAGACAAAACCCGAGACGAAGCTAACGACAACACCCGAGCGGCGACCGGAGATGCGACAAACGATACGGCCCAAGTCGTGGGACAACGTGCATCACAAGGCATTGCTGAAATCTACCTATCGCCGCGCGGCGAACCTTTTACCCAGCGGTTGGCTGCTGAATTCGCCGCAGGTGAGGGCCTGACACTGCTCTGCGGTCGCTTTGAAGGTATCGACGAACGCGCGATCGCGGCCCGAGGTTTGCGCGAAATTTCGATCGGCGATTACGTTTTGTCGGGCGGTGAAATCGCAGCCTACGCGGTCATCGATGCCTGCTTGAGATTACGACCAGGGGTCCTCGGCGCGGCGGTATCGCTCGACGAGGAAAGCTTTTCAGCGGGCCTTCTCGAGTACCCGCAATACACGCGCCCACGTAATTGGGAGGGCCAGGAAATCCCGCCAGCGTTACTGTCAGGCGACCACGACGAAATCGCCGCCTGGCGCCACTCGGAGGCCGTTCGGATTACGACGTTGCGTCGGCCAGATCTCATAAGGGCGAACGTCGCACTCAAAAACCCGCCGAATTAATGCTGCCCGAACGTCAATGATTTCAAACTCGCCATACTCATCAGTGGAGCACCTGATCCTTGCCCGCGCAGCGATAAAACGCGTTCGAAAATAAGCGGGATCAGAACGGGATTTCGTCATCGAGCGGGCCGCTATTGCCGCCGCCTTTGCCGCCAGTGTTACCAGTGTTACCAGTGTTACCAGATTGGCCTGCTGCGCCGCCCCGCCCCGCTGCACGTCCGCCAGAATAGCCGCCCCCGTTCGACGGTGACCCGCCGCCAAAGTCAGAACCAGCGTCGTAGTCGCCGCCAGCTTCCTGCATGCCACCGGCGCCCGCTCCGGCACGACCGTCGAGCATTTGCAGGGTACCGCCAAAATTCTGCAAAACGATCTCGGTCGAATACCGATCAGCGCCCGATTGATCCTGCCACTTGCGCGTTTGCAGCGCGCCCTCAACGTAAACCTTGGC
>JBBQNE010000111.1:0-10929 GCA_038329675.1 Hyphomicrobiales bacterium | reverse complement strand
CGCCGGTTGAAACAGGTTTTGAAGCTCAGGCGGACGGTTGTCCCGGTTGAACACAGACGCTCTCCCTCGAACTGGTGCACGATCGTTTCCAATACTCTTAGACCGAAAATCGGCGTGGATATTGTGGCAGTTCCAACACTGCCCCCAATACTATTGGCATTTGACCGTTGACTGTTGGAATTTTGTACGCCTTCGCGGGCGACTGGTCGACGCCGACGGGCGTTCGACGGCGTGTTGTGGGTCGGCCGACCGCAACCGCAACGCGAGTCATGACACGAACGGCGCGAGCGCCCGGCGTGCCACGGCATCACAGGATCGCGCGGCCATCCCACGTCTTGTGGACGTAAACTGCCGCCGCCGTTCCAGCCAGCGCCAGCCCACCCATAACGAGATAGGTTGACCCGCCGAGCCGCGGATAGATGTATCCCGTCGCGTAGATCGCGGCCGCCATGATCAAACCATTGCCAATGGCCGCGTGGAGCGCCTGCGCTGTCCCAGCGCCGCGCCCTGGCACGGCTTTTGCGATGAAGTGCATGGCACCCAGATGGGTGGCACCAAACGTTAGCGCATGCAGCGCCTGAAGTGCGAAGACGATCGCATAGGATGGATCAACGCTCATCACGCCCCAGCGAAAAACGGCAGCGACACCGCCGAGGATCAGTAGCCGCACCGCGCCAAACCGAGCAACGAACGGGGCTGACCACGCAAACAGCGCCGTTTCGGCCAAGATCGCAATCACCCAAAGCGTGCCAAACGCACGACCCGACACCCCTTGGCCCTGGAGATGGAGCGCGCCAAAGGCATAAAGCGCTGCATGCGATCCTTGAACGGCGCCCACGGCCAGAATGAAGGCCAAGAAAATCGGAAGCCGTAGCAAGCGCCCGACGTAGCCGCTGTCTGTCACAGCCGTTGCGTTGCCCAGATTTTCCCTCAAGGGACCAACGGGTGGGGCCAAAGGTGGTCCGGTCGGCTCGATTGGAAGCGGACTACTCACGGTACCGTGAAGCGCAGCGGTTGGCTGCGGCAGGAAAAACGCGACGCAGGCCGTCGCCAAGGTTGCAGCCACGATCCCCCAGATGATCGAACCCGCGCCGAACGCATCAAGCATGGCGCCTGCTATGAGCGTGGCCAACAGGAACGTGAGCGAGCCCCACAGCCGCATCCGCCCATAGTCATGGCCCGCAGCTCTCACGCCAGCGACCGCCACCGTATCGACGAGCGGCAGGACCGACACCATAAACACAGCGAACGGCACCGCCGTCACGACGAGCCACGGCGTGTCGGGCGCAAGCCAAGCGCCAACCGCCATCACGCTTGCGATCACGGACAGCACGATAATAATGGTCCGGTGTCGGCCAGTGCGATCGGCGTAGACGCCGATGATGGGGGTAAGGACGACGCGCAGCAGGATTGGCAATGCGGTCACGATCCCGATCTGTTCGGGCGTCAAACCGCGCCAAGCCAGCCAGACGGGGAAGTATGTCAGGTGAATGCCGTAAACGAGAAAGATGGCGCCAAAATAAAGCGCGATCCGCTCGGGGAAGTAGGCGCCGAGGTCGACGGCTGCCGCGTGCGCAGGCGGCGCGGCGCGTTGCGGGCTTTCAGTCGGCGATGTCTGTTGCGTCATGTCACGAGGGCCGGTCTGATCGAGCGATGAAATGTACGGAGTGCTGCACCCCGCTTCCGTGACTGATGACGCCCCGATCGCGACCGGGCAAGCAGGCGGCCCCACCTGTGGCGCGAGCTGCACGATTAAGCGAGCCAAACCGACTGCATGCGGCCGACTGCATGCGGCCGACTGCATGCGACCGGGGGATCCGTGACAGCCGTTGTGACGGTCGCTGACCAAAAAGAAGCCGGTCCGACATGCGCCGGACCGGCTCTCCCCCGTCTCCTTGGCGACGCATCTCGAGTAGACACGTCTGTCGGTGCGTACCCCCCGGTACCTAAAGTCGGCACACCGCGTCTGCTTTCCCACCGCCCGTTGCGGTTTTGTCCGACGCTGTAAACTCGCGCAAGTGGCCCCAGGCGTGATCGGCCGGTTTCCGGTGTATTGTATGCACGAGTGCCACAGCGTACCCAGCGCAAAAGCGCCGCGGCCTGGGTTCAGGTGACCACAGCCATCCGGCGGATCGCATAGAGGTGGTCAACGGGGCGTGCGCCATGTCCAACCGGAGCATCTTGTGCCGCCAAGATCGCATTCCACAGGTATTGCTTAGCCCGACCAACCGCATCTTCCAGCCGGTCGCCGCGCGCCAGCAGCGCCGTGATCGCGGCCGAAAGCGTACAGCCGGTCCCGTGGCAGGGCGGCACGTCGAGGCGCGGCAACGCGTATTCGCGCGTCACACCGCCCATCCACAGCACATCGGTTGCGGCAGGACCAAACCCATGGCCGCCTTTGACCAGCACCGCGTTGGGCATAAACCGCTGACCAATGGCGGCGGCCTGCTCGTGCATCTCAGCCAGGGATGTCGCGATCGGCAGGCCCGTCAAAACGGCGGCTTCTTTGAGGTTCGGCGTCACGAGTTCGGCAAGTGGGATCAGCTGTGAGCGCACGGCCGTGATCGCGTCAGCGGCAAGTAGAACATCACCTGACGTCGCCACCATCACCGGATCAACCACCAGCGGTCCGAGGCGACCTTGGGCCCGGTGCCGCCGGATCGCGAGTGCGACGGTCTCGACGATGTCGGAGGTTGCCAGCATGCCGGTCTTGACCGCTGCCACATCGAGGTCTTCCACGACGCGGTCGATCTGCTCGGCCAAAAATGCAGGCGGCACCGCATGGACGCCGGTCACGCCAAGCGTGTTTTGCGCCGTTAATGCTGCAATCGCCGTCGCGCCGTAAACGCCAAAGGCCGAAAACGTTTTGAGGTCAGCCTGGATGCCAGCACCGCCCGAGCTATCCGACCCGGCAATCGACAGAGCGACGGGCATCCGCGAGACGGCCCCGCCCAAGTTCGGCATGCGCGCGCCGCCAGCGCTCACTTGCCAAGGTCCTTGATATCGCGGCGCAACGTATCGGATGCCGCCCAGCCTTCGATCGTGGCGAGTGCCGGAAACGTCTCGATCAACCAATTACCAAACGTCGTGAACGAGCCCATGATGAACATGATGCCGGTGATGATGAGCAGGACGCCCATGACTTTCTCGACGGTCCCCATATGGCGACGGAAGCGTTGCATGAAACGCATGAATGGCCGAATGGCGACGGCTGCGAGCACGAACGGCACGCCGAGCCCGAGCGAATAGACAAACAGCAATTTGACGCCAGCCGACAAGGTGGCTTCGCTGCTTGCCAGCGATAGGACAACCGACAGGATCGGTCCGATGCACGGCGTCCAACCGAAAGCGAACGCCAGCCCCAGCAAATAGGCTCCAGCAAACGAGGCCCCTTCGACGCGGGCGTGGAATCGCGCTTCCCGGTACAGGAGGTTGACCCGCAGTAGACCCAAAAAATGCAGCCCGAACAGAATGATAACGACGCCCGCCGCCGTGCCCAGTTCGGTTTTATACTGCGCGAGGAATTGTCCAGCCGCCGACGCACCAGCGCCAAGCAGCACGAAGACGGTGGTAAAGCCCATCACAAAAAACAGTGACGCGGCAATGACCCTGAGCCAAGCGCTCCGCGACGGCTCAGCGCCGTCCGTCATTTCTTCAAGCGACCGGCCGCCGAGATAGACGAGGTAGGGCGGCACCAACGGCAGAACGCACGGCGACAAAAACGACAGCAGCCCGGCGAAGGCGACGCCAAAGTAGATATGTGCATCTGCGAACATATGGCGGTAAAAATCCCGAACGGTCGATGGTTGGCGTGGCCAACGGCTAGGCCAGTGCGGACAGCGGCGCAAGTTACGGCTGGGTGAGCAACAATTGGCCGGACAGGCTGGTTACGCATGTCGCCGGTTGACCGGGGACGGCAGTGTGCCTAGTTGTTCAGCGTTATGTCATACAAGCTGAAATTAACCGAGCCGCTAGAACGGGGCGTGCGCCGCATTGCCATCGCCCAAATCGATGGGGCGATTGCGCGATTGCAGGCCGAGCGCGAGGAAAGCCACGTGGTCCACACCGCGCGGAAGGGCTTGAAGAAATTGCGCGCGCTGCTGCGGCTCGTTCGGCCGGGCCTCGAAGCGGGCGTCTTTGACCGGGAGAACGTACGATTACGCGATATTGCGCGGCAACTTTCGCCACTGCGCGACCAGCACGTCATCGCTGAAACGGTCAAGATGTTGGCAGCAGATGTGGCACGTGCGGCGGCTCATACGGAGCCAGTCAAGGCTGGGCCAGTCAAGGCTGGGCCAGTCAAAGCTGGGCCAGTCAAAGCTGGGCCAGTCAAGGCTCGACCCGTTAAACCCAATCCGGCCACATCCGCGTTCGTCGCGCTTGCCAAACGCCTGAACGAGCGACCACCCGGCATCCCAGCCGCTGACAACGCAAGCGACACCGGCAACGTGTTAGCGGCCACCGTCGCCGAGTTGCAGGAAACCCGATCAGCGCTTGAAAAGATCGAAATCGATGGCGGCCACGCAACAGCGTTTGCTGGCATCACCGACAGCTATCGCAAGGCGCGCCGCGCTATGCATCATGGCTTCACGACGCTCGATGCTGAGGATCTCCACGAGTTTAGAAAATACGCACAACACCACTGGCGACACATGCAATTAGTCTCGTTGTCGTGGCCCGAGTATTTCGAGGCCCGTGCCATGAGCGCGCGGCGGTTGTCGACCATCCTTGGCACCGACCACGACCTGGAAGTTCTGGCCAGCTACGTCGCGTCACACGACGGCCCGCGCTTGACCGCCAGACAGCGCGAGCACGTACTATCGATCATCCATTCGCATCAGGCAGGCTTGCGAGCCGATGCCAACCGACTGGGCCAGCAGTTGTTTGCCGATCCGCCCAGTGTTTTTGGCCAAACCGTTGCGTTCCATTGGACGACAGCTGGCGAAAGCGCGTCCGGCCACAAGAACAAAGCGACAGCGGCGGAGTAACGTTGCGAGAATTGCCCGGTTGCGCTGATCCAAGACAGTGTCCAGAGCGTCATGTTAGGAGGCAGGCCGCAGGCTGTCCTCAATCGGCGCTACCGGCCATGCCGCGCTAGAGGAGGGCCCCGAGGAGAACCTCCCAGGAGAACGCATGAACGAAATGATCCGCAGCACGGCCTTTAAGGCCCCTAATCCGGCGGCGGATCGCGCTCACTGGCCCTCGACCCACCCAGACGTCAAGTACGGTAAGATCGGCATCCTATTGCTCAACCTGGGCACGCCAGATGCGACCGACTACTGGTCGATGCGGCGATATTTAAAGCAGTTTTTATCGGACGCGCGGGTCATCGAAGTGCCAAAGCTGATTTGGTGGCCGATCCTCAACCTCGTTATCTTGACGGTGCGGCCCGGCCCCAAAGGCAAAGACTACGACACAATCTGGAACAAAGAGAAGAACGAAGGCCCGCTCAAGACGATCACCCGCAACCAAGCCGAAGGCATTGCGGCGCGGTTGAGCGACCATCCGCGGATCGTCGTCGACTGGGCCATGCGCTACGCTAATCCCTCAACGGAGAGCCGGATCAAGGCGCTCCAAGACCAGGGTTGCGAACGGCTAATCATCGTGCCGCTGTACCCGCAATATGCCGGTGCAACGACCGCAACGGCATGTGATGACGCATTTCGCTCGCTGATGAAGATCCGTTGGCAACCAGCAATACGGGTCGCGCCCGCGTATTTCGAGGACCCAGCTTACATCGACGCCCTTGCCCGATCGATGGAAGCCAACCTCGCCAAACTCGATTTTGAACCAGAAATCATTCTGGCGACGTTCCACGGCATGCCGCAGAAGTACCTGGAGAAGGGCGACCCCTACCATTGCCAGTGCCAGAAGACGGCGCGTCTGCTGCGCGAGCGACTTGGGATCGACAAAGCCAAGTGGCGAACGACGTTCCAGTCGCGGTTTGGTAACGACCCGTGGTTGCAGCCCTACACCGACAAAACCGTCGAGCAACTGGCCAAAGACGGCGTCAAAAAGCTCGTGCTTGTTGCTCCAGGCTTTTCGGCCGACTGCTTGGAAACACTCGAAGAACTCGACGGCGAAAATCGCGAAATCTTTGAACACAACGGCGGCGAGCATTTCGCCTACCTGCCAGCCTTGAACGATAGCGATGAGGGCCTCGACGTGATCGAGGCCGTGGTTCGGCGTGAACTGATGGGCTGGGTCTGAGCCTCGCGTTCAGCGGTGGATTGCGGTACGACGGCGGCGCTAGGCGCCAACTGTTAGGGCGGCTTTTTCGGCGGACGTGTCGATGGACGCGCGTCGCAGCTGCAACCGCTGCATCGGACGCAGCATCGGACCCTTAGGCATGCTCCACTACTTTACGATTATCGTTTGCTGCCAGCTGGTTGGCGAGCTCATCGTCACCGCGTTGAAGGCGCCGCTGCCGGGCCCTGTGCTGGGGATGACGATCCTATTTGCGGGCATCGTTTGGAACGGCGGCATTCCCGATGATTTGGCAAAGGTCGCGGATGGATTGCTGCTGAACCTGTCGCTGCTGTTTGTGCCAGCTGGCACCGGCATCATGCTGCACGCCGCGCTGATTGGCCGCGACGTGGTGCCGATCTCGGTGGCGCTCGTCGTGTCAACGGTCGCGACCGTTGTTGTCACCGCCTTGATGATGACGGCCCTGTCGCGCCCGGCTGGCGACAGCAAGGATGGCACCGGTGCGTGATCTTCGCGATATCTGGGTCTACCTGTCGGCAAACCCGTTGTTGCACTTGGCGCTGACGCTGATTGCCTACCGGATCGGCGTTGCGATTTATACGCGCGGCAACCTGCACCCCATGCTCAACCCGGTGATGATCGCGGTGATTTTATTGGTCGGCGCCTTGACGGCAACCGGCACCTCCTACCAGACCTATTTCGAAGGTGCGCAGTTCGTGCACTTCTTGCTCGGGCCAGCGACTGTGGCGTTGGCGATCCCGCTTTATCGGCAAATCGAGCAGGTCAAACGGTCAGCCACCGCATTGCTCGCCTCGATCGCCGCGGGCGCGGCGACGGCATCTGTCACCGCCGTCGGCGTGGCCTACGTCCTTGGTGCGTCGCGCGACACGTTGATTTCACTTGCGCCGAAATCAGTGACGGCGCCCGTTGCGATGGGGATATCTGAGCAACTCGGCGGCTTGCCGTCGCTGACAGCGGTGCTTGTTATGATGACGGGCATCCTTGGCGCGATGCTAGGCCCGGTCATTTTAAATCGGATGGGGATTAAAGATTGGGCCGCCCGCGGCGTCGCGATGGGCACAACCAGCCACGGCATCGGGACAGCCCGCGCCATGCAGGTCAACCCGACGGCTGGTGCGTTCGCCGGGCTCGCGATGGGCCTCAACGCTTTGGCAACGGCGCTGTTGCTACCGATCATTTGGCGGGTCATCTTCGGCCCATAACCCGGGCCGTGACGGGTGCCGGGTTGATGCGGAACAAAACTGCGGCTTAATGCGCCAACCACGCAGAACTTGATTGTAGGTCGGTTTGTGGCACACCACCGTTGTCGTCGTCATAAAACGTATCAACAAGCAGCCAGTCAACGCCAAGTCGAGGAACGCCCGTGAAAGCTTCTAATCAAACTGCCGCACGGTCCAGCAGCGCACCGTCCGCGACCGCCGCCTCCACGTGCCGTAAATGCGGAACGAAGCTCGCAAACCTCGAATACTATTGCCCCGAATGCGCCACGCCGCATTTTCCCCACCTGAAGACGTCGCTGCTCTCGCCATCGATCAAATTTCTGGCGTTCTTTGCCGTGATCGCGGGGCCGATCGCCGCCTACACGTTCTGGGAAGTGCTGACCCGTTTTTCGTTCAAGATCTGACGGCGGACCAAAGCCCGGTAGCCTCACGCCGCGCCGACCCTCAACAGGTCGTGAATGTGGACGATGCCAACGGGCTTATTCTTCTCGATGACGAACACCGCCGAAATGCGCGCCGTGCTCAAGAATTCCAGGACGGCAGTCGCCAGCATCGTTGGGGGGATCGTTTTTGGGTTTTTCGTCATGATCGAGCCAACGGTGACATCGTCCTTGCTTAAGTCGGCGACGTGACGGCGCAAATCGCCATCGGTCACCATTCCAGCAAACCGGCCTCGGGCATCGACGACGCCAAGGCAGCCAAACGATTTGGTCGTCATCGTCACGATTGCATCGCGCCAATTTTCACTCGACAGCGCGAGCGGCAGTCGGTCGCCGGTGTGCATCAAATCTGAGGCATACTTTAAGCTGGCGCCCAACGAGCCGCCGGGATGGAACCGCTTGAAATCCTGCGCGGTGAACCCGCCGCTCTCGAGCAGCGCGATAGCGAGACAGTCGCCGAGGGCCAATTGCATTGTTGTCGATGTGGTCGGTGCCAGACCATGCGGGCAAGCTTCCTTGCACTTGGGCAGCAGAAGAACGACGTCGGCTGCTTTCGCGAGCGCCGAATTGGCCCCCGACGTTATGGCAACGAGACCAACTCGAAACCGGCGCGAATAGCCGATGATCTGGGCGAGCTCCACCGTTTCACCCGACCACGACAGCGCTAGAATGACATCATCGCTCGTGACCATGCCGAGATCGCCGTGGGCTGCCTCGGTTGGATGAACGAAAAACGCTGGCGTCCCGGTCGATGCCATGGTCGCGGCAAGCTTCTGGCCCACATGCCCGCTCTTGCCGACACCAGTGACGATCACCCGACCCTTGGCAGCGCCAATCAGCGCAACAGCGCGTTCGAATGGCGCCGCGAGGGAGCCACGCAGGGCCGATTGGACGAGTTCGAGCCCGTCGCGCTCAAGGCTAATGGTGCGCAGGGCCGATTGCGCAGCCGTCACGCGTGAACGGCTCGTCTTTGCGCGGCTGGCCTTTTTAGCCGCCATCGTTGTTGTCGCCATCAAGCCCACCCTGTTGCGAAGCCCACCCTGTTGGGAAAAGTAGGCACGAAGCGCAGCTACCCCTCACATGCCGCGAAAGCAGGCCCGGTTTCAACGGCAACTTGCGTTGCACGCGTGCCCGTCTGGTCGGACCGGCCAATAACATCTCGTTAACCGCATCACCCTAGCGTCTGACGGCGTGTGCGTTTTTTCGATTGCCCCGAGAGAGCGCTAGGTCACCGATCGTGAAGCCCGAACACGCAACACCCTTCACGGCTGACCCACTGGGATGGGCGAGCGCGGCGGCGGCTGTGGCGGTTCTGGCGCTCCTGACGGGCGCCGTTTTGGTTGCCGATACCGCGATCGCACAATCCCCGCTGAACGGAGGGCCGCCGAACGGCAGCGGCCAAAATGCCCAGCCACGGGCAGCCAATGCCGGGCGACCAGCGCTGCTGAACCGGGGAACCATCGCCCCAGGACCCGGGTCGGCTGCCGATCTGGGCGACCCGCCCGTTGCCCCCGACATCCCCTCGCCATTCCCATCCGACGACCCAGCCGACCCACAGCCGGACCCCGACGGCATTGAACCGCCAGACAATGTCCAAGGTCAGCGCCAAGTGCGCCGCGACGGCGATTTGAGCGAGCCCGAACCGCAGCAACCCCGCGACGGGATCGTCGACGTGGGTGAACCACCTGGACCCGTTGATGGCATCGATCCAACGACGGTCGATACGCGCGCGCTTGAAGAGGCGCAGCTGTTTGAAAACCCGCCGTTGCCCGACAATCCGCTGCTGTTCCAGATCGAGGAACTCGAACCGATCCTCGACCGGCGACCGCAGCGGCTGTTCCGGTTCGAGCCGTTCGATCCAGTCGGCATTCGCGCTGGCTCGTTCGTCCTATTCCCCGAACTGGAAACATCCGGCGCGTTCTTTTCCAACGTGTTCCGTGGTCCAAGTGCGCGCAGCGATGTCGCCCTCGACATTCGGCCATCCGCGCGTCTCGTGTCGAATTGGAGCCGACACGCGCTGGAGTTTCGCGCCAACGGTAGCCTATCCTATTTCAACGAGTTCTCGAGCGAAGACGACCGCGCTTACACAATCGAGACGCGTGGCCGCCTCGACATTTCGCGGCGAACGAACCTCCAGGCCGGACTATCTCGCGACGTGGCCCAAGAGAGCCGATCGGCGCCCGATGGCCGCGCCGCAGGTTCGCGCGCAGACGTGACGACCGATCGCGCGCTGGCCTCGCTCAACCACACCTTCAACCGGCTGAGCGTGCAGTTGCGCGGGTCGGTCACCGAATTCGACTTCGGCTCGACGGAGAGCCAGGGCGTGGTTACCCGCAACGCAGTGCGCAATTATCGCGCAACGGAACAGGCCGTCCGCGCGACGTGGGAGTTCAAGCCAACGTTATCAGCCTTCAGCGAAGTTGCGATCAACCAGCGCGACTACGACGCCCGCGATGCCAACGGCATCGACCGGTCATCGGACGGCGAGCGTTTCCGCACGGGGCTGTCGTTTGCCAGCGCCGACCGGACCACGGGTGAGCGCGGCGCGGGCCCGATTTTGGCTGGCGAAGTTTCAGTCGGCTGGGGCCAGCAGCGGCCACGATCGGGCGCGTTGCCCGACGTGTCTGGCGTCATCCTCGATAGCACGCTGACATGGCGTCCATCGGCGCTGACGTCGGTGGCCTTCAATGCGCGCTCGGACTTTACCGAAACCCAAACCGTCGGCGTCGGCGGGATCAAGACCCAAGCGGTTGGCGTCGACGTCCGCCACGAATTGCGCCGTTATCTGATCGGCACCGCTGGCATCAACGCGACGTTTTCAGACTTTCAGGGCAGCAACATCGAAGAGACCGAAACCCGATGGACCGCCGGACTTGAATACTTCCTGGCGCGTGACGCGATCGTATTTGGCCGTTACGCGCACATCAATTTCGACAGCAACCAGCCAAACACGAGCTATGACGCCGACGAATTACGGATCGGGATGCGGATCCGTCGCTAACGATACCGATAAAGATCAAGCCTCGGCGAGATGGCTGACA
>JBBQNE010000110.1:0-11013 GCA_038329675.1 Hyphomicrobiales bacterium | reverse complement strand
GTTGGCCAACTTTGACATCACGGTCTTCGCCGCGTTCGATAACGTTGACAATCAGAGCCTCGTTGCGAAAACGCGCGACAATCATAACGGTAATCTCTACGGCGTGACGGCTTTTATCGATGCCTTCGGGGGTTACGTCGAGACAGGCTATGGCGTGGTCGACGGGCGCGAAGCCGAGGCTGGGCTTCTTACGCACTTCCTGACGGCCGCCTACACGCGCCGGTATTACAATACGGTGTCTAACAGTACGCGATTTTTCGGCAACTTCGGCGATGGCGAAAACAACGACGGCGTCGCCATTATCTCAGAAAACAGCCTGATCTCCGGCCTCCCGAGCACGCTCGTTCCATATGCGAATTTCTTTGTCGGGTTTGGTGCGCCACAACCGCTTGTCGATGGCAATAACGCTGGCATTTTGAAGAACGTCGGCATCAACTTCGAGACGGATGCGCTGACGGGCTATCCCAAGCTCAACGACACGGCCTCGAACGCCTGGGGCGGGGCGATCGGGTTGCAATATCTGTTCGACCTTGATCAGCAACTCGTTTTCGAGGTTGCGATGGTACAGCCGTTCGATACGCCGATCGATGGCATCGGTATCGCAAAGCCGCAGTATGGGTTGGGTGTGCGATACCAGATCCCGATCACGCTGGCGTGGCTGTTCCGCGCCGATGCAACATACCATTTCAACGAAGGCACTGAGGACAACTTTGGCGTCCGGGCGGAAGTTCGCCGCAAGTTTTGAAGATCGGTTTATCCGCAACGAGAAAGAGGCTGCTATGGCTGGAAAACGGATGGGCATACGTTGGAACTGCTCCCTGATGCTGATGGGTGGAGTTATGATCAGCGGTTGTCTGGTGACGTCGATCGAGGCGGCGTCGGCCGCACCTTGGCACGTCAACGGCGCAGAGTTATCGCGCGTCGGGTCAGTGGCGATCATCAACGCGCGGCGAAAAAACCGAAGCACGCGGCCAGCCCGACCTGCCGTTCGACCAATTGCGCCAAGCTACACCTATTTCGACTATCCATACTATTATAGTCGTGGCTTCTACCCGACCCATATTCGGCCGGGTTTCATTGACTTGGCAAACCCCTATCCCGCGCGTGAGCATCGCCGATATTTAAGGTTGGATCCGCTGCGGCACCGCCAGCGGATCGACTAGGGCAACGGCACGAAGCGCTATTTTTAATCAACCGATGGCCAATCGGCGGGGCCACGGCGAGTTACTGGAGACCGCGCATGTCATATGATCCTCGCAACTGGCATCCAGCCGTCGTGTTTGGGATGATAGTGTTGGCATTTGGCGCCGCATCCTACGTTTCAGATGCGTCTGTATCGAGTGCGAACCGATCAACTGCGATAGCGCCGCTACCACATCGGCCGACCGTGGCCGCACATCGGCCCGATGATGCGCTGGCGTCGCAATCACCAATGGTCCGCCTGGAAACCTACGCCAGATCTGTTGCCCCCGCGCTCGGAGCGACCGGTCCAGCGTCAACTCCAGACCCGATGCAGCCTGATGTCGAAACAATGATCCAACGCTTAGCCTCTAGGCTCGAAGCGTCGCCGGGCGACGCCAAGGGCTGGAAAACGCTCGGCTGGTCCTATTTCCACCTCGCGCGCTTTGACGAAGCGGCGCACGCATTGGCCAAGGCCGTTGCGCTCGATCCGGGCGCGGCCGACGTGAAAGCTCTCTTCGATGAGGCGCAATCGAAGGCGCGCAATGGACGAGCCTCAGTAGACGCGCCGGTTGAACGAGAAACGGGTCAATGAGAACCGGGTCAATGAGAACCGGCTCAACGAGGGATAAATCGATAAGACACGGTCTCCGCGGTGCAAGTGACTAACGAGCTGCGCGGATTTAGTGATGGTCACAGCGTTGGCTGAAACTGACGGCTGCCGCTTTGGGACCTCGCTTGAAGCGTGGCCTTGCCTTTTGACAGTAGGTCGTTGTGTTCGCGTTATGGCTTTGATTCGCCCGTCGTTGACGCGTGGGGGCTGGCGATGGGGGCGATCGAGCGGCTAAACAGCGTCTCATACATGATGCGGTAGATGCCGGTATTGTCGATCCGCCCGCGGACTTGGTCAGCGTTGCGTCCAGCAGCGCGAACCAGGATTGCACCCGCCACGTCGTTCTCGGTCGCCCAGGCAATTGCGAAAGGCCAGCGCCTGAAATTTCGGTCGGGCGCCGACATGAACGGCAGCGTGCCAGTGCCGCCAACGCCGTCGAGCGGAGCCCCGTTCTTAGAGGTTGCAGGCAACGGCTTGTCGGGCTCCATCTCGCGGCCCGGTCCAGGGCCGATCAACTGCATGCCGCCAGCGTCGCTGTCGGCCGCCATCAGCAACAGCGTCGACGGGTTCGCCTCGACGTAGCGATGCAACACGCCGACGGCCTCGTCTGCGCGGCGCAGCGCCTCGAATTCTCCAGGCGCATTGTTCTCATTTGCCATGTTGTCAGTGCCCTCCTCTTCGACAACGAGCAAGAAGCCGTCCTTGCCCCGGGAGAGGATCGCGAGTGCGGCCGCAGACATTTGAGCGACCGTTGGTGCCGACGACACGTAATGGCCGAGCCCCTCGCGCGCGTTCTTTTCCTCGCTTTGATCACTGAACGTGTTCCAACGGGCAAACAGTCCAAGCAGTTTGTCGACCTTGGACAGGTCGAGGCCTGCGAGTTCCTCACGCGTGTAGACAACCGTGAAGCCGTTGGCCTTGGCCCAGGCGACAAGATCCAGCCCATCGGTGCGGATGCCGTCGCCGTGTCGGCCAGCAATTCCTTTGGGCAGCAGCATGGCTTCGCCGCCGCCTAAAATGACAGGGATGCCGGACTGGACGACTTGTCGGGCGATCTCGGCGTGGTCGCTGCGAGATTTGACGGACGCGATAAACGCAGCGGTGCCCGGCTCGGCAATATGGCCTGTCTGGACGAGCCCAGTGCCACGGCCAGAGCCGAGCGCTTCTTGCATGATGGAAAAGGGCTTGCCGGAGGCAGCCACGATCGGCGCCTCGCCGTTGAGGCCAAACGAACGGGCAACGACCTGAACGCCGTAGGCATGGACTGTTGCCCCGCCGTTGGACGTGCCAGCGAGCGCGTCTGCCATGTGGCCGCTGTAGATAGCCATGTGGGGCAAGCGGTCCCACTCAAGCGCGCCGTCTGGGCCTTTGGTGAGGGTGCGGAGCGCATTCCAATGGTTGAGTCCGGTCCCGTCGGGGTGGAAAAAGATGACGCTAGGCGCTGACGATTTTGCAATTGGCGAGGGTTCGACCGGCGTTAAGCCCTTCATTGCGATAGCGTCGTGTATCTTTGACTCTTTTGCAGTGCCTTGCGGAGCCAATGGCTCAGTCGAGAGTTGCGACGGTCCAGGCTGCGGCGATCGGCCTGGAGAAACCGCTTGAATTGGCGCGGCAACGGGCGCTGGACCTGCTGCCGTCGTTGGCGTTCCCGGTGTCGGCGGTGTGACTTGCGCCTGAGCGACGATGGTCGTGCGACCAGCGGTGCCGGTCTCGTCTCGCACGCGGTGCACAGTCGGCGTCAAAACAGACTCCACGGCCAATGCTGGGCTTTCGCCGCTCGCGGCCGGGTCGACGGACGCGGCTTGGTTGGCGGGCGACCCCATAATGGCCGTTCCCGCCGCGATTGCGAGCGCGGCTGCGGCAAAGAGGATAGCATTTGATTGCATGACGGCCTCTAACGCTAAGATTTCCAACGATAGATAGTTTGCCATGGACCCATGTCACTGGGATAACGGTAGAATAATTGAGCTCGTAGCAACAAATTTCGGCGAATGGCGTTGTCTAGAACTACCGCGCTGATATCGACGGCAAAAGCGGCTGGAAGGCCCGATCGGGGAGCAGCGCACTCAGCGGTCAAAACAACAGCGAAGCGGCAACCGATATGACCATGGCGTCACCTCCAACCATCGACAGCCCGGACGTTGCGCGTGCAAAAACGACCGGCATTGATAAGCGCGCAGCCCTCTACCGGATGGCGATGCCGGGCCACCTGTGTCCCTTCGGTCTAAAATCTAAGTCGTTGCTCGAACGGCGGGGCTACTCGGTCGATGACAACTTGCTGACGACACGCGCGCAGGTCGACGCGTTTAAAGCTGCCCACGGGGTTCAAACGACGCCGACCATATTTATTGGCGGCGAGCGGATCGGTGGCTACAGCGACCTAAAAAAGCATTTCGGCTATCGCGTTCGTGGCAAGACTGACACAACATATACTCCGATTATCGCAATCTTTTCGGTGACTGCGCTCATGGCGCTGACGATCGTCGTCAACCGCTACGACGGGTTTCCAGTTTTGATGTGGCTGAAGTGGTTTTTCGCCCTGTCGATGGTCGTTCTCGCGATCCAGAAACTGCAAGACATCGAGGGCTTCGTGAACGGGTTCTTGGGCTACGATCTGCTCGCCCGGGCCTACGTGCCTTATGGCTACGCCTATCCGTTCCTCGAGCTCTATGCTGGCCTTGGCATGATGGCCCTCATTGGTTTGGATAGCTCGCTCATTTGGCTGGTTGCGCCGGTCGGTATCGTTATCGGCGCAATTGGTACGGCGAGCGTCATCAAGGCCGTCTACATCGACAAGCGCGAATTAACCTGCGCGTGCGTCGGTGGCGGATCGAAGGTGCCGCTTGGGCTCATCTCGCTGAGCGAGAACCTGATCATGGTTACCATGGGGCTATGGATGCTCGGCATGTACGTATCAAAGTGAAGAGAGCCTGAGGCGAGGGCACCACGACACACTAAGCCAACGACGACCACGCAATATTTCTCCTCAAGAAACGTCTTTGCTTTGCAATTGACGCCCCATTGCGGCCCGGGCTTAGTCGGGATCGCTGGATGCAGTCGGCATTTTGCGGTCGAGGATCGTTGAGAATGTGCGGCATCGCTGGCCTCTACATCAAGTCCGAGCAGATGCGCCCGCAACTTGGCGCGCTGACGGCTTTGATGCTGAAAGAGATGGTCGAACGCGGCCCCGACAGCGCTGGCTTTGCCGTCTACAATGGCGATTGCGGGGGTACGAAAATTACCGCCCGGGCTGATTTTAGTTCGCCGCGCTGGGCGGTGATCGGCACCGAGATGGCCGAGGCACTTGGTTTCAGGGTCGACGTTAGCGTCGTCAACGACCATGCCAAATTTACAATTGATGGTTCAGGCGAGGCAGCGCGCGCTTGGCTGATCGACAACGTCACGGGTGCGACGATCCTTGCGGAAGGCCGATCGATCGAAATTTATAAGGGCGTCGGTAATCCAACTGAGATCGCCGAGCGCTTCAAGCTGTCGAGCTTCTCAGGCACGCATGCCATCGCCCACACGCGGATGGCGACCGAAAGCGCAGTTACGGTGGCTGGCTCGCATCCATTTTCGACGGGCAGTGACACCTGTCTCGTCCATAACGGTTCGCTATCGAACCACAATCGGTTGCGCGAACGGTTGCGCCGCCATGGCGAACGCTTTCAGACCGAGAACGACAGCGAGGTGGCCGCCGCCTATCTCGCGTGGCGCATGCGCTCGGGCGATACCCTATCGCAAGCCCTGGAGCAGGCCCTCGTTGACCTTGATGGGTTCTATACGTTTGTCGTTGGAACGTTGACGGGGTTTGCCGTATTGCGCGATCCTGTTGCGTGCAAGCCTGCCGTGATGGCTGAAACGAAGGATTGGGTCGCATTTGGATCGGAGTTCCGCGCGCTCCAGCCGCTACCCGGGATCGAAACCGCGCGGATTTGGGAGCCTCTGCCAGCCAAAGTTTACGCATGGGGGATCAACTGAGCCATGCTGGCAATGCTCGATGAACATCAGCTGGACCTTGCCGCCAGCAGTGTGCGTGAGGTCAACACCGCGCTGCAGGATGCAAAGTCCGGTCGTTTCGTTATCCGCAATCCCGGTGGACGCCACGCGCTTGCTGTCGGGCTCGACGCGCCGATCACGGTGCGGATTGACGGCCACGTCGGCTATTATTGCGGCGGCATGAACAAGCTCGCCGAGATCGAGATCCGCAGCAACGCTGGAACGGGCGTGGCAGAGAACATGATGTCGGGCCGGGTCCATGTCCATGGCGACGCGTCGCAATCGGCGGGTGCGACGGGCGTCGGCGGACTGCTGATCGTTGATGGTAACGCGTCATCGCGCTGCGGGATCTCGCTGCGCGGCCTCAACATCGTCGTCAAGGGTAGCATCGGGCACATGTCCGCGTTCATGGCGCAAGCTGGCGCGCTCGTTGTGCTCGGCGACGCTGGCGATGCGCTTGGTGATTCAATTTACGAAGCGCGTTTGTTTGTGCGCGGTACTGTTGCGAGCCTTGGAACGGATTGTATCGCTAAGCCCATGCGCGATCAGCACAAACTGCAGCTCCGTGCCCTACTAGATAGCGCTGGGCTTGGCGGCGAGGTCGATCCGTCTGAGTTCACCCGCTACGGCTCGGCGCGCAAACTCTATCATTTCCATATCGACAATCTGGGGTCCTACTAATGAACTCGGAAGACGATAGCCGTTGGGTTCACACGCCGCCGCGCCAATCAGCGACGTTTGACCAGCACGCAATCGCCGAAATCCATCGTGCCGCAGCAACCGGCATTTATGACATCCGCGGCGGCGGGGCAAAACGGAAGGTGCCGCATTTCGACGACCTGCTGTTTCTGGGCGCTTCGATCAGCCGGTATCCGTTGGAGGGTTACCGCGAGCGCTGTGGCACGAACGTCATTCTCGGCACACGTCACGCAAAGACGCCGATCGAGATCAAGATACCGATCACGATCGCCGGGATGAGCTTTGGTTCGTTGTCGGCGCCAGCCAAGGAAGCGCTGGGTCGGGGTGCGTCGGCCGCTGGCACGTCGACGACCACCGGCGATGGCGGTATGACCGATGAAGAGCGCGCCGCTTCATCACTACTCGTCTATCAGTATCTCCCGTCACGATATGGCATGGAGCCCGATCAATTGCGTCGGGCCGACGCGGTGGAACTTGTCATCGGCCAGGGCGCTAAGCCAGGCGGCGGTGGCATGCTGCTCGGTCGCAAGATATCAGACCGCGTCGCCCAAATGCGGACCTTGCCACCGGGCATCGATCAGCGTTCGGCCTGTCGCCATCCCGACTGGACAGGGCCCGACGATCTTGAAATCAAGATACTGGAATTGCGCGAGATTACGCGCTGGGAAAAACCAGTGTACGTGAAAGTCGGCGCAGCGAGACCGTACTATGACACTGCGCTCGCGGTGAAATCAGGTGCCGACGTTGTCGTGCTTGATGGCATGCAGGGCGGTACGGCGGCCACCCAGGAGGCCTTTATCGAGCATTGCGGCATTCCAATCCTCGCCGCGATCAGGCCAGCCGTTCGCGCGTTGATTGACCTCGACATGCACCGCAAAGTCCAACTCATCGTTTCGGGCGGCATCCGGACGGGTGCCGATGTTGCCAAAGCCTTGGCGCTGGGCGCCGATGCAGTTTCGATTGGGACTGCAGCCTTGATCGCGATTGGTGATAATCATCCGCGCTGGGAGCAGGAGTATCGCAAGCTTGGCACTACCGCTGGCTGCTATGACGACTGGCACGAAGGCCGCGATCCAGCGGGGATCACGACGCAGGACCCCGAGTTGACCCAGCGGCTCGATCCCGTGCTAGCGGCCAAGCGGTTGGCGAATTATCTGTCTGTCCTGACGCTCGAATGCCAGACGTTGGCCCGCGCAAACGGTAAGAGCCACGTCCACAATTTGGAACCAGAAGATCTGGTGGCGCTGACCGTCGAAGCTGCGGCGATGGCGCAGGTCCCGCTTGCTGGGACGGATTGGATTCCTGGCCTCAAGGGGCCGGCTGCGGCGGGCTGATTCACACTGCACTCAACACGGGAAAGGTGGGGGTCATGTCGCAGGTCGCAACACCGGTCGCATCACACGCATTAGCGCAAGGCGCGTCTCTGGGCACTTATGCGAAGACGAACGGCGTCAAGTATTTCTTGGTCTCTTTCGTCGACTTGTGCGGCGTGATGCGTGCCAAGCTTGTGCCAGCCACCGCTATCGATGGAATTTGTGAAAGTGGCGCGGGCTTTGCTGGCTTTGCCGCATGGTTCGATATGACACCGGCCGACCCCGATGTACTGGTCATGCCGGACCCTTCGACCGTGATCCAACTGCCGTGGAAGCGCGAGGTTGCGTGGGTCACCGGCGATTTGTTCATGGGCGGCCAGCCGGTCGAGCAAAACCCGCGGCAGGTGCTAAAGCGGGCGATTGCAGACGCGCATAGCCTCGGCTTTGAAATGCGCACGGGCGTCGAGTGTGAGTATTTCCTCGTCGCCAAGTCAGGTGATCAAGTCGACGACGCGAGTGATCGCCAAACCAAGCCCTGCTACGATCAACAATCGTTGATGCGACGCTATGAGGTTGTGACGGAAATCTGCGATGCGATGATCGAACTCGGCTGGCAGCCCTATCAAAACGACCACGAGGACGCGAATGGCCAGTTCGAAATGAACTGGCACTACGACGAGTGCCTCAAGACCGCAGACCGGCACGCGTTTTTTAAGTACATGACGAAATCAATCGCAGAGAAGCATGGGCTCCGTGCGACGTTCATGCCAAAGCCATTCGCGTCGCTGACCGGCAGCGGCTGCCATTCACACGTATCGCTATGGCAAAACGGGCGAAACGAATTTCTCGATCCGTCTGGGCCACTGGGATTGTCGAAGCTCGCCTATAGCTTCATCGGCGGGCTCATTCATTCTGCTGATGCGCTTGCAGCGATCACAAATCCGACGGTCAATTCCTATAAGCGCATCAACGCTCCACGCACCACGTCTGGCGCAACGTGGGCTCCAAACTCGATCACGTATACCGGCAACAACCGGACGCACATGATCCGGATCCCAGAGGCTGGCCGTTTTGAGTTCCGGCTTCCTGATGGGGCAGCCAATCCGTATCTTCTTCAAGCTGGTTTATTGACGGTCGGGCTCGACGGGATTTGCAACAATCGCGACCCCGGCCCCAGACTTGATATCGACATGTATGCCCATGGCCATACGATTACCGATGCGAAGAAGCTGCCGTTGAACCTGCTCGACGCCATCCGAACGTTTGCTGCGTCTGACGTTATCAAATCGGGTCTTGGAGAAGCATTCACGCAGCCGTTCGCGAAGTTGAAATTAGCCGAATGGAATGAATATTCACGTCATCTGACCGAATGGGAGCGTGACAACACGCTCGACTGCTGAGGCACCTGGACATGAAGTATTCGGTGTTTGAACTCGTAAAGCAGGCGGTCCGAAAGGCGCCGGTCTGGCCACGTGCATGGCGTGCTGCGAGCCCAAAGAAGCAGTACGAGATCATCGTCGTGGGCGGTGGCGGTCATGGCTTAGCGACGGCCTACTTTTTGGCCCGCCGACACGGCCGCAACAATGTTGCTGTGTTGGAAAAAGGCTGGATCGGTGGCGGCAATGTCGGCCGGAATACGACGATCGTTCGGTCGAACTATATGCTCGACGGCAATATTCCATTTTACGAGCACGCCCTAAAGCTCTGGGAAACGATGGAGCAAGACCTCAACTACAACACGATGGTCAGCCAGCGGGGCGTGTTGAACCTCTACCATTCCGATGCTCAGCGCGATGCGTACGCGCGGCGTGGTAACGCGATGCGGCTCCACGGGATCGACGTCGAACTGTTGTCGGCGGATCAGGTTCGCACAATGGTGCCAGCTATCGATTATGAAAACGCACGCTTTCCAATCCGTGGCGGTTTGTTGCAACGGCGCGGGGGCACGGTCCGCCACGATGCCGTGGCGTGGGGCTATGCGCGGGCCGCTGATACCCTTGGCGTCGATATCATCGAGAACTGCGAGGTGCGCGGTATCCAGGAACTGGCAGCTGGCGGGTTTACGGTGGAGACCTCGCGCGGAACGATCGCTGCCGACAAAGTTGGCCTTTCGGTTGCTGGCAACACGTCGCGAGTGGCAGCGTTGGCGGGCATTGATCGGCTACCAATCGAAAGCCACGTGCTGCAAGCGTTCGTCACGGAAGGCATCAAGCCACTCGTCCATAATGTGATCACGTTTGGCGCGGGGCATTTCTACATCAGCCAGTCAGACAAGGGCGGCCTCGTCTTTGGCGGGGATATCGACGGCTACAACTCTTATGCGCAACGCGGCAACCTGCCTGTCGTTGAAGACGTGTGCGAGGGCGGCATGGCGATGATGCCGGGCATTGGCCGCGTCCGGATCGTTCGCTCGTGGGGCGGCGTATGCGACATGTCGATGGACGGCTCACCGATCATCGACAAGCTTGGCGCGCCGGGATTGTACCTGAACGGTGGCTGGTCGTACGGCGGCTTTAAAGCGACGCCAGCGGCCGGGGATTGCTTTGCTCACCTGATGGCCCGCGATACGTCACACGACGTTGCGCGGAACTATACGTTGTCGCGCTTCGCGGCGGGTCGCGTCATCGACGAAAAGGGCCAGGGCGCCCAACCCAATCTCCACTAAGGTCACACGTTATGCGGCTGACATGCCCCTATTGCGGCCCACGCGGGTCGGAGGAATTTAGCTACTACGGCGACGCAAGCGTCACGCGCCCGCAGCATGAGACCGACTGGTATGACTACGTCTACTTGCGCGAAAATCCCAATGGCAAGCTCCACGAGCTGTGGTGGCACGCTAGCGGTTGCCGCAGTTGGCTGGTCGTGACCCGCAACGTGACGAGCCATGAGATCACCGGAGTCGCCCTTGCGCGTGATCACAGATTAGCTCACGCAGCACGGCAGGCGGGGGCCAGCCAATGACGCGGCTTGCGCTGACTTCGGCGGAGATATCACAGGCCGCCCGCTTGTCCACGGGCGGGCGGATCGACCGGTCGCGACCATTGCGTTTCACCTTCGATGGCCGCCAGATGACGGGCTATGCGGGCGATACGCTGGCGTCGGCGCTCATGGCCAACGGCGTTCGCCTCATTGGGCGCTCGTTTAAGTACCACCGCCCGCGTGGGTTGATGGCCGCTGGCGTCGAGGAACCCAACGCGCTCGTTGAGCTGC
>JBBQNE010000109.1:0-11052 GCA_038329675.1 Hyphomicrobiales bacterium | reverse complement strand
CTGTGACACGATACGTTCGACCCAAAATATTGAAATCGTTGACGAAAGAAGAACCCATGTAAACCGACAGCGTCTCAAACACGCGCGCGATTGGAACGCCCAGCTGTTCGGCTTTGACCCGGTCGATATCGGCAAAGATCTCTGGCGTGCGCGTGTTGAACAATGTGAACGGTTGAACGATACCATTCACTTGGCCAGCGTTGCCTGCAACGGCCCAAGTCGCGCCTTCAAGCGCTGGAAGACCTCGGCCGGAGCGATCTTGCACGTAACCTTTGAGGCCACCACCCGTCCCGATGCCTGGTACTGACGGCGGCTCCAGCACGAATGCAAACGCGTCGCGCAAGGCAAACATTTTGCCGCGCAGTTCGCCAAGGATAGAGTCTTTTGAAAGATTTTGTTTTCCTCGATCTTTGAAGTCTTCAAGCCGAACGAAGATGACGCCGGTATTTGGAGCGTTGGTGAAGGTTGCGCCATCAAAGCCAACGAACGCGACGGCACTTTGGACGCCCTTGGTCTCAAGCATCAACTCGCTAGCCCGTTTGACCACGGCGTCAGAACGCTCCAGCGTGGACCCCGGGGGGAGCGAGAAAGCGGCGATAAAATACCCGCGATCGAGTTGCGGAATGAGACCGGTTGGCGTCGAAGCGAGCCGGTCATAGGTGATGTACAGCAGCCCGCCGTAAAGCATCAGCATGATGGTCACGATCCGCACGAGGCGCCCGGTGAGCCAAGCATAGCTATTGGCTAGCCAATCAAACCCTCGATTGAACCCGGCGAAGAACCAGCGCAGCGGGGCACCTAAAGCGCCGAGTACGCCAGTAGGCTCGGCGTGGGCCTGGTGCGGCTTCAACAGCAGGGCTGCCATCGCCGGTGACAGCGTCAGCGATACGATGCACGAGATCACCGTCGAAGCGGCGATCGTTATCGCGAACTGTTTATAGAATGCGCCCTGGAGGCCCGCGATAAAAGCGGTCGGTAGAAACACGGCGACAAGCACGAGCGAGATGGCCAGCAAAGCGCCACCGACCTCGTCCATTGTCTTGTGCGCAGCTTCCTTTGGCGAATAGCCCTGGCGCAGATAGCGCTCGACGTTCTCGACGACGACGATAGCGTCATCGACCACAATGCCGATCGCCAACACGAGGCCAAAAAGGGACAGCGTGTTGAACGACACGCCGACCGCGGCCATGAACACAAACGTCCCGATCAATGACACGGGGATGGCGAGGATCGGAATGATCGCGGCTCGCCAGGTTTGGAGAAACAAGATGACGACAACGACGACGAGCAGGATCGCTTCGATCAACGTCTTGACGACTTCATCGATCGAGGCCTGGATAAACTCTGTCGGGTTGTAGACGACGGAGTAGGCCACGCCCGAGGGAAAATCTTTCTTCAAACGCTCCATTTCAGCCTTGACGGCGGCCGCTGTGGCCAGCGCGTTTGATCCGGGCCGCTGAAAGATGACCAGCGCGGTTGCGACCTTATTGTTGAGATACGCGTTGACGGTGTAATCCTGGCTGCCAAGTTCGACCCTTGCAATATCGCGGACGCGGATGACCTGCCCGCCCGGCTCTGAGCGGACGACGATGTCTGCGAACTCTTCTGGCGACGACAATCGACCGAGTGTTTTGACGTTGAGCGTGAAGGCGCCAGGTGAGGTCGCTGGAGCCTGGTTGATTGCGCCCGCTGCGACCTGCAGGTTTGAAGCGCGAAGCGCTGCCACAACTTCGCCGGTGGTGAGGCCGCGTGCGGCGACCTTGGCTGGGTCAAGCCAAACGCGCATCGAGTAATCACGCGCGCCAAAGATGTTAACGTTGCCGACGCCATCGACCCGGGTCAGAACATCCTTGACATAGAGCGTGGCGTAATTCGAAATATACTGCTGATCGCGCGTGTCGTCGGGCGAGATCATATGCACGACCATCATCAGGTCTGGCGAAGCCTTGCGGACGACGATGCCGAGCCGCTGCACTTCTTCTGGCAGTCTGGGCTGGGCGACAGCAACGCGGTTTTGGACCAGAACCTGTGCCTGATCGATGTTTGTGCCGGGCTTAAAAACAACGTTGACCGATAGCCGTCCGTCGCCCGTCGACTGGGAGACGATATAGAGCATGTTATCGACGCCGTTGACTTCTTGCTCAAGCGGCGTTGCCACCGTTTCGGCGATCGTCTGTGCGGTCGCGCCAGGATAGGTCGCTGTAATGTTGACGGTCGGTGGCGCGATCTCGGGGTATTCAGCGATCGGTAGCGCCCGTTGTGCGATCATACCAACGATGATGATCAGCAGCGACAGAACGGACGCGAAAATCGGCCGGTCGATGAAGAAATGTGATAGCCGCATTGGGGCTCCTTACTCCACAGCCGGGTCATGCCGTGTCGTTGATTTCGATAGCCGACAGCCGAGATTGATCAGTTGACGGCTGCCGATTTGATTGTGCCAGCCGTTGGCGTGACTTTCGTCCCTGGCCGCACGGCTGGGTTAGCCAGACCGTCAACAATGATTTTCGTTTCTTTGTCGATGCCATCGCGGACGACACGGAGCCCATCCACGATCGGGCCCAGTGTCACGGGCCGGGCTTCAACGACATCGTCTTTTCCAACGGTGAAGACGATTTTACGGGCTTGATCTGACACGACCGAGCTGTCGGGTATCAACAACGCGTCCGTCTCGCCGCCAAACAGCTGAAGGCGGGCAAACAACCCCGGTTGCAATAACTGGCTGGTGTTAGAGACTACGGCCCGGCCACGTAGCGTGCCCGACCGCACCGATAACTGGTTATCGACGAAGTCCATTTTGCCGGTGTGGGGCCAGTCTTTTTCGTCAGCGAGCCGGATGCGGACCGGGTTTGCAGAATCACGCGAACTCGATCGGTCGCCGGATAAGAACAGGCGCGAATAGCGCAGAAAGTCGCTTTCGGAGACGTCGAACACGAAGTGAATGGGATCGAGCGACACGATCGTCGTTAGCAAGGTTGGGGACGGGGCAGCGCCGCCACCGCTAATCAGCGTTCCGACATCGACGCGTTTATCGGAGATGCGTCCAGCAATCGGCGCGCGTACCTCAGCCCACTCAAGGTTCAGCTTTGCTGACTTGAGTGCAGCTTCGGCTGCCTGTTTTGACGCTTGGGCGACGGCAAGATTGGCTCGGCGCTGGTCGAAGGCTTGGCCAGATATCGTGCGGCTTTTGACCAACGGTTCGGCGCGATCGACATCGGCTGACGTGACCTCGACTTGCGCTTCGGTGCGGGCAACTTCGGCAGCAGCACTTTCAACAGAGAGCTCGAATGAACGTTTATCGAGCGAAAACAGCAAATCGCCGACCTTGACGACCTGCCCGTCCTTGAAGTGCACATTCTCGATAAACCCTGACACCCGGGCCCGGACATCGACGCTCGATACCGCTTCAAATCGACCGGAGTATTCGTCCCAATTCGTGATCCGCTTTGCCACAGGCGTTGCGAACGTAACGGGGAAAGCTGGCGGTGGGCCCTGCTGCGCCTGGCTGATCGCGGGTGCACCGAGGCTCGCAACGGCCGCCAACACCAAACGGATAAGACGCCTCGACGCGAGCCGTCGTCGTTTACTTATCTCGTCCATCAGCTACTCCGTATACTTGGCTTTCAGCAAACGCAGCACGGCCGACCAAGATGAAAGTTAGTCACAACCACTTGGTGGCTGGCACATCCGGTTGTCAATTCAAAAGGACAACGGGAAGCCGGTGGGAGCTATGCACTGAGATGATAGCGACGACCACAGGCGGGACCCTGAAGGCAGCGATCCTAAGCGGAGTAAAGTGTTCCTTAAGCGAGTTGTGTTGACGTCTGCCACAGCAGAATTTCAATGCGCGGAGCGGTGGTCGATGTCGGTCAAAACAACTGCCAAAGCCCTCGTTCGCAACCTGTTACCCGCCAGCGTCGTCGAAACGCTGCGTGAGGTCCGCTATCAGGTGAAGACGGTACGATTGTCTGGTCTCGACTTTCGGCTCGAAGTACCCAATCGCCGTGTGCTGGAAGACATTATTTTGCCAGCGCTCGCACGGGACCAAAACGTGCGGCGCGTGCTGTTCGTCGGCTGCCGGTGGTATACGAAAATTTATGCAGCGATGTTTCGCAACGCTGAGTACTGGACGATCGAAATAGATCCTGAGCAAGCCAAATACGGCAGCCAAGATCGTCACATCATCGACAGCTATTTGAACCTATCGCGCCATGTCGAACCTGGCTCGTTTGATGCGATCGTGCTCAACGGCGTCTTTGGCTGGGGGATCGACACGGCAGCCGAGACGGAAGTAGCGCTCTATGAGACGCTACGCGCGCTGAACCCCGGTGGCATCGTTGTCATTGGGTATAACGACACGACCGACAATCATCCCTCATTTCTCGACACGCCGTCTGAAGCGATAGCGCTATTTGAGCCATACGAACTCGAGGCCTTGGGTGGCAGCGAACACGTGACGGCGGGCGACCCGGGAAGGCACACCTTCCTCGTACGCCGAAAACCGCCATCAAACGTGTCTTAGCCCTTCCAAGCGGCACCGCGCTTGACGACCGTTGGTCCGCCGCTTCCGATCGGCGTCGGCGGGACGAGCTTTGTCAATTGGTCGAGGATGCTCGGCGCTTCTTTGGCGTCGTACACGACAAGGCAGAGGGTAAATTCGCCCTGCTTGCCCCATCCCCATGCGTCGGCGGAATCGACGTCGCGCGTATCCACAATGTAGCGCTGCATGGCGGTGAACGTGTCGTAGTCGGGCCCGACGGACACGCTCGTAAAATCAACCTGGATCGTGCACGGCAAGGTCGGCGCTCCTCCGGGGATGAAGCCGCGTTTGATGATGGTCTTGGCAGCCAACGTCGGCGCGGCGAGCGCCAACAAAATTGCAACAGCTGCGAAGACAGATCGAATAGTCAAAGATTTGAGCATGCCCTCACCGCGTGGATCAACCGAACATACCGACGTTAGACGCGAATGACGGGCTGGGAAAGAGCGGCGACGACCAGACTTTCAGGGTCGACACGAACAACGGGCTGAGGAGACACGATCGTTCCAGCCCGTCGGCAACTCCGGGTAATCGCCTGGGCCAAACGTTTGAGCGGGACCCGAGAAGTCGGCGGCATCATAGCCAACGAGGATACAATCGCGCGCCACTTTGACCGATGACGCCTTATCGTCCATCGCGCCCAAAGCAGCCGTCGAGGTGTTTGGCGCCATTGCATGGGATTGGCCGCCGTAATTTGAGTTCTCAAACAGCATACAAGCTGCCGTCGGTTGGGACTTTGCCGCGCCACTGTAGATGCTGACGAACAGGCTGAGCAGTACGAGCGATCCCAGACAGCGGCGCATTGGGGCGTTGCCCATTGCTGGTGGTTTGGAGTTCGTGGCGGAGGCGCAGTTCGTAATGGGGCCGATAGCTTTGGTACGGATAACCATGGTGCGGAACACTGCGTCGCTGGCGGTCGCACCCGACGGGCGATGAGGCCACGCTTTATGATTTGGCCTTTGCATCATGCATCCGACCCTAAAACAGTGGCTCAATCGTCGTCGCTGTGAACCTTTTCTAGGCTACGCGAGGCCGTTGTGTTCCCGACATACCCGTCTCGCGCAGTTTCACTCTTGGCTTTTCGCGAACTCTCACCTGACAGATACTCGACCACGTAGACGACTTTTCCTTGATCCTTGGCATTCTTCAAGAGCTTTTTGCTCTCGCGAATATCGCCATCGTTGTTGCGAACGCCAGTGCCGCGAACGCCGTAATATAGGCTCTCTTTTGCGACGCCATCGATTGCTGCGACGTAGCTTTTATCCGTCAATAATTCTTCGCCATTCTGGACAATGACGGCCGCGTTTCCACGCGTTGCGCGCGCCTCAGCTGCCACCTCTTTGACGAGGCTAATCATTTCAGAACGCCCACCGTTCGGCGCCTTGACGCGCTCGTAGGTGTCAACGCGGTCGAGATAGACGCCATCGTAACCGGCCGCGAGCGCTTTTCGGACGCGAGATTTGACGAGCGACTTCCAGCCGTCATCCCAGTAGCGCGCAGCGTAGTTGCCCTTCCAGCCCTGGGACTGGCCCGTACTCCAACGCTTGGCTTCGCTTGATTTCATATAGGCGCGACCGTCTTCGACTTCGCCAATCGAGATATAGGCGAGCACGGCGCGCTTGCCACCGTTCGCCTTGGTCTTGAGCCTCGTTGGGCTGCCGGTGTGATCGGGGTCCACCACAGCGACATCGGAGTTTGCCCGGGCTGTGGAGCGCATGTCGCCAGCAAGCTGGTAGCTCCAGCTTTTGGCACTTTTAACAGCGTCGCGGTCGGCGTGGGCCGGGGTCGCGGCCGAGGCGATGGCGACCGCGATGACTACGAACGGGACACCTGTTGTAAACATCGATGCCACTGGCTTATCGCGCGTCGGGCCTGTGCCGCGTGATCGTGTAAAAGTGGGATGCAACTTGGAGCCTCCGGAACGCAACGCATGACGTTGGCTGTGCCTACCACGATACGATATTGATCGTCTGTCAGAATTGACGCTGGCGATTAGCTCGCGATCGCGATCGCTATGTGGATCGCCACTAAAAAGTTTATCGCTAAAGTCGCATGGACCGCACGAGGTGTTCCACGCGTCCCGTTGCTGCACAACGCCGCAAATCACCAGCGATGCTTATCATCTGACTTTGGTCGTCAATAATACCAGCCTACCCAAGCGCGCGGTTGCTTTCCTTGACCGCCTCCACCGATTGACCCTCGGCGCCGGGATCGCGCGTTGGCGTAGCGGCGGCCGATGCGACGTCCGCGTCGACATAGAGTTTTTCGCCCAACGAGCGGAACTTCTCGCTCATCTGGTCCATACCCTTTTGGGCCTCGATCATGGCTGATTTGCCCGCGTTGGTGCTGGCGGCATAGTCGCGAACGTCCTGGGTGATCTTCATCGAGCAGAATTTGGGCCCGCACATCGAGCAGAAGTGAGCAACCTTGTGGGCATCCTTCGGCATCGTCTCGTCGTGGTATTCGCGCGCAGTATCGGGATCGAGCCCCAGGTTGAATTGGTCCTCCCAGCGGAAGTCGAAGCGGGCGCGAGACAACGCATCGTCGCGCAGTTGGGCCGCCGGGTGGCCCTTTGCGAGATCGGCGGCGTGGGCAGCGATCTTGTAGGTGATGACGCCAACTTTGACGTCATCGCGGTTGGGCAGGCCAAGGTGCTCTTTGGGCGTCACGTAGCAGAGCATGGCGCAGCCAAACCAACCGATCATCGCAGCGCCAATACCCGACGTGATGTGGTCGTAGCCAGGCGCGATGTCGGTCGTTAGCGGTCCAAGCGTATAGAATGGAGCTTCGCCACATTCGCGCAGCTGTTTATCCATGTTGATTTTGATTTTGTGCATCGGCACGTGGCCAGGCCCCTCGATCATCACCTGGCAGCCCTTATCCCAGGCACGCTTGGTCAGTTCGCCCAGCGTCTCGAGTTCGGCGAACTGGGCTCGGTCATTGGCGTCCGCAATCGAGCCTGGACGGAGGCCATCACCCAGTGAAAACGAAACGTCGTAGGCCCGCATGATGTCGCAAATTTCATCGAAGCGCTCGTAGAGAAAGCTCTCTTTGTGGTGGGCGAGGCACCACTTTGCCATGATCGAACCGCCGCGGCTGACGATGCCAGTGACGCGATTGGCGGTCAGGGGAATGTAGGGCAGCCGCACGCCGGCGTGGATCGTGAAATAATCGACGCCCTGCTCGCACTGTTCGATGAGCGTGTCTTTATACATTTCCCACGTCAACTTTACGGGGTCGCCGCCGCACTTTTCGAGCGCTTGATAAATCGGAACCGTGCCGATCGGAACGGGTGCGTTGCGCAAGATCCATTCGCGCGTGTTGTGGATATTCCGCCCCGTCGACAGGTCCATGACCGTGTCGGCGCCCCAGCGGATGGCCCAGACCATTTTCTCGATCTCTTCTTCAACCGAAGACGTGACCGCCGAATTGCCGATGTTGGCGTTGATTTTGACGAGGAAGTTGCGGCCGATAATCATCGGCTCCAACTCTGCGTGATTGATGTTGGCTGGAATGATCGCCCGGCCTCGGGCGATTTCTTCGCGCACGAATTCCGGCGTGATGTGTTCTGGTAGTGCGGCGCCGAAGCTCTCACCGTCGGCGAGCGCATCCTTAGCGCGGGCAAGAGCTGCTGTGCGGCCGAGGTTTTCGCGGTGGGCGACGAAGCGCATCTCTTTTGTGATGATACCGGCGCGGGCGAACTCGAGCTGCGTAACGGGAGCGCCAGCCAGTGCGCGCATTGGCTGCGGCGTAATTGGAAAGGCGCGGGCCAGCGCTTTGCCAGCGACGTTGCCGTTGTCTTCGGGTTGGATTTCGCGTCCCGTGTAGGTTTCAATGCCGCCGCGTTCCACGACCCAGGTTGCGCGATTGCGCGGGAGACCCGCTTCGACATCGATCGTGGCGTCGGGATCGGTGTAGGGCCCCGATGCGTCGTAGACCCGGAACGTGGGCTCGGCGGGATCGGCCAGCGCGATCTCGCGAAACGGCACGCGGATGCTATTGTCGTTCGGGCTCGTATAGAGCTTGCGCGAGGCAGAGATTGGACCGGTGGTCACGGTTGGGCGAACGAGATCGGATGAGCGGGTTGGCTTGTTCATGGGCGGGCTCCTCGGGGCGATGATGATGGGGCGGCGTGCGCCGTGGTCGTGCGGCGCGGCGCTATTGCGGATTGAGTTCGTCGGACTTCTTGGGATGGCGGTGCGAGCAGCCCGAGTTCGATTTGGCGGCGTTTGGTCAGACCTGCCGCAGCGAGGCCGTGGCTGGTCGCCACATAGTCGCAAAGCGCAGCGTCATCCAGACTTTCGGGGCTAACGCGTTGCACCCAGCTCATGCCGCGGGATGCCAAGTAAGGCGCGGGCCGGACGCCCGGTAGGTCTTTGAGCAATTCGTAGCTGAGCGGCGTGACCTTGAACGTCACCGCGAGTTGGTCGCAACCTTTTGCCCACCCACCAATTGCGAAAACCTTGCCCGATGCGCCGCCGACCTTCCACACGTGCGCGCCGCCCCATTGCACGACGTGCGCCGTGTGGGGGAGCGCTGCACAGAATGTGTTGTATTGGTCGAGTGTGGCGAGGCGTGTCACAGGTCGGCTCCGTCCCTCCGCCGGCATGACCCGGATCAGGTTAAAAAGGGTGCTCAGGCCGCGCTAGGCCCGATCTCAGCCGGGTCGACCCGGCGCCCCTCGGAAAACACCCTGAAGATGTGCCACCATCGCGATAATGGCAAGCGCGGTGTTTTTGGGTTGGCTAGGCGTCTTATCGCTAGTGCCGGTGCTTTGCATAACGCGCTAGGCGCGCGGCATCCAATGCGCCGGCGGCCACTGCCGCCCGGACGGCGCAGGCGGGTTCGCGGTCATGCTTGCAATCGCGGAATTTGCACTGAGCGGCTAACGCATCGATGTCATCAAAATTGTCCGTCGATGATGCGGCGGTATTCAATAGCTCAAGCCCCCGGATGCCGGGCGTATCGATCAAACTGCCGCCGCCGGGCCGGAGGAACAGTTGCCGGCGTGTCGTTGTATGGCGGCCACGATTGTCGGAGGCGCGCACCTCTTGGGTCGCTTGCACGTCGCGTCCCAGGAGCCGGTTCGTCAAGGTTGATTTGCCGACACCCGATGAACCGATCAACGCGACGGTCTGGTTGTTGTTGAAATACGAATGGAGGACGTCGAGCCCATTGGAGGCGCGCGCGCTGATAGCGTGCAGCGGTACTCCCGGTGCGATCGCGGCGATCTGCGCCAGAGTAGCGGCGACGCCGTCGGCAAGATCGGACTTGTTGACGACAATCGCGGCCGCGGCACCGCTGTCTGCGATCAATGCCAAATAGCGCTCCAAACGCCGCAGATTGATATCGCCGTCGAGCGCGGTGACAACGAGTATCCAATCGACATTGGCCGCGATCAGCTGGGGGTGCGGTTGGCTCGACGCTTTGCGGATTATCGCCGTGGTTCGCGGCAGCACAGCTTCGATCGTCGCATGTCCGTCGCTGCCGGTCAGACTGAGTGCGATGAAATCGCCAACGCCAGCCAGATCCGACGGATCGGCGGCGGCATTGCGCAGGCGTTTGGTCATTGCCGCCGTGAGTTCGGCCGCGTCGGTCACGACGTCGAAGTGAGTGCGGTGTGCGCCGATGACGCGCGCGGGCAGCAGATTAGCTGCGGCGGTCGCCTCGAAGGCATTCTGCCAACGGTTATTCCAACCAAACGCGGCGAGCGTCATGGTCCGATCTCCAACGGCAGGGTCAGCCGCGTCAATGCAAGGTGTCGTATTGATAACGTGCTGGCGGAGAGGGTGGGAGTCACAGCGCAATGATTCTGAACAATTTAATGTCACGCATTCAGGCCATCCCAACATTTCCCACTTAAGCTGTCCTCTACGAACTGCCAAAGTGATAACCCACCCCAACTTAACAGATGCGACAAAGCAAAAGTGGTCCTCGGTCAATAGTCAATTTTCAATTGTCGCGACTGGCAGCCGGTCGTCAGGACATAGAGAATACTCCTGTACACGGTGCACATACTGCCGCGTACTCAGGCCGCGCGAGCCGTTGTCGTCCCGAAGTGCAAACAGAAATTGTTGAATTTTCGGCTGATCAATTCAAGGTATTTGTCGATTGACTGACGGGTGTTCCGTCAGCTCGAAACGCATCGGACTCCCAGTCCTCTACTGCCTCTACTGTCGGATGGTCGCACGGTCCTCCGTGTATCCGCTCGGTGCCACATCATCGACTCGAACGGCGACGAAGTCGCAACTGCGCAGTTTGCTGCCAATCGCCAGATTGAACAGCGCAAGATCGCGATCTTGCCCGCCATCTGAAGCTTGGTGCGCGTGGGACAAGTACCTATCAGGCGGCCAACAGCAGCGCGTCGGCTTTGCCCGCCTTCTTGTCCACAAGCCGCGGCTCGTCATCCTCGATGAGGCGACATGTGCACTCGATGAAGTCAACGAAGCCCGCATGATGGAATTGTTTACGCACGAACTATTCTTTGCAACCGTCATCAGCGTGGCGCATCG
>JBBQNE010000108.1:0-11058 GCA_038329675.1 Hyphomicrobiales bacterium | reverse complement strand
TAACCTCAACTGCGACCTCGTGAAACGGCTGGCCAGCCGTTTCACGAGGTCGCAGTTGAGGTTATCGCACCATTCACAGGCGGCTCAATCTCGAGATCCGAGCTGACCTCGATGGCCGCGGCGGCGTACGCAGGTTTCGGTCATCCAGCCACAACACCGCTCGTCCAGATCGGGCCTGATCAATTCGTCCTGGAACTGTTTCACGGACCGACATTAGCGTTCAAAGACGTTGCAATGCAGATGCTCGCTCGGTTGATGGACCATGTGCTGGAAAAGCGTGGCCAGCGGGCAACCGTCGTTGGGGCAACATCGGGCGATACCGGAGGGGCCGCCATCGAAGCGTTTCGCGGATCGCGACGCGTCGATGTTGTCATCCTATTTCCCGAGGGCCGAGTGTCTGACGTTCAGCGCCGGATGATGACGACGCCAACGGAAGCCAACGTCAAGGCGGTATCAATCGACGGTACGTTCGATGATTGCCAGGCGCTCGTAAAGGGCATGTTCAATGATCTCGCCTTTCGCGACCGTGTGCGTTTGTCCGGCATCAATTCGATCAATTGGGGGCGCATCCTCGCTCAGATCACCTATTACTTCGTCGCCGCCGTCGCGCTCGGGGCGCCGGGGCGCCGGGTCGCATTCATTGTGCCGACTGGTAATTTTGGTGATATCTTTGCAGCATACGCGGCTCGCCGCATGGGGCTGCCGGTCGATCGTCTCGTGATCGCGTCCAACGCAAACGACATCCTGCCGCGCGCGCTTGAAATCGGCACCTATGAGACCCGGCCCGTGGCGGCAACGAGCGCGCCGTCCATGGACATCGTCGTGTCGTCGAATTTTGAGCGTTACCTATTTGAAGCGACTGGCCGCGATCCAGCATTCGTGCGTTCAGCGATGGCCAGCCTCGCGCACTCTGGGCGGTTCGAACTTGGCATTGCACACGCTGCGATGGTTGCCGATTTTGGCGCCGTTCGTGCAGACGAAAACACGATCGCAGAAGCGACGCGCAAACTGCTCGCGGAGGCGCAGTATCTCGTTTGTCCCCACACGGCGTGTGCCTTTGGCGCAGCATCAAAGGCGGGTCGTTCCGCACCGACTGCAGGGGTGCCCGAGGTGATCCTAGCAACCGCAAGCCCAGCCAAATTTCCCGATGCGGTGGCTTCAATTACCGGGCAGCGGCCCGGTTTACCGCAGCGTTTGTCACCTTTAATGACGGATAAGGAGCGTTTCGACGTGCTGCCAAACGACCTTGCTGCCGTGGAACGATACGTAGAAAGTCACGCGATGGCGGCCCAGCCCGCAGCGAAGGCGGGTGCGGCGTGACTCCAATCGACCTGTCCCAATTAACGACGTTGCCAAACGGCGTGCGGGTTGTCACCGCCCAGATGCCGCACGTTGCCACGACATCGCTCGGCGTTTGGGTCGGCGTCGGTGCGCGCCATGAAACCCTTGAACAATCTGGCATCTCACACCTGCTCGAACACATGGCGTTTAAGGGCACGGCGACCCGCAGCGCCAAGCAGATTGCTGAAGAGATCGAATAGGTTGGCGGCGAGATCAACGCTGCGACGTCGCTTGAATACACCGCCTATTACGCGCGTATTTTGGGTGGAGACGAAGGACTTGCACTCGAAATCCTAGCCGACATTCTGCAGAATTCGGTATTCGACGAAACCGAACTCAACCGCGAACGCGAAGTGATCTTGCAAGAAATCGCTGCCACTCAAGACAGCCCAGACGAGATCGCCTATGATCTAATCCAGGATGCCGCGTTTCCAGGCCAAGCCCTCGGGCGTCCAATCTTAGGGTCGAAAGCCAGCGTCGAGGCTGCAACGGCTGCAGACCTTCGGGCTTTCCTCGCCAAGCATTATCGACCAGACGCGATTGTGGTGTCCGCCGCAGGAGCAGCGCGTCACGAGGATATCGTGCGCCACGCTCAAGCCCTATTCGGAGCGCTGGCTGCGCACCGTGATGACACTGGTGCAAACGTCGAAGTCTCAGCTCGCTATGCAGGCGGCGTCCGCTCCTCTCAAAAAGCTTTCGAACAAAGCCATGTGCTGATCGGGTTCGAGGGGCCAGCCTACGGTCGGCAAGATACGATGACAGCGCAAGTCTTGTCCGGGCTGCTCGGTGGCGGGATGTCATCAAGGCTATTCCAGGAGATCCGCGAAAAGCGAGGCTTGTGTTATTCGATTTACTCAGCGGCCTGGGGCTTGGAGGACGTCGGCATGTTCCAAATCCATGCAGCGACTGCGGCAGCGTCTGTCCGTGAACTGGTCAACGTCGTTGCCGGGGAACTGTTGTCGCTTGCTAGAACCGGGCCCGACGTTCGCGAAGTTGAGCGGTCCAAGGCGCAACTCAAGGCTGGGCTGTTGATGAGCCTCGAAAGTTCAGGCGCTCGCGCCGAACAGATGGCCCGCCATGTGCTAATTCATGGTCGTGTGCTGACACCAGCCGAACTCGTTGCCAAAGTAGATGCCGTCGATTGTAACCGTGTGCGCGACCTTGCCGGCCGCATCATTTCCCGGACACCGTCGACTGTTGTCGTGGGGTCGGGGCGTAAAAGTGCGGCGGAGGCAGCGGCGGCGCATGCCCGAGTTTGTGAGCTGGCCAGTGGCGTGAATGCGGTCGTTGCCTAAGCGATGCGGCGGCTTCCTACCGCTGCCATGCCGATGGCGAAGTCGCGTAGGCAATACCGCCCGATAGACGTCTGGGCCACCGAATTGGGTTTGACGAGGGGAAAGGCTGCTTTCGATGGTGTTCCTGCTGGGAAGCATCGCCACGGAGGACTACACGGTGCGAGCGCCTTCGCTTGCGCTGCGCCCGTTTGCGATGTCTGATTTCCACGCTTGGTCCGACCTGCGCGGAGCAAGCCGCGAGCAACTCGTCCCGTTCGAACCTAAGTGGTCCGAGTTCGAATTGACGCGGACGACATTTCGGGCCCGGATTAAAATTCAACAACGCGAAGCGGCAGAAGACACTGGCTACGCCTTCGGCATCTTCTTGATGCCCGGCCACGTTCTGGCGGGCGGGATTTCGTTGTCCGGACTGCGGCGCGGCGTGACGCAATCGGCCGAACTCGGCTATTGGATGGCGTCGCGCCACACCAACAAAGGCCACATGACAGAAGCTGTTAGCGCGATGACGCGATACGCTTTCGGCAAGCTCGGCCTGCATCGGTTAGAGGCATCGACCCTTCCTGGGAATGCGCCATCAATGCGGGTTCTTGAACGCAACGGCTTCCAGCGAGAGGGCATTGCGCGCAGTTACCTTGAAATTGACGGGCAGTGGCGCGACCACATCCGCTTCGGTTTGATCGAGACCGATCTCGTTGCCGCGCGCAACGATCCCACGTCTTTACTCGTCGTTCGGGGCTGACCGAAATGGCCGGCTGCGATGCCATCGTCAGATACTTGATCGGCGCTTACAAAAGCGTCGCGCGTCTGTGCAGCCGTAATCGGCATGCAAAAACAGCAGTCCTTGCAACCATGATCGTTTCCGTGCTTTCGCTCTTCGCGTTGGCCGGGCCTGCTTTTGCGCTAAAAGCGATTTCGGTGTCCCCCGATCAAGACCGCATCGAGGTGACCTCGCTCGGCGAGCTCAGCGACAATCGCGGCGATAGCTTACAAATCGAGACGGCAGCCGACGCTGGTATTGTCGCAGGTCGCATGACGGTGCGCGCCAGTGTCAACGGGAGTAATCCCACGTGGCTTGCCTTCGCGCTCCACAACCCAACCGACAAGCCCATCGAGCGCTGGCTCACCGCCGAACGCTACACGATGTTTGGGTCGGGCGCCGTTTGGCCCGATCTCGATGCCCGCCGCATCGAGGCGTTGACGCCCTCGCTAGGCTTCGTTCCCGAACGTATTCGCAGCGACCGCGCAGATATTTTTCGGATTACCATCGAGCCTGGCCAAACCATCACCTATGTTGCTGAATTTGCAGGCCAACGGTTTAATCGGGTCTACCTATGGAAACCGCTCGACTACGAGTTCAAGGCGCGTGACCGTCAGCTGTTCAACGGTGTCCTGTTAGGTCTGACGGGCCTGCTTGCGATCTTTTTGACGGCTGTTATCGCAGCCAACCATAAGGCGATCTTTCCAACAGCTGCGCTCGTCGCATGGTGTGTCCTGGCCCACCTGACCGTCGACTTTGGCTTCTTCCACAAGTTGTTCCAACTCAAAGCCGACGACTACGCGGTATACCGAGCTGCCACGGAGGCTGCGGTTGCCGCATCGCTACTCGTATTTCTCAATACATTCTTGCGAATGGCGCGCGCGCCGAGCCTCATCCGCATGCTGCTTGGCGTCTGGGTCGCCGGACAAATCGCGCTTGTCGCCGTCGCTGTGATTGATCCCCGGCTAGCCTCGACGTTCGCCCGAGTTTCATTCATGGCGGTCGGCGGGATCGGGGCGCTGACAATTGGTATGCTTGCGCTCCGCGGCGAAGATCGCGCGCTGGCTTTGGTGCCAACGTGGCTATTGTTACTTATCTGGGTGCTCGCTGCGGGCATGATCTTAACCGGCCGACTGTCGACCGAGATCGCAGCGTCGGGCGTAACAGCCGGGCTGGTTTTGATCGTGGTGCTGATCGGTTTCACTGTCACGCAATTTGCGTTCCGATCCCTTGAGCCAGCATATACCAGTGGGCTTGGATCAAACGAGCAACAGATTTCGGCACTTGCCGTGGAAGCCTCCGGCGCGGGCCTCTTCGAATGGCTCGTTTCACGCAACGAGGTGAAGCTTTCTCCGATGGTCGACAACGTCCTCGGCCTTGCGGCGGGCACGCTGTCAAATAAGTTGCCAGAGTTCCTAAAATACGTCCACGAAGCCGACCGTCAGCGCGTCCGCCTGGCGTTTTCCGCCGTGCAAACCAAACAAGGCGCCGCGCTGTCATCTGAGTTTCGCTTGCGCCACGCCGACAACAGTACGCGCTGGTTTGAAATCGAGGCGGCAGGAGTGCCGGGCGCTGACCCACGCTCCAACCGCTTTGTTGGCCTCGTGCGCGACATCACCGAGGTCAAACGCGCGCACGAACGGCTCATCCACGATGCCGTCTACTGCAGCCTGACCGGCATCCCAAACCGCGCTTTGTTCCTCGACCGTCTGGCCAACGCCATGGAGCGTGCACGGTCTGACGAGCGGTTGCGGCCATCGGTAATGATCATCGACCTCGACCGTTTCAAGTCAATCAACGCACAGCACGGAATGCCTATTGGTGACAGCTTGCTGCTGACCATCACGCGCCGCCTACAACACCACGTGGCGCGTAAAGATATGCTGGCGCGCTTAGCTGGTGACAAGTTTGCGATCCTGTTCGAAGACGAACGCAACCCACAGGACTTCGCACGCGAGGCCGAGCACATCCGCCGGTCGATCCGCGCGCCAATTCGAATTGATGGCCAAGATATCGTCGTGACCGGCTCCCTCGGGATCGCGTTTTTCGACGGCAGTGAGGCCCGTCAGCTCGATCTGTTGGACGCAGCCGAAATCGCCGTTGCGCGAGCCAAGCAAACCGGCGTCGACAGGATCGAAATCTTTCAAACCGACATGCGCGGTATGCCCGCACCGTCCGCCAATCTCGCAGCGTTCCTTGAGCGCGCGTTAGAAAAGGGCCAAATCAAAGTCTTATATCAACCGATCATCTATCTTCCGACGCAGGAACTGGCCGGCTTCGAAGCTTCAATTCGTGTCGAACACGCCGAGCAGGGGCTCATCGACCCAACACAAATTGATATGCCGACCAGCAATGATATCGTCAGCCGGATCTGGTCCCAATCGCTCAACCGGGCCGCCAAGGACGCTGCTCGTTGGCAGACTGAATTGCCACGTAGCGAGCGTCCGTTGTTCGTTAGCTTCAATGTTGCGACGAAGGCTTTGTTTAGGCCCGAACTCGGTCGCGAAGTTCGCCGCATTCTCGATCACGGCGTGTTGCCGAAGGGCTCACTACGGCTTGAAATTTCTGAATCCATTGTGATGGAAAATCCCGAACAGGCGAGCGAAATCCTTCACATCATTGATGGCGTTGGCGCAGAGCTTACGCTCGACGGTTTCGGTGCGGGTTATACGAACCTGGCGTATCTCTCACAAATGCCGTTCGACATGGTGAAGCTTGATCGCGACCTCGTGCAAGCCGCCGAAGGCGGCGAGACGGCCGCAGCGCCAGCCGTTAGGTCCCTCGTTGCGCTATCGCTTGAACTTGGCAAGAAGGTCGTAGCCGACGGGGTTGAGGATCCAGAAGCCGTGGCGTTCCTTCGCGGGATTGGCTGCGTCTTTGCACAGGGCTTTTATTACGGCGACCCAATGCCGGACCGCGAAGTGATGCAATTGCTGAAACTCGTGCGCAAAGCCGAACACAGCATGCAGCCAGGTTCACTATTCCGTCGAACGGCGCGCAAACCGAAACGAACGTCGGTCGATCAACCTGTGACGGTTGCAGCTGTTGCGGCGGCAGCTGCGAAAGATAGTTCGCGCGGACGCTTGAAACGTCGTGGCAAAAGCAAAGAAGTTGGACGTCCCACATCGCCTGCCAGTTTGTCACCGACCCAAACGATGCAACCGGGCAGCAGGGAGTCGGAACCAAGCTTCGGATCGCCAGCTTTCCCGCTGACTATTGACGACCACCCACACACATCGGCGCCTAACTTCGATGGCAACTACGACCCATCGCAGCATCAAATGCCGCCTGGATATCCAACTCACCCTGCCCACATTCCACAGCCGGTAGGGGACGTTTATAACGATCCGTACGCCGAGCCCTTTGTTCCCGATGCACTTACTTTCAATCGCGGGGCTAACGATCAAGACCGTTACGTTGGGAGCCGTACTGCGACGGCTTTGGATACCGATCTTGAAGCACTGTTCCGCACCAGCGTCACACAACCGGTTACACCGTCGTCCGTGCCAGTTGCCGCCGACCCCATCGCGATGCTCGGCGCTGCTCTGAAGAGCAACAGGAATGGATTTGCCAGCACGGTCACAAATGGCAACGGCCGAGCGAACGGAACCAGCCACGGAAACGGGCCGGGCCATTCAAACCGCGATGGACACTCGAACGGCAATGGCGCGGGTCACGCTCCAGGCAACGGAATGCGCCAAATGATTGCGCATCCGTCGTCCGACAACGGCAACGCTGCTGCGCTAACGGCGGTGCCGCCGACGTTGCCGCACGTGCGGGCCCCAAAGCCACCTGCGGACCTGTCAAAACTTCCACCGGGCCTTGCGGCAAGCCTAGCCAAGCTCGCCAACACCAACACGCTACAGCCCGCCGTGTTGACGGAAACGCAAAGACCATCGTCGATCCCATCGCTGAGCGCGGTCCAGCCAGACAAACGTGAAGCCAATTGACGTCCGACGCGATCGCACACTCGTCGGTCTTACCGACTGAAACGAGACGTGCGCAGGCCGCCAATATTTGCCGCCGCACTTGCTCCAGCGAACAATTCGACGACCAGCGGGTTTGGCAACTTTCGTCGTCGCGTAATCGCGTAAAACTGCTCTTTGAGTTCCCCAATCCGGTAATGCTCAACCAACAGCCGCGCCTTTAGTTCGTCGATCACGACGACGGGCGGTACGAGCGCCAAGCAACCACTTTCGCGCGCCATCAATCGCATCATCGCCATGTCGTCGACTTCGGCGATGATCTTAGGCTCAATCCCTGCACGGCCAACGATCGCATCAAAAGCCGAGCGGATGGCACTGCCACGGCCCGGCAACAAAATCGGCTCATCAGCCAAACGCTGCGGAAATTGGAACGCGGCGCGCTTAGCGAGAGGCCGTCCCACAATGCTAACGGGCTGCTCATCAAGAAGCGTGGTTTCAAGAACGGTGTCATCATCTGTCAGCGCTGGCTGGTTTGACAGCACGACGTCAAGCTTGTGCGCGTCGAGTTGCGCGAGCAGGTCGGCCAAGCCGCCTGAGCGTACAATCAATTCTAAGCGCGGCCGACCAATCAGCGGCCGCAGCAGGCCGATCTGAAAGTTTCGCGATAGTGTCGCCACCGCGCCGACCCGAAGCACCTGCCGACCGGGCGACAGTCCCGTCAACGCATCGAGCAATTCGTGCCCAGAGGCAAACACCGTATCGGCATACGCGCGCGCAATCCGGCCCGCTTCCGTCAATACCAACGCACGGCCTTTACGCTCGAAAAGTGACTGCCCGAGTTGAGTTTCGAGCGCCTTCAATTGCACCGAAAGCGACGATGGCGACACGTTGAGCCGTCGTGCGGCACGGCTCATGCTGCCTTCGGTGGCGATGATCCAAAAATACCGGAGATGATGATAGTTAAGATGAGGCATAGGGATCGTTCTATTTTATCAAACGAACCTATTCAATCTTTGAAATTTAAAGAACGACCGGGAGCCGTTAGAGGACGGCGAGTTGAGTTGTTGCGCCTTGACCTGCGCCGATCCACTCCGGAGATCCTATGCAAACCGTGTTGCCGCTGATCGCACTCGCGAGCCCTGCCATTTTGATCGCCGCTGCGCTGATGCCATATGCATCTACGAGCGCGCGACGCTGCGCCGATCTTGCAATATGGGCGGCGGCGGCAGCGCTCGTGTTCGCACTCGCCAGCGGCGTACTGGTTATGCTGTACGGCCCCCTTGCCTCACATGCCATATCTATCGCGCCAGGCATCGGGCTATCGATCTATCTCGATGCGCTGTCCGCTATTATGTTGACGCTGGTCGCCTTCATTGGCCTGATCGTCGTCCGTTATAGTCGCAATTACCTCGATGGCGATCAGGGCCACATTGCTTTCACGCGATGGCTGTTACTGACGCTCGCGGCCGTGCTTGTGCTGATCCTGGCGGGCAACCTTGTGGTGCTGATCTTTGCCTGGGTCGCAACCAGCGTAGCGCTAAATAAGCTCCTCATCTTCTATCCTGAACGTCCAGCCGCGCAGCGCGCTGCAGCCAAGAAGTTCTGGATCAGCAGGATCGGGGATGCATCTTTGATCGCCGCTGCCGGTCTTCTCTACGCTGCCTTCGGCACGCTCGATATCGCAGCCTTGGGCGCAGCCGCGAAGTCGGCATTGGCGGCGCCTTCAACTTCACCGCTGCAATCCCCTTTGGCTTCCAGCTACGTCACCGCCGCCGCATTTCTAATCGTTTTGACAGCCCTGCTGAAGTCCGCACAACTGCCCATGCACGGCTGGCTGATCGAAGTCATGGAGACGCCAACCCCGGTCTCCGCGCTACTACATGCGGGCATCATCAACGCCGGTGGCTATTTGATCTTGCGACTGGCCGATGTGATGCTGCTCGCGACACCTGCACTCGACATACTCGCCATGATCGGTGGGGCAACGGCGCTTTTTGGTTCGCTCGTCATGCTGACCCAAACTTCGGTCAAGGTGCAGCTCGCCTATTCGACGGTCGCCCAGATGGGGTTTATGTTGCTCCAATGCGGGTTGGGGTCTTTCTCATCCGCGCTGCTCCACATTATCGCGCACTCACTTTATAAAGCACACGCATTCCTGGCCTCAGGAAGCGTGATGGACCTTGCGAGAGCAGCGTGGTCGCCGCAGTCCGCTCGCCAGCCCCATCCCGCACGCTTGCTGATCGCACTTGGCCTCGTTATCGCCGCAACACTTGCCGTCGCGGCCGCGATTGCAATCGGGGTCGGGGCAACAGCTGCGATCAACCCCGGATCGGTCGCGCTCAGTGCCGTTCTGCTGATGGCGCTCGTGCACCTGATGGCTGGCGCCATTGACCAGCGGCCCGACAGTTACGTCTTAGCGCAAACAGGTTTCGCCGCGGTCGCGGTAGCTGCTGCCTTCTTCGGACTGCAAGCGGCCATGGCTTACATTACCGCTGGAAGCCTGCCCCACGGCGCAGCCGCCGTCGGCCCGCCTGAAATCGCAATCGCCACGCTCGTTGTCGTATCGTTCGCCGCACTGACCATCTTCCAAAATCAGATGGCAAGGCACGCCGCCGACCCGTTCTGGCAGGCCGCCTACGTGCATTTGCGCCACGGCCTCTACCTCAACACACTCGCCAATCGTCTGTTGCTCAAGGCCGCTCCAGCCATCGAACGGCGAGCTGGCCCGTCATAAGCGTCCGAGCATCAAGAGCCGACCAACGAAACAAACCAGTCCTTTTTCAACACTCGGGGCTTCTCCATGACCGCGACGGCCACACGCACAGCACGCGAACCCGCCCTTCACGCCGCCAAAACGGATGTCAATTTGAAACGCGCCAATGCTTCGCTCGAACGCCAGATCGACGCCGCTTGCAAGCGGATCGCCCCACTTTGGCCACTCAAGCATTTCGTCGCCGTCAACCCGTTCCTCGGCTTCTCTGATCGGCCATTCGCAACCACAGCTGCGCTGTTGAAGCGCACGACGCGCACCCACATGCTGATGCCGCGCCAATTCTACCGCGACGCACTCACCGACGGTTCGATCAATGATCTCGCCTTAAAGACCGCACTCGCAGCTCATCCCGCGTTGACCGCCCGTTTCCCTGATCCTTCAGCGGTGCGAACAGCCGCCGCACGGCCTCCTACAAACAGCGCGGGCAAGGGATCTGATGCGGCAACCGTTGCGACCGTCGCAGATGTGCTCGACTCACTGGCTGGCGGCGACCGGTACGTCTCGCTTGTTGGCTTCATGATCGATGAGATTTCGAGCTTCTGCGCCGCCTACTTCGACGAGGGCCAATCGAGTTGGCGGATGCCGGTCCGCCATCTAAAGCCCTACGCGGCTTGGCGGTCCCTCATCCGCCACGACCACAACCCCGAAACAATTGGCATCACCGATTTCCGGAAAACCGTACTCGCGCTGCCCGACGATCCAATCGAAACGATCGCAGCCGTCCTCGACAGCCTTGCCATTCCACCTGCCGCGATCGAGGACTACCTGTTTCGCGCCCTGTTCGACATTGGCGGTTGGGCTGCCTACGCCCGTTACGTTGGCTGGTCGGCTGAACTCGACGGCAAGCCCGATGATACGCTGCGCGAACTGCTCGCCATCCGGGTCGCCTGGGGTTACGGGCTATTCTGCGCGCGTGCCGACGCCACGCTACGCACCGCGTGGCACGACGCGATGGCTCTCGCCGCA
>JBBQNE010000107.1:0-11062 GCA_038329675.1 Hyphomicrobiales bacterium | reverse complement strand
GGCAGGGGGCAGGGGGCAGGGGGCAGGGGGCAGGGGGCAGGGGGCAGTTTGATTTGCTCGGGCGGGATGTCCAGCGGTTTTTCGGCGGGGGCGTGAGGGGCGGAGGCACAGGCCAAAGTCGGAATTTAGGAGGTAATTTTTCCCAATTATCAAACCCAAAAACCTGAATGACAGGCGTGCGGACTCGTCGCTATCGTTCGTCGTCCCGGGTTATGAGGGCGGTTCGTTGGACTACGCCCCACTGCCTCGCCGCTCGGCCTACAGCAGCAACCCTTCGCCCGACAATTGCTATTATAATACAGGGTTCCGTGTTGGCAGGCTGCTTTGATCGCTGGCGCTTCTGGATCGTTACGTCCTGGCTCTGCGGTCGGCTGAAATGTCTGATCACGTGCCATTAGCCGATGGCGGACGCAACCTAATCTGCCCGCTGACGTTACGATACGTCGGCATATGCTAGGCTGACGACGGCGCGTTATGTGGGAGGTTGGCAGCATGAGCCGGTTTGATCCCGCTGCAAGTGACGCCCACATCCCGTATTGAGGCAGCACCTATGCTCAAACTTTGGTTACGAATGATACAATTCGCTCTATCTTTTTGGTGGGCAATTGTGAAAGCGAGCTTTCTCTTTACGGCGTCATTTTGGAAAACTACATTTGCGTCACCAGATCGTGCAAATAGAAACGATGCTTTGCCAGCCGGATCGACGTGGAATAGCTACACATTCACCAATCACATAGGGTCTCGGGACTACAATTTATTCATTCCGTCCCAAACGATTTCTTCGCCGCTGCCTTTGGTTGTCATGTTGCACGGATGCAAGCAATCCCCCGACGACTTTGCCTTGGGTACGGGTATGAATGTCATTGCCCAAGACATGAAGTTCCACGTTGTGTATCCCGCGCAAACCCGGTTTGCCAATATTGTGAAATGTTGGCAGTGGTTTGATGCCACAAGCCAGATCCGTGGGGGAGGAGAGGCTGCGCTGATCGCTGGCATTATCGACGAGGTGGCGGGCAAAGTCAGCATCGACAAAACACGAATTTACGTGTGCGGATTGTCAGCAGGTGGCGCGATGACGTCTATTCTGGGTGCGGAATACAGCGATAAATTTGCAGCCATTGGAATTCATTCAGGCATTGCACACGGCGCTGCAACAAACATGTTCTCAGCTGCGGCAGCCATGAAATACGGAACGGTGGGTACGCTGAATGGTCAAGACACATTTGTCCCAACGATTGTTTTTCAGGGCGACAACGACACAACGGTCAACCCGATTAACGCCCAACACATCGTCAACCAACTGCTCGGCTCAGACAACGTCGATAAATCGCTGGTAAAAAAAACCAGCGCTGACCCTCAATACATAAAAGACTATTGGGTCGGTGTAGGTGGAAACGTTCAATTAGAGAGTTGGACGATCATTGATGGACCCCATGCGTGGTCGGGTGGGCGTCCCGGCGGATCGTATACATTTCCAGCTGGCCCGGACGCCAGCCGCGAGATGGTGAGGTTCTTTATGGCAAACAGCAAAAACTGACATATTCGACCCGACCAGCCGTCGATTTCTGCCGGTGGGCTGGTTCGCGGCGTCTGCTTACACGACGTTGATGAGGACTTTGACGATCGGTTTTTTGCCCCACGCTTGGTTGATCTCGCCGCGCACCGCTTTGCGGACCGCTTCGCGCACGACTTCATGGTCGCGGCGCTTGGGTGGCGGAAGGCTAGCTAACGTCTCATCGACCGCATCGAGCGCGAGGTCGTAGAAGCTCTCGCCGCGGCTGGCCGTTTCGGGGATGCCATCAAGGGTGACTTGCGCGTCGCCGAGCAACTCGCCTTTGGCCGACAGCGTCAACGCGACAACCGCGATACCCGATATCGATAGCTTGCGGCGCTGACTGACGGGGCCATCGTCGGCGGGAACGACGAGGTTCCCGTCGCGATAATAGCGGCCAACGGGAATTTGACTGGCGACTTTGGCCGGGCCTGGCGCGAGGCGGACGACTTCACCATCGGTCGCGATGACGACTTCAGGAACGCCACACGCGGTGGCAATACGGCCGTTTTCTTTGAGGTGCCGCGCCTCGCCGTGCATCGGCACGACGATTTTTGGCCGGACCCAGGTGTAAATTTCGCGTAGTTCGTCGCGACGCGGGTGGCCCGTAACGTGGACCAGGGCATCGGCGTCGGTGACGAGATCGACGCCCATGCGGGCGAACGCGTTTTGAATGCGGCCAACGGGCTTTTCGTTGCCGGGAATGGTGCGTGAGGAAAACACGACCATGTCGCCCTTCGATAGCTGGATCGCCGGGTGTTCGTTGGCCGCCATCCGAGCGACGGCGGCGCGGGGTTCGCCCTGGCTGCCGGTGCACAGGATGCAGGCTTCGCGCGGGGCAACGTGCTGGGCTTCGTTCTGGTCTAGATAACGGAAGCTGTCGGGCAGATAACCGGTGTCCATCGCAACGCCGATGACGCGATGGAGCGCACGGCCGGCAACGATCAGGCGGCGGCCGGAGGCTTCGGCTGCCTCGGCGACGGCACGAATGCGGGCGACGTTGGATGAGAAGGTTGTGACGGCGACGCGGCGCTTGGCGCTTTTGACGATTTCGGTGATCGAGTGGGCGACTTCGGTTTCAGACGGCGAGCGACCATCGCGCATGGCATTGGTCGAATCGCAGATCATGGCGAGAACGCCTTCATCGCCCAGCGCTTTAAGCTTGGCCTCATCGGCCGGCGCGCCGACGTAGGGCGTGCGGTCGAGCTTCCAATCACCGGTGTGGAGCACGAGGCCAGCGGGCGTGCGGATCGCAAGTGCGGACGGTTCGGGGATCGAATGCGACATCGTCACGAGTTCGACGTCGAACGGGCCAACGTTAAACCGTCCACCGAGCGGTATCTCGCGGATCGGGACGCGCTCGGCGCCCATATTGTCTTTGGCTTTGGCTTTGACCATGCCAGCGGTGAAGGGTGAAGCAAAGATCGGCGCCTTGAGGCGCGGCCATAGCTCAAGGAGCGCACCGACGTGGTCCTCGTGGGCATGCGTCAAGACAATGCCGACGAGCGACTTGCGGTTACTTTCAATGAATTTGAGGTCGGGCAGCACGATGTCGGCGCCCGGCTCCGTGTCGTCTGGGAACGTAATCCCCAGATCAACCATCAGCCATTGCCGCTCATTGGGCGGACCATACCCGTAAAGGTAGACATTCATCCCTATTTCGCCGAGCCCACCGAGCGCGGCAAAAACCAGCTCGTCCTTGCCCGCAGGCTTGGACTGCCCGTCGCTTCCAGCCATCAATCTATCACTTTCGTACAGCGTTTCGCCGCCACGCGGCCAATTTCATGTTTTGCGCAACCTTACAGAAGGTTGTGCGCACCGTCGCGGGCCGTCGCCCGCCAATCTCAACGGTACGACTAAGGTTTAACGGCTGCGACACAAGCGGCCAAATCCGCACAGCCGCGTTGTACTTTTGGCCGAGAATGCGGGCGTTGGCAGCCTATCGCACACCAAATGTTACATCTCCGAACGTGAACCGTCGTGGAATTGGACCACCGGTGTCGAGCAGCAGCGCGCCATCGCGGTCAAGGCCAGCGTAGTGACCATGGACCGGCGCGGCGTTGACATGGACCGACATCGGCTCGCCGGGCGGGGTGGCGAGCGACTGCCACAGCGCGATAATGCGGGCGAGGCCGTCCGGGCCCTGCCATTGGGCAAGATGGTCGTTGAATTGCGCTGACAGCGCCTCGACCGCCAGTCGGGGTGTGAGGGTGACGCCAGCGGTGCGTAAGGTTGCAGCGGCACGGCCATCGAGCGATGGCGCGTCGGCGAGATTGAGGCCGATGCCAATGATAGCCGTCAACGGCGCTGCGGAATTGGTGCGCGTTGTCTCGATCAATATGCCGCCAGCCTTAACTCGGCCGACGAGGATGTCATTGGGCCATTTGAGGCAAATCGAACGCGCGGCGGCAGGAAGAGTGGCGGCGCGCAACATCGAGGCGACCGCAACGCCAGCGACGAGAGAGAGGGCGGCAGCCTCCGTTGGATCGACGGTGAGGCTAAGCGCGAGGCTAGCGTGGAGGTTACCCGGCAGCGAGGTCCAGGTGCGGCCTGAACGGCCGCGGCCAGCTGTCTGGCGATGGGCGAGAACCCAGAACGGCGGGGCGTGTCCAGATAGCGCGCGTGCCATCGCCTCGTCGTTGGTCGAGGCAGTATTGTCGAGTTCAACGACCGGGATCAGCCCGGGCTGGAGAACGGGGCTGATCCCGGTCACAGCGCTTTGAGCGAACGCGCGGCAGATTGCGCCGCCTCGATTAACGGGCCACCGGCCGGGAAGAACAGCGTCACCGCAACGCCAGCCAGCGCCATGACGAGAAACACGCGGCCATCAACGGGGGAAAACGGCGCCTTCGCCTCGTCAAAGAACATGATTTTGACGACGCGCAAGTAGTAATACGCGCCGATCACGCTGGCGACGACGCCGACGACGGCAAGCATCCAGAGGTTCGCTTCAACCGCGGCGCGGAAAACGAACAGCTTTGCGAGGAAGCCCGCCAGCGGGGGAATGCCAGCCAATGAAAACATCAGCGCGGCCATGATGAAGGCCATGGTCGGGTTGGTTTTTGATAGCCCGGCGAGTTCATTGATGTCTTCGACCGGCCCGGTCTCCCGGCGCATGGCGAGCACGCAGGCGAACGCGCCAAGCGTCATTGGCAAGTAGATCGCCAGATAGATCAGCACGCCCTGGATACCGCTCTCGGTGTTGGCGGCAAGCCCCACGAGCGCGAAGCCAACGTGGCCAATCGAGGAATAGGCGAGCAGGCGCTTGATATTGTTTTGGCCAATGGCTGCAAACGAGCCGAGCACCATTGAGGCGATCGAGAGGAACACGATGATCTGCTGCCACTTGACGACGTCGCCTGGAAAAGCAGTCGACAGTACGCGGACCAGAAGCGCCATGGCGGCGAGCTTCGGGACGGCTGCAAAAAACGCGGTGACGGGCGTGGGCGCGCCTTCATACACATCAGGCGTCCACATATGAAACGGGACGGCAGAGACCTTGAACGCGAGGCCAACCAGCAGGAATACGAGGCCGACGATGAGCCCGATGTTAGCGGCCGCCCCTGGCGACGCAGCAGCAGTGGCGATAACAGCGAAGTTGGTTGAGCCGGTAAAGCCGTAAATCAACGACGCGCCGTAAAGCAACATGCCTGATGACAGCGCACCGAGGACGAAATACTTGAGGCCGGCTTCGGATGATCGCACGTCGTCGCGACGCATGGCGGCGAGCACGTAGAGCGCGAGGCTCTGCAGTTCGAGGGCGAGATAGAGCGAGATCAGATCGTTGGCCGAGACCATCATCATCATGCCGACGACGGCGAGCAAGATCAGAACGGGATACTCAAACTGCATGATCTTGAGGCGGCGCAGGTCGTCAAACGACATCAGCAGTGCGCCGATGCCGCCGGTAAGGATCAGGATCTTGAAAAACCGCGCGTAGGCATCGCCAATGAAGGCGCCGTCAAATAGCGTGATGGTTTGCACCGGTGGCGTTGCGACGAAATACATGGCAACCGCCATGACAACGATGGCGAGCCACATGGCGATGTCGCCTTCGCGGGCAACAGACGGGTCGATTTTGCCGTCGGGCGCGGTTGGGCCGGTGCGGAAAGCGCCGAACATAAGGATCGCCATGGCGGAGACGGCGACGAAAATTTCGGGGATCAGCGGCCGCAGCCAATCGACGTCGAATGTCGGCTGGACGGCCGACAGCAAGATCGATAACGGCGGGAGCGGCAACATCGCAACGGTTGTCATCGGCACGGGTCCGTTCGAGGTTCAACCGCCCCGCGTCACGGAGTGGACGGGGCAAACATGTCCGTGTGCGATTACCCGGCGCAGGCCCCACCCACAAGAGGGATGGAGCAAGAGCCACGTCCTGCGTTGCAGAATGCGTTGCAGCCGTCATCGTGTCATCTCGACGGTGTGCGCCATGCGAATGGATTGGCGCGATTTCACGAGAGCCCGAAGGCCATTCCTAGCAGCCCGAACCGGTGGGCCGCCTGGGCGGGGCACCCGCGGCTCGTAGGCAGCGGCGGGTGCAATTTGCTTGGCAGATAGGTGTACGTGATCAAAGATGGTCGCGCCTGGGAGCGGCGCGGACGGCCTACGCGATACGAAGTTCAGGCGGGAAAACGTCAACGCGTCTAATCGCGATCCAGCTCCGCGTTAGGGATGCCACGAGGCTGGACCGCTCATGGTTAAGATTGCACAACACGGGTTAACAAAAGGTTACTGGCGGCGGATCTATCCCCGCGTTTCCGTTCCACACATGGGTTTGGGCCGCCGGACGCGAGCCACACAGAATGCAAATTACCGTTATTTTTCATATTGTTAAAGGGTTAGGGCTTTGCTCACGTTGGTAAACCAATAAAAAACTTATCCCCGCTGTTTGGCGCGAGGTTAGGTTGGCGTTGTCACGTCGAAGGGGTCCGGTTCGCGAGCTGGGCAGACTGCGGCGGGACCTTTTGGCGGCATTCGGTAACCCTTCAGCTGGTCCGGGTGCGGGCGCGAACTTGAGGGCGGTTTTCCGACATGCGGACGATCGCCTTGAAGGAAGCAGCCCTTGAGGCGAACGGCTGGATCCGGGATGGCCCGGCCGGCGTCCGCACCACCGTCAGAGGCGGCGGGGCGGGAGTGCGGTCGGCGCAATCAGGCGCCAGCGCAGCACACCTGGCCCACATCCCACGAACCCATTTTCTGGCCACCGGGCCAGCCCGCCCCGCCCGACCCCGTTTACCCGACCCCGTTTAATTGTATCCTCCGTCCGTTGATCGCGGCCGGGGCTGGAGGTGTTTGAGATGGTTTGGTCGCCGAGATGCTCAGAGTTTGGACATTGGTTGAGAGTGTGTCTGCCCCTCACCCTCGACGGCATCTCCGCTTGCGCGTCGATGACCGTCTCTTTCCTCTCCCCGTGAGGACGGGGAGAGGGCGACACGTGGCGCCAGCCAAGGAAGCGTCGCAAGCGAGGACAGAGCGAACGCAGAGCCTCGACCGCTTCGGCAGTCCCCGTTATGGTCCGCGCCCATGAACACGATGAGCAATGACGACGACGCGACCGATGGCACAGGCGCTGAGGCTACCGCCGACGCTTCGGCTGCTGCAAGGCATCCTGATGCCGAGCGCTCGAACCGGGCCTCGACCGTGCCCGTGTGCGAACCACTGCCAATCGCCAAGGGCAGTCACGTCTACTTGATCGATGGATCGGGCTACATTTTTCGAGCCTTCCATGCCCTGCCGCCATTGACGCGACCGTCGGACGGCTTGCCGGTCGGCGCGGTGCATGGCTTTTGCCAGATGCTGTGGAAGCTGATCGGCGATAGCCGGATGTCGGACAAGCCAACGCATATCGCGGTGATATTCGACGCTGGCCGCGAGACGTTCCGCAACAAGATCTACGACAAATACAAGGCCCAGCGCCCACCGCCGCCCGACGAACTGATCCCGCAGTTTGGCCTCATCCGCGATGCGACGGCAGCCTTCAATATCGCGAGCCTGGAACAGGACGGCTTTGAGGCCGACGACCTGATTGCGACCTACGCGCGGCTTGTCGTTGCCGACGGCGGCGATGTGACGATCATCTCATCGGACAAGGACCTGATGCAGCTGGTCCGGCCCGGCGTGGTGATGTTTGATGGCATGAAAGCCAAGCGCATTGGCCGCGACGAGGTGATCGAGAAATTTGGCGTGCCGCCCGAAAAAGTCGTCGATGTCCAATCGCTAGCTGGCGATAGCGTCGACAACGTGCCGGGTGTGCCGGGGATCGGCGTCAAGACGGCAGCGGAGTTGATCATCCAATACGGCGACCTTGACGCGTTGCTGGCCCAGGCAGGCGAAATCAAGCAACCCAAGCGCCGCGAGAACTTGATTGCGTTCGCCGATCAGGCGCGCATTTCCCGTGACCTCGTGCGGCTCAAGGACGACGTGCCGGTTGAGTTTGCAGCCGATCGCTTAGGCGTGCAGGAGCCCGACCCCAAAACGCTGCTCGGGTTTCTGCAAGTGATGGAGTTCAACACGCTGACGCAGAAGATCGCGGTCGCGCTTGGCTCCGATCCGCCGCCGCGATTGCTGGTGTCGGTCGGCGCGAGCGTTGGCGCGAGACCGGGTGGCGAGACGTCCGCTGGCGATCGTCGGGCAGCTGGCGACGCGAGCAATGCCGACGCGGTTGGAACAACGGGCGAGGCAGGCGCCTACGCCGGGCAGGGGACGCCAGCGGCGGGCGCCCGATGGCACCATGAGCGGATGAAAGCGACGCCATTTGATCGCGCCGCCTACGAGACAGTGACAGCGGCGGCCGACCTAGCCCGTTGGATTGGCCTTGCCCAAGAGGCCGGACAATTTGCCATTTCCGTGATGACGTCGAGCGCCGATCCGATCACGTCCGACATTGTCGGTATCGCGATCGCCATTGTGCCGGGCCGCGCTTGTTATGTGCCGTTGGCGCATGGCACAGGGCGAGGAGTGGGATCGGGGATTGCGTCCGGATTTGACTTTGGCAACGGCAATGGTGTTGCCAATCCCGACAGCGTTGCGCAGATGACAACGGTGGATGCGCTGGCTGCGCTGAAGCCGGTGCTCGAAGACGCCGCGCTGGTCAAGATTGGCCACAACATCAAGACGACGATGCTGGTGCTATCGCTCCACGGCATCACGGTGGCGCCGGTCGATGATACGCAGTTGCTATCCTATGCGCTTGACGGGGGACGCTGGTCGCATGGGTTGGCCGACCTTGCCTTGCGCCACCTCGGGCACGCCTGCGAGCCGTTCGACAAAGTGTTAGAAACAGCGGCAACGCCCGTAAAGGGCGCAAAGAAAGCCGACCGCATGTTTGCAGCCGTGCCGCTGGCCGAGGCAACGAAATACGCAGGCGAGATCGCCGATAGCGCGCTGCGGCTGTGGCACGTGCTGCGCCCGCGCCTCGTGCCGGAAGCACAAACGGTCGTCTATGAGACGCTGGAGCGGCCGTTATTGCCAGTGCTCGTCCAGATGGAGCAGCGCGGCATCAAGGCTGATCCGGCGATCCTGTCACGGTTGTCGGCGCAGTTTGCACAAAGTACCGCGCGGCTCGAAGATGAAATTTTCGCGCTCGTCGGCACGAAGTTTCATTTGGGCTCGCCAAAGCAACTTGGCGAACTACTGTTTGATACGCTGAAGTTGCCGGGTGGAAAGCGGACCAAATCTGGCCAGTGGGAAACGCGGGCAGGCCTGCTTGACGACCTCGCCGAAAACGAGGAATTGCCCGAAGACGCGCGCGCGTTGATCAACAAAATGCTCGAATGGCGGCAGCTGACGAAACTGCGAACGACCTACACCGATGCGCTGCCCCATTATCTCGACGGCGCGGGCCGCATCCACACGAACTATGCGCTGGCGTCGACAACGACGGGGCGATTGTCGTCGACCGAGCCGAATCTCCAGAACATCCCGATCCGAACGAAAGAAGGCCGCGAGATCCGCACAGCCTTCATTGCCGAGCCGGGCCACAAAATCGTCTCGGCCGACTACTCGCAAATCGAGCTGCGGATCCTCGCCCATATTGCCGACATTCCGCAGCTGAAGCGCGCGTTTGCTGACGGGCTCGATATTCACGCGATGACGGCATCGGAAATGTTTGGCGTGCCCGTCGAGGGGATGCCGGGCGAGGTCCGCCGCCGCGCCAAGGCGATTAACTTTGGCATCATCTACGGCATTTCAGCGTTTGGGCTCGCCAATCAACTCGGCATCCCGCGCGAAGAAGCGGGCGATTACATCAAGACGTATTTCAAACGATTTCCCGGTATCCGCGACTACATGGAAGGCACGAAGCGCTTTTGCCGTGACACGGGCTACGTCGAAACGATTTTTGGCCGCCGGATCCATTACCCGGAGATCAACACGCGCAACCCCGGCGTGCGCGGCAATCTGGAACGGGCGGCCATCAACGCGCCGATCCAGGGCTCGGCCGCCGACATCATCCGCCGCGCAATGATTGCGATGCCGGGCGCGATCCATCAGGCCGGGCTCGGCTCGGCGCGAATGCTACTGCAGGTCCACGACGAATTGGTGTTTGAGGTCGCCGACAGTGAAGCGGCCCGCCTCGTTGAGATTGCAAAGACCGTGATGGAGCGGGCGCCGATGCCAGCCGTTGAGATGGCGGTGCCGGTTCAAGTCGAGGCGAAGGCTGCCGCCAACTGGGAGGCGGCGCACTAACATGGCGCTTCAATTGCAATCGTTGCTGGGGCTCGCTGCCCTGCCACTGATCGCGTGGCTGCTGTCGGGGCAACGCGCGGCGCTTCAGTTTGGCCCAACGGTAAAGCTGATCGCGGCCGGCATCGCGCTACAATTTGCAATCGCTGGGTTGCTGCTCAACGTCGCCACGTTACGCGAAACGCTGGCCTATCCAGCGCTGGCGGTGGAAGCATTACAATCGGCAACGCGGGCTGGCGTGCAACTTGTGTTTGGCCATCTCGCAGGTGGGCCTGCCCCCTATGATGTCAAATTTCCGCAAAATGCATTTGTGCTGGCGCTCGATGCGTTGCCGCTGGTGTTGATCGTGTCGGTACTGGCCAAGGTGCTCTACCATTGGGGCGTGTTGCAGCTGATCGTGCGCGCGTTTGCAGCGGGCCTCGAACGGACGCTTGGGATCGGTGGCGCGGTTGGCACGTCGGCAGCCGCCAACGTGTTCCTCGGCATGGTCGAAGCGCCATTATTGGTGCGGCCCTACCTCGCAGCGATGACGCGGGCTGAACTGTTTGCAACGATGACGGTTGGCATGGCGGGCGTAGCAGGCACGGTGCTTGGGCTTTATGCGATTGTGTTGAAGCCGCTGATACCGGATGCGGCCGGGCACCTCATCGTCGCCTCGGTGATTTCGGTGCCAGCAGCGCTGGTGATTTCAGCGCTGATGGTGCCAGCGGCGGGCACAGGTCAGAGCGCGACGGTGGGCGATCAAGCCGCATACGAGACGCCGACAGCGATTGACCAACCGGCCACCGCTTCGTTCATGGACGCGGTGACACAGGGCACGCGAGA
>JBBQNE010000106.1:0-11141 GCA_038329675.1 Hyphomicrobiales bacterium | reverse complement strand
TGGCAATCTTTGCCACACAAGCCGCGATCGCCGCTGGACTATTCGACCCTAAGTCCGCACGGCAGCTTGGCATGAGAGGCAGCCTTACAGGAGCTGCCATCGGCGGGGCGATATTCGGCATAGGCATGGTCCTGGCACGAGGTTGCGCTAGCCGCCTCATTGTTTTGGCAGCGTCCGGCAATCTCCGCGCTGTCGCTTCGGCGACCGTCTTGGCAGTCGTGGCCCTTGCCACAATACGTGGGAGTTTAGCACCTGCGCGGGATGCCATTGCGATGGTCTGGCCGATCGACGAGGGGCCCGATCGAAACTGGTTGACGGCAATGGGTTACGGCCCGGCTGTCGGCATGGCCATTGGTGCTGGACTTTGCGCAACTGGCGTTTGGCTGGCTCGGCGCAACGGCATTGGTCTAGGGCAGGCCATGATGGGTGCTGCCATTGGCCTTGTCATCGCGGGCGGCTGGATAGCGACCTACGCGCTGTCGTATCTGACGTTTGAACCGGGCCGCGTCACCTCGGTAAGTTTCATCGCGCCATTGGCTGAAACTCTATCTGGCTTGAGCCAAGGACGCATCATCCCGGCCGGATTTGACACGGGACTCTTACTTGGGGTCGTCGCAGGCGCGCTTGGCGCATCGATCGCTGCCCGCGAGTTCGCAGTTGAGATGTTCACCAATCTGGGGAGCGTCGCGCGTTACGTGACGGGCGCTGCCCTCATGGGATTTGGCGGCGTCTTGGCGGTTGGTTGTAGCGTCGGTGCAGGTGTGACCGGCGGATCGATTTTTGCGATCACGGCATGGCTGTCGTTGATTGCGATGTGGATGGCGGCAATCGTAACGGACCGCATTGTGGATCAACAACACGCAGCCCTGTCGAACACAGCGGAGGCCCACGCCAACGTTCGCCCCCGCTGAGGTGCAGTCCGGCTGAAAGCCGAGGTACAATCCGGCTGAAAGCCGACGTGCACCCAGACGACTGTTGTGTCTCGGCCTATTGGTTCAGGAGCGGATCAGCCAGCAACAATCTCGAGCCAAGCCCAATACCAGCCCGCGCGCCATCAACCCATTTGACCGAACCGTCAAGAATGCGACCGCCAGCCAACTGCAGCCGCGCTGGCGAACCTGGCGGGAGCCCATCAACGCCGACCACGCAATAGCCACCTTGCGAGATATTGATGACCCGGACGCGCCACGCCCGGCCGTAAGATGAAAACTTCGCTTCGAGATCGACGCTACGTCGCATGCCCCGAATGACGATGCTGGTATCGGGGAACTCAATCACGCCGTCGCTAAGAAGCGGCGTGCCCCCATCGAGCGCCGACAAGAGCGCGCCCCGCAGCCGCCGAAAGCTGAGCCGTTGAACAGGCCGTTCGGCAAAGGCAGGTAAGCCCCCAAGATCATCGAGGATGACGGCAAGACACGCCGATGAAACGCGCAACGGTGAAATCGCAGCTTCGATAGCGTCAGTGAATTTGCGATGGGCTGGGATCTCCAATGCTGCAATAACGTGTTCCATCGCCGTTTTTGCTCCATCGAGATGGACGGGCAGTTGGCGAATGATCGCAACATGCGGGGCAGGCATGAGGCGAGCAAATGACGCTTCGACGACGGCAGCAACCGTTAGCGGCACATAAGGCAAAATTGTCTCATGGGGGCGCGGGAGCCGAACGGAGTATCCCCCGATCGCAGCCGATCGATAGGTCAACAGGACCGCGCACGAAGCAGCCGACGCTTCGACCTCGGAGGTGAAGCGTTCGAGCAATTGCTGCTCGTCTGGTGAAAGTGGGTCTTGAGTTCCGCCACCGGCGGCAACTGGGCGGTCAAAGCCGATAAGCGAAAGAGCATGATTCAGGATCATAGCGCGCGACTCAACAAATACGTGTTTCCTGGAATATATGTTCTACCTTAGATTGCATTAAGCCAATGTGAATCAAAGGCCCGAAATTGCCACCGCTTTTCGCGCGGCCCGATCGCATGCAGCATGCGATCGGTCCGTGGTCGTCCCGATTTGATGAAAAAGGAAGTTCCTGTTTACTCTAACTATTTAGGTAAGGTTTAGTTCTCCACGTTAGGTTTGAGGAACGATCGCCTGAGCAGTTTAGCGCCTAGGCAGCCGACCCAACCTTGACCGATGTGTAAGAGCGTACCCGTCATGAGTTCTGCAATCAGCACGCGAAGCCGTGTCCCAGCCCCGTTTCCCCTCGGCCGCTTCGATGACGCCTTTAGCGGCGAATACCTGCAAGCCCTTCGGCTGATCGAGCGGCTCCACAGGCTTCTGCTCGACGTGATCAAAGACGAATTCGACCGCAAAGGCGGTTCGGACCTCAACAGCGTGCAGGCACTGTTGCTCTACAACATCGGCGATAGCGAGCTAACCGCAGGCGATCTAAAAACGCGGGGCTACTATCTGGGCTCGAACGTGTCCTACAATTTGAAGAAGCTCGTTGACATGGGCTACATCCACTACAAGCGCTCCGACATCGACAAACGCTCGGTTCGCGTCAGCCTCACCGCCCGAGGCAAAGAAGCCTGTGACATCGTCCAAAAGCTCTACGAGCGTCAGTTGTCATCGATCGAAGCCGTCGGCCAAGTCTCGAACGACGATGTCAAAAGCCTCAACAAGGCATTGGCGCGACTTGAGCGCTTTTGGTCTGACCAGATCCGCTACCGGCTCTAAAGCTCGACCTCACGACTGTTCGTGCCGTCGTCCAATCGACCTGAGGGGTGTCGCAATCGCGGCGCCCCTTTTCCACTTGCATCGCCATCTGTTGTTTACGCGCCGCAGCACGCGGCTCGACAGCCGTCATCAGTTGTTTTGTGGCTTCCCAAACCTTTGCGAATAACTTTACTCCCAAGGTCAAATTTTGTGTGCCCTGATCCCGTTGGTTACCAAAACAGAACACGAATGGGATTCGGATAAGGCGCTCAACGGCTCTGGAGGCCAGTACGATGGCAACCGTCGTCTTACAAACTGCACGCCTGGCAATCGCTGTCGTTCTGGCGACGACGGCGCCTGCGGTCGCCGAAGAGCAGATGGACTGGCTGCGGTTTGGAGCCTCCAGCACAACCGGCACAGTGAATACGTCGCTTGATCGGGAATTCATCCGCGATTGGGAGAGTAACCCACCTAAGGGTTTCCCGACGGTTTCGAGCGCTAATATCGCGCCGACAAAATCTGCCATTTCGTTGTATGAAGACATTGTCAAGAAAGGCGGCTGGGAGCCGATCCCAAGCCTCAAAGTGGTGCCCGGCAGGGCCCTGCGGGCTGGCGACACCGACAATCGCGTTCCGATCATTCGGGCTCGTTTAGCGGCAACCGGCGACATGAACGATGCCGATGCACGCGACCAGAGCACGTCCTTCGACCTAGCGCTGGAAAAAAGCGTCAAGCGCTTTCAAGCCTCCAACGGGCTCACGCCGACGGGCGCCGTCGATGAACGGACAGCGGCCGCGATGAGCGTTCCAGCCGATGCTCGGCTAAAACAGCTCAAGACCAACCTCGGTCGCATTCAAGAGTTGGCGGGTTCTCGACCAAAAAAGTATGTCATCGTCAACATACCAGCCGCCCATGTCGAAGCCGTCGAAAACGATAAAGTCGCCCATCGACATACCGGCGTCGTCGGCAAGACCGACAGACCAACGCCACTTCTCAAATCGACGATCTCGAATTTGAATTTTAATCCCATGTGGACCTTACCGCCTACGGTCATCAACAAAGACCTCGTACCGAAAGGCGCCGACATGCAAAAGCGCGGGCAAAACGTGCTCGTTAAATTTGGGATCGACGCGTACGACGCAGGCGGCAAGAAACTCGACCCGGTCAAAGTAGACTTCAGCAGCGCCTCTGCACGCGGGCTCGTCTACCGCCAACAGCCCGGCAAAGATAATCCACTTGGCTTCCTCAAGATCAACTTTGATAGCGCCAACGCCGTTTACATGCACGACACGCCCTCAGAATCGCTGTTTGGCCGCAACGTGCGTGCCGCATCATCGGGTTGCGTGCGCGTCGCCGGGATCGAACGACTAGCTGGGTGGTTGCTCGCGCCGAACGGCTGGGGCGACCAACAAGTGCTCGACATGAAAAAGTCAGGCGAGCGGAAGGACGTCACGCTGAAGGAGCCCGTCGCCCTCAACTTTGTCTACATCACCGCATGGGCGACGCCCGATGGCGTGATCCAATTTCGGCGCGATCTCTATAACCGCGATGGAGTTGGCGCAGTCGCTGCATCGTATTGAGCTGAGTCGAGCGTTTAAGCCCGTCGGTCCAACAACACCAGCGCCACGAACTGGCTCACCACAAAACTTCTCGCAAGTTTGATGTTGCCAACGGCGCGCACCGTTGTGGCCGCCAGCGCCTTCCATGTGCCGTAATCTGGACAGATGTAGCTTACTGTGGCACCGGTCTCGCGGGACGGGTCCGGCTATTATGGCGGGGGGCTAGCGGCAGTGATCTATGTCAAGATCGTGCTAGAATTAATCGCCACGATTGCCGCTGATTGGCGGGCCCGCTTTAGATCGGTTTTTGCAAGACACCACGCTCCCGCCGTTAATCGCAGAAGTTTGTCACGGGACATCTCTGCCGTACTTATGGGCGCGATCCTGATTTTTCTAACAGTTGTCGGCTCACGCCATTGGATGAGTGTATCGGAAGTCGCCGACACGTTACCCGCCACGCCGATTGCCGCCGAACCCGCAGCATTTGCGCCTATCTCGACGGTCGTAACGACTGGGACGAGCAAATCGCAGCCCCGCGAAGGCGACGGGCTGGGCGGGATTTCGCGGACCGAGTTAATCCGAATAATTCAAGCCAGATTGCAGACAGCTGGCTGTTACGACGGCGCGGTCAACGGATACTGGTCGTCTAAAACACGAGCCGGCATGCACCAACTACTCGATGGGCTCGATGCCCGCTTGCCAGTTGATCAACCCAACCAGGCATTACAGGCTGTTCTCGAGGCAAATCCATCAGCAAGATGTGGCGCACGCCCAATCGCGGCCATGACGACACAAGCCGACAACGCAGAGTTGCCCGCAAAATTGGGCGACACGGTCGGCAAACCTCAAACACCTGGTTCGATAGCGACCGGGACGCGAACTGCCCCATCAGTTGCGAACGATGTCAGGGCAAACACCGCCGATCGGACGCCGGTCGACGGAGCAACTGCAGGCGCCGCTGCCGGAGCAGTGGCAGCGGCCGCAATCGTAGGCTCAACGGATGCCAGCACACGCGACAGTCGTCGCAAGACTGCATCAGCAGAATCTAACGCCGATCCATCCAAGACTGAACGGCGAAAGCGTCCAAAACAAGCCAACGCGTTCGACAATATCTCCCGCAACATGACCCGTAACTTCCGATCGGTTCAACGATCTTTCGGTTCGCTGTTCCGGTGATACGCGGTTGTGGTGAAGGCGACGGTCGTCTCGGCTCAATTTGCGAAGCGGAAGTGCAACACGTCACCGTCGGCAACGATGTATTCTTTGCCTTCCAGCCGCATCTTGCCGCCATCTTTGGCGCCGACTTCGCCGCCGAGCGTGACATAGTCCGCATAGGCAATCGTTTCTGAACGGATGAAGCCCTTTTCAAAGTCGGTGTGGATGACACCAGCTGCCTGAGGCGCCTTGGTGCCACGAGAGATCGTCCAAGCACGCGCTTCTTTAGGTCCAACGGTAAAGTAGGTAACGAGATCGAGGAGCGTGTAACCGGCTCGAATTAGCCGGTTCAGACCAGGCTCGGTGAGGCCCATTTCGCTCAAGAACGCGTCGCGATCATCCGGCGCAAGGCCAGCGAACTCGCTTTCGATCTTGGCCGAGATGACAACCGACTGCGCTCCCTCGGCCGCCGCAAACGCTGCAACTTTATTGGAGAACGCATTGCCATGAGCAGCCGATGCCTCTTCGACGTTGCACACGTAGAGGACGGGCTTTGACGTCAGCAACTGCAGCAGGCGAACGGCTGGTTTTTCATCCTCAGTCAGCGCCACCGTGCGAGCAGGCTTACCATCGCGAAGCGCAGCTAGCAGCTTGGCCATGATGTCGAGCTGAGCCTTCGCGTCCTTATCGCCAGACTTCGCCTTCTTCTCTGTCGCCGCTACCCGCTTTTCGAGGCTGTCGAGGTCAGCAAGCATTAGCTCGGTTTCAACGGTTTCGGCATCTGACAGCGGATCGATGCGGTTTTCGACATGGGTAATGTCGTCGTCCTCAAAACAACGCAAAACGTAGGCGACCGCATCAACTTCACGGATGTGAGAGAGGAATTTGTTACCAAGCCCTTCACCCTTCGAAGCGCCCCGCACCAGTCCGGCGATGTCGACAAAGGTCAGCCGCGTTGGGATGATTTGCGCGCTTTTGCCGATCGCTGCGAGCTTGTCGAGCCGCACATCGGGCACGCCGACCTCGCCGACGTTTGGCTCGATCGTACAAAATGGGTAATTCGCCGCTTCAGCCTGCGCGGTTTGGGTCAAGGCATTGAAGAGCGTCGACTTGCCGACGTTCGGCAGGCCGACGATGCCGAGTTTAAAGCCCATGGGGTGGTCCTTAGAGATCTGTATCGGCGCGATAAACGCGCTGGAATGGCTATCGCGGCCTACAACAGGCAGCAACGGTGGGCAAGGTGGCTGACATGACAGGTGGTCATCGCACCGGTGACCGGACCCGCCAAGGATGACAGGGTTGAGAGAAACCTGGGTCCAGAGAAACCTGGGTCTCAAGAAGACTAGGCCGAGGAATCTTAGGGCTCTTGAATTGCGTGGCCCGTGATCGTCAGGCCCGAGGATGACCAAGCTAAGCCAAGCTGGCTCGCATTCATTTCGCTAGCGCGCAGTAATGACCTTGGCAAATGCGTCGGTAAAGGGACTGGCGATCCGAAGGCCCGACACGTTTCTACCATCGGCCAAGTCTTCGGATATAAACAATCCGCACTTGGCCAAGAGAGCCGAAGCGAGCAGCAGGCTATCCCACCAAGAATAAGCAGTCTCGTCCTCGACGAGGAAAGCCCGCTTCGTGGTTTCAGCATCGAGTGGCGCGATCGCCCATGGCGCAAGCAATGCAACGTATTGGCGGGCTTGATCAGTCGGGATCAAGCGCCGCCGCTGCGTTAAGACCCGGTAAACTTCATTCAGGCTTTGGGGCGACAGCGTGAGTGTACGGTTGCTGATCGTCTGTTTCAGCAAATCCGCCGACACCTGACGCTTCCATGGATCGGACGGATCGAGTGCGTAAATCAGCACGTTCGTATCGATGAAGACCCGGCCGGTCATACAGTTCGTCCCGCTTAGGTAAATTCGCCGCGACGCCAGCAAAACCAGCGCCGCCAAGAAATGCTTCAAGGGCAGCGAGCTGATCACCGCCCCGGCCCATACGAGCCTCGAGCATTTCAGCGACAAACGCCGACATGCTGCGGTCCGACTTGGCGGCCTCGACGCGCAACCAATCTGCGATGTCATCGCGTAGCGTTATAGTGACATTTTTCATCGCAGCACCCAAGACAAGGTCATCACGGGGCGGAATTTAGTGTGGCACGGAAATTGTGTCAATTTCTATTTCTGTTCTACGCGCCGACCGGGAATGGATGGCTAGTCGTCACGCCGAGCCCGACCAGCCAGGAACTTTTTGAGGTTTTCCGCCAACGCTGTGCCGCTTTTTCCAGCTCGGTCACCGGACGGATGGCGGACTGCGGCCGGTTCCGGTGGCGTAGAGCCACCAGACATCGGTTGGTCAGGGGCGTTTCGAGGCAGTTTAGCAGAATTGCCGATCGCGGTTTTAGGGTCTGTTGGGCGGGGCTCAACTGCGCGCGCCACAGCCGCAACAAAAGCCTCAGGCGACCCGTCCATTAGGCTCGGCAGGGCATCGGAGACACCATCCAACACTGGGCCTAGCCATTCTCGGTCAGCCTTGGCGAAATCGTGCAACACGTAGCCAGAGACGAGATCCTTGTGGCCGGGGTGCCCAATCCCGAGCCGCACGCGCACATAGTCGTTGCCGATGTGCGCCGAGATCGAACGAAGGCCGTTGTGACCCGCATTACCTCCGCCGAACTTGATTTTGAGACGCCCGGGTTCGAGATCGAGTTCGTCGTGGAACACGATGACATCAGCGGGTTGGATTTTCAAAAACCGCATGGCGTCGCCGACCGCCCGCCCACTCTCGTTCATGAACGTTTCGGGCTTGAGCAGCAGTAGCTTCGACGTGGCGATATGGCCGTCACTGGCGACGCCTTGAAACCGTTTGCGCCACGGCGAAAGACGGTGCCGATCAACGATCCGATCAAGCGCCATGAAGCCGATATTGTGGCGGTGACCGGCGTATTGGCCGCCGGGATTGCCGAGACCGACAACGAGCTTCATGGGCGATCATGCCTTGTACGCGCGAGCGGGCAGCGATGCGCAACTCAGCGCTGAGATAAAAATGGAACCGGGCCAGCGAGAAACCCGCCAGCCCGGTACGTATCGCAATCTTTAATGGCGGGAATGGCTCATTTCTTTTTGGCTGCAGGTGCGGCCGGAGCAGCCTTACCACCTGCGGCAGGGGCCGCAGCCTTGCCACCAGCAGCTGCCGGAGCCGCACCTTTCGCAGCCGGTGCACCCTTGGCAGCGGGTGCGCCTTTACCAGCAGCAGCTGGCGCAGCAACAGCGCCTGCCGCAGCGGGAGCCTCATCTTTGGTTCCAGTGCCAGCGATCGTCGCGATCGTGAAATCGCGGTTTTGGATCACGGGCGCCACGCCATCGGGCATCGCAAGCGCCGACACGTGGATTGAATGACCAATCTCCATGCCCGTAAGATCGATCTCGAAGAACGCCGGGATTTTGTCGTACGGGCAGTTCACTTCGACATCGTGGCGCACAACGTTCAAAACGCCACCGCGCTTCAAACCTGGCGACGCAAGGTCGTTGATGAACTTGACCGCAACGTCGACACGAATACGGCCGTCGCGGCCTACGCGCTGGAAGTCGACATGGATCGGACGGTCACTGATCGGATCGAGCTGAATATCTCGCGGGATCACGAGATGTGAGGCTCCGCCAACGTCGAGGTTAACCACCGTCGAGGTGAAATGCCCCTTCATGTAGCTCTTCGACAACTCGTGGTAGTCGAGATCGATGACGGTCGGCGTTTGGCCGTCCCCATAAATGACAGCTGGAATTTTACCTTCGCGACGCGCTGCCCGTGCGGCCCCCTTGCCGGCACGATTGCGCGAGGCGGCCTTGAGCATAATTTGCTGGGCCATGACGTCCTCGTTGAGTTGCGGGCAACCGATTGCCCAAGGTCCGCTAAACGGCCTCCAAGGGTGCCGAGCGGGTTCCATCGCGGTATTGCGCGGAAGCACCGTGTCTACTGGTGACGGGTGCCGCTCGCAAGCCGAAAACCTGCAACCAACCGAGCTTAGAATGTTGAAGGCGCCAATGCTTGGAGGCCACGTTGCTGGGGCTGCGTTAGCGGTTGTAGTAAAGTGCATCGGTTTCGAGTGTCTCTTTGGTCGCGAAATCTCAGCGCAGATCATACCTTGGCCGCAACCAGCGGGGATAGATTTTTACGCCAAGCCTTTGATTTCGGGCATTTTGAGCCACTCTCCACCCCGCTGAAATCAGGATGCGGGGATAAGTTTGGAACATATAACGAACATCAATGCCGCGAAGGTGCCGGGCTGGTCAGTTGAGGCTGGTCGGTTGAGGCTGGTCGGTTGAAATCGTGCCCTTTGGACACGATCGGAGCACCGTACAGATTTACCCGTCGGCGAGGCCAAGGACGACTGCGGCCGTGTCATCGGCGCAGCGGTGACACAATCGTCGATTGCCGTTAGTATTCTCGAGCGGTAGCGTCCGGGGGGTATGCGCAAGCGGAGCAGGTGCCGACGACACGATTGACGGACGAACACGCTTAACGGCCACAGTCTGGGTAACGGAACGAACGCCATCATGACGATGTCGGCCCTAGTGCCACGCAATGATGCCAGTCGGCCATCCGATCAGCATCAAAAAAAGCGTCGACCCGTTTCACGAACGTTTCTCGCGTTTCTGCTGGCCGTACTTGTGCCGACGGTCGGCGCAACCGCGTACCTGTACGGCATCGCCTCCGACCGCTACGTCGCCGAAGCCCAGTTTATGGTGCGGGGCGTTTCCGGCCGACACATCGGTGGCTTGGCAGCACTGTTTCGGACGTTTGGGATCGCGCGCGCTGAAGACGATGCATTTGCCGTCCATAGCTACATGCTATCGCGCGATGCCATGGCGGCCCTAGAGGCTGAGATCGGGCTGAAGACGAGGTTTGGCAATCCGCAAATCGACCGGCTGTCGCGCTATCCGCGATTATGGCGGGCAGACACCGCCGAGAGCCTCCACGAATTCTACCAAGATCGCGTCAGCGTGATTTACAATCCATCGCAAGGGATCAGCACCCTGCGTGTGACCGCATAGACGGCGCAAGACGCCCAACTGATCGCCGCTAAGCTGCTGACGCTGAGCGAGACCCTGATCAACCGAATGAACCAGCGCGCCAATGGCGATAGCCTAAACAACGCTGAGCAGGAGCGCACCCTCGCCGAGCAATTTGTCGTCGCATCACAGTCCGAGATCACAGCGTACCGAAATCGCGAATTGATCCTCGATCCAACACAGGCCTCGGTTAAAGGGCTGGAGTTGATCGGCAAGTTGTCGATTGAATTGGCCCAAGCCCGCGCGCAGCAGGCCGAGATGACGGCAGCCTCTCCTGGCAGCCCAGGTCTGCGGTCCATGCAGATCCGGATCGAGGCCCTGCAGCAGCAAATCACTGACGAACGTAGCAAGATCGTTGGTAGCGATCAGGCGCTGGCCCAAAAGATCGCAGAATACGAGCGGCTCGTGTTGAAGCGCGAATTCGCCGACCGCAACTTGACCGGCAATTCAACCGCGTTGGAAACCGCCCGCCAGGAGGCGCGCCGCCAGCAAATCTATATCGAAACAGTAGTCACGCCTCGCGCCCCCGACGAAGCGACCGAACCACGTCGATTGCGCGTCGTCGCTTCAACATTCGTCGTCGGCTTTGCCATTTTCGCTTTGATTTGGCTGATCATCGCTGGCTCGCGCGAGCACGCCCATGGCTGATGGCAGCACCGACTTTCAACCCTCGCCACCACCTTTAGCCTCGCCCCCCTTAGCCCCACGCCGCGAGACC
>JBBQNE010000105.1:0-11212 GCA_038329675.1 Hyphomicrobiales bacterium | reverse complement strand
GGTCTCGCAATTTGCGCGCGCCGATCGCCATCGCGAGGTCGCAAAAGCGATGCTGGCCACAGGCGGCGCCTACCGATGTTACATGACCAAGGACGAAACAGATGCGATGCGGGCTGCGGCGGAAGCGGCCAAAACGCCGTTCGTCGTCAAGAGCCCGTGGCGCGATCGTGATCTTGCGGATGCGCCAGCTGGAGCGCCCCATACGATCCGCTTGAAGGCGCCGCTGGATGGCGAAACCATCGTCGAGGACGCCGTGCAAGGCCGCGTGGTGTTTCCCAATAAAGACCTCGACGACCTCATCATTTTGCGCAGCGACGGTAACCCGACCTACAACCTAGCCGTGGTGGCCGATGACCACGACATGGGCGTGACCCACGTCATCCGCGGCGTCGACCACCTGACGAATGCGGCGCGGCAATCGCAAATCTATGCCGCTAACGGATGGGCCATTCCGCAATTTGCCCACGTCCCGCTCATCCATGGGGCTGATGGCGCCAAGCTATCGAAGCGGCATGGGGCGCTTGGCATCGAAGCGTACCGGGCCATGGGCTATCTGCCAGAGGCGCTACGCAATTATCTCGTCCGGCTCGGCTGGAGCCACGGCGACGATGAGATCATCCCGACCGCCCAGTTGATCGAGTGGTTCGATCTTGGTGCGATTGGCCGGTCGCCGGCCCGCCTCGATCTGAAGAAGCTCGAAGATATCAACTCGCACTACATCAAGACGGGCGATGCCAAGATGCTCTTTGGTCGGTGCCGCGAGCTACTGGAAAAGTATACCGGGGATTTCAAAGCCCTTGTTGACGAGCATGATGCGAAGGTTCAGCGCGGCGATCTCGCGCTGGCGCGCAATGTCTTGTTGCAGTTGCCGGGCGTGGCAGACGGTCCAGCCTTGGCGCAACGGTTTGCAGCCGATGGCGGGTGGGATCGGTTCGAGCAATTGCTGCCGGCCCTTCGCGAGCGGGCAAAGACCTTGCCTGAGCTGATCGATGGCGCGTTGTTTCTGGTGCAGTCACGTCCACTCGTGTTTGACGACAAGGCGGCCAAACAACTCGATCCGGCTGCGCGGGCGGCTATCGCGGCGCTCGTGCCACGGCTCGACGCACTTTCGTCATTCGACTCAAGTAGTCTTGAAGCGAACGTCAGAGCGTTTGCCGAGGAAACAGGAAGCAAACTCGGATCGGTCGCGCAGCCGTTGAGGGCAGCGCTCACCGGGCGAACGGTTAGTCCGCCGGTCTTTGATGCGATGGCGGTCTTGGGACGAGACGAGGCCATCGCTCGGTTGAAGGCGGCGTGTTCTTAAGAACCAAGTTGCGGGCTACCAGTTGTGCCGCGCCGCGAACCGCTAGATCGCTTAACCCCGCTCGACCAAGGTCTAGCTCGACGCCGGTTCAACTTGTCGCAGATCAAGTGGCGCAATCGTCGCGGTTGAGTTATGTATGGTGCAGTGCAACCGGAACCTGAAGCGGCCGTCCGCAGAGACCAGGAGACTTGTCCATGAACGTCCACGCCAAGACGCCGCCTGTCGCTGAACGGACCGCCGACCTGAAGCACGGCGATCTCATCTCATCCATGGCTGTCCGATCGGGCTCCATTGGACCAGATGTGATCGACGTCAGTAAGCTTTACAAGGAGACGGGCTGCTTCACTTACGATCCGGGTTTTACGTCGACGGCCAATTGCGTGTCGCGAATAACCTACATCGACGGCGATGCAGGCGTGCTGCTCTACCGCGGTTACCCGATCGAACAGTTGGCCGAGCACGCTTCGTTTCTTGAGACTTGCTATCTGTTGCTGCACGGGGATTTGCCGAGCGCAGACGAGTTCGTGAAGTTCCGCCGCACAATCACGAACCACACGATGGTCCACGAGCAGATGACCCGGTTTTTTACCGGCTTCCGCCGTGACGCACACCCGATGGCCGTCATGGTCGGCGTGGTTGGCGCGCTGTCGGCATTTTATCACGACTCGACCGATATCAACGACGAGGCCCAGCGTCAGATCGCCAGCCACCGTATGATCGCCAAGATGCCAACGATCGCATCGATGGCCTATAAATACTCGATCGGTCAGCCGTTCATCTATCCGCGCAACGACCTCGACTACGCGTCGAACTTTCTGCAGATGTGCTTTGCCGTTCCCTGTGAGCCCTACGAAGTCAATCCGATTTTGGCCCGCGCGCTCGACCGGATCTTCACGCTCCACGCCGACCACGAACAGAACGCTTCGACGTCGACCGTCCGCTTAGCAGGGTCGTCTGGGGCAAACCCGTTTGCGTGTATCGCAGCTGGTATCGCGTGCCTGTGGGGGCCAGCGCATGGTGGTGCCAACGAAGCGGCCCTCAACATGCTGGAAGAGATCGGCAGCGTCGATCGGGTCGATGAGTACATAAAGAAGGCCAAGGATAAATCGTCAGGCTTCCGCCTGATGGGCTTTGGCCACCGCGTTTATAAAAACTACGATCCGCGTGCGAAGGTGATGCAGAAGACCTGCCACGAAGTGCTCGATGCGCTGGGCGTGCGCGATGAGCCACTGCTCAAGGTCGCCATCGAACTAGAACGCATTGCGCTGCAGGATGAGTATTTTATCGAAAAGAAACTCTACCCCAACATTGACTTTTATTCGGGCATCACGCTGCGCGCGATGGGCTTCCCCAAGGACATGTTCACGGTGTTGTTCGCGGTCGCGCGGACCGTCGGTTGGATCGCCCAGTGGAAGGAAATGATCGAGGACCCAGAGCAGCGCATTGGACGCCCGCGGCAGCTTTATCTGGGCCATACGCGCCGCGAGTTCATTCCCGTTTCGGATCGCTGAACGATCCGCAGTCAGCGCGGTACCATTTTGAGATCAAGCGGGTCCAGGGACGGGTCCCTGGTCCGGTAGTGTGAGGGGTGAAGCCCCTAACACCCTACCCCAAGGGTGCGGCTCTCTTTAGAGATGCTGCCAAAGAAACCGTTCATTAGGACCGCAGTTTCAGCTGTCAGGCGACTGCAACGGGCTTGCGCAAGGTCGGGAGCCGAACCGGAATGCCCGCGCGCATCAGCGGCTTGTCTGGCGTGTAGTCGGGGACAACGTCGCGGTTGGGCGTCAACAGCGTAAGTAGCTTGGCTTCGAGCTGGACCCGGTGAAACGGCTTGCAGAGCACCTCGTCGGCGCCGGTCGCCTTTGCTTTGGCAATGTCGGCTGGTTCAAGTTTCGTCATCACGTAAACGATCTTGAGTTTCGACGTTGGAGCCTCACTGCGCAGTTCGGCAATGAGTTCCAGCGGCGCTTCGCCCGGGATGAGCCAATCGATGACGATCGCATCGGGCAGCTTCGTTTGACACAATCGGCGGGCCTTCTCGACCGATGCGGCCTCGATGACCTTAAGGTCGATGCCTTCAAGAATGGTACGCATGACCTTGCGCACGACGTCGCTGTCGTCGACGATCAGGCAGGAAAAGGGGGCTGGCACGAAATGGCGCTCCTTCGGCCGGTGGACCGTTAGATTGGAGACTGCCGACTTTCCGTTAATCTTTTGTTGAGGCTCGGTGGAAAATGCCGGGCAATCTGCAGGCAGTCGGACGAGTTAGCGCCGACCGGGCCGAGTAATTTTGCCAGCCAGCTGCGATTGCGGTACCGGCAACGCCACCTTAGCCGTGGGCTTGGTCGCGCAGATGTTTTTCCAGCCAATGGATGTCGTATAATCCGTTGATCACATCAGGCTGCCGGATCAGGTCGTTAAATAGCGGGATGGTCGTCTCGATGCCGTCGATGACGAACTCCGAGAGCGCCCGCCGCAACCGCATCAAGCACTCGTTGCGGGTCTTGCCATGGACGATCAGCTTGCCGATCAAGCTGTCGTAGTTGGGCGGGATCCAGTAGCCCTGATAAACGCCGCTATCGACACGCACGCCAAGGCCGCCGGGCGGATGCCAATAGGTGATGCGGCCGGGCGACGGCATAAACGTTTTGGGGTTTTCCGCGTTGATCCGGCATTCGATCGAGTGGCCAGAAAACGTCACCTCGTCTTGTGTGATCGAAAGGCTGCCGCCAGCTGCGACGCGAATTTGTTCAAGGACAAGATCGAGCCCGGTGATCATCTCGGTGACCGGATGCTCAACTTGGAGCCTCGTATTCATCTCGATGAAGTAGAATTTTCCCTCCTCATAGAGGAACTCAACCGTACCCGCCCCACGATAGCGAAGCGTGCGCATGGCAGCGGCGACGGTCTCGCCGATTTCGCTCCGCTGGGCAGCGTTGAGGGCCGGCGACGGCGCCTCCTCCCAAACTTTTTGGTGGCGACGTTGCAGCGAGCAATCCCGCTCGCCTAGGTGGATGGCGTTGCCTTTGCCATCGCCAAACACCTGAATTTCGATATGGCGCGGCTTCTGGAGATATTTCTCAATGTAGACGGCATCGTCGCCGAAGGCAGCCTTCGCTTCGGCCTTGGCGGTCGCCATCGACAACGGTAATTCGAGCGCCGTGTGCGCGACCTTCATCCCGCGACCACCCCCGCCAGAAGCAGCCTTTACGAGAACGGGAAAGCCCATCTCTTTGGCAACCGCCAGCGCTTCGGCATCCGACGTTACGGCTCCTTTTGAACCCGGCACACATGGGATGCCGAGCCGCCGCGCGGTATCTTTTGCAGCAATCTTGTCGCCCATCGTCCGGATGTGTTCCGACGTTGGACCGATAAACGTCAAATTGTGTTCTTCTAGAATTTCGGCGAACCGCGCATTTTCAGACAAGAACCCATAGCCCGGGTGTACCGCGTCGGCACCGGTGATCTCGCACGCGGCGAGCAAGCGGGGGATGTTCAGATAGCTTTCAGACGCCGGTGGCGGACCAATACACACGCTTTCGTCGGCAAGTCGAACATGCATGGCTTCAGCGTCGGCTGTCGAATGGACAGCGACCGTCGCAATGCCAAGTTCTTTGCACGCGCGCTGAATGCGCAGGGCGATTTCGCCCCGGTTCGCGATGAGAACTTTGTCAAACATCAGCTCACTCGATGACCATCAACGCTTCGCCGAATTCAACCGGCTGGCCGTCTTCAACCAGCATCGCAACGACCGTGCCCGATTTTGGCGCCGGGATCTGGTTCATCGTTTTCATGGCTTCGATGATGAGAACCGGGTCACCAGCGGCTACCTTAGTGCCAATGTCCACGAAGGGCGGCGTTCCAGGTTGTGCCGAGCGATACGCCGTGCCGACCATTGGTGATTTGACGGTGCCTGGGTGTTTGCTGACGTCGCTGGAGCCAGCCACGCCAGACCCAATTGCAGACCCTAATGCGCCAGCGGACATGGCAGGGGCAGCGACGGCTGCGACTGTCACATGGCGCGCAACGCGAACCTTGACGTTGTCTTTTTCGATTTCGATTTCGGTGAGGCCGGTCTCGTTCAACAGGGCAGCCAGATCGCGAATGAGCTTATGCTCGTCCACGTCCGGTTTGATTTTGCCGTCGTCTTTGCCCATCGCTTCGTTGTCCTCGAAATTGGCCATCGCGGATCGTGATCGTCACCGCTCGTTCACTATGGCGGCGGGCGCCGCTATCAGGGGTTCATCAGATCGGCAAGCGCGTCGATGGCCAATTCATAGCCGCGACCCCCAAGCCCGCAAATGACACCCTTAGCCGCCAGCGAAACGTAGGAATGGTGGCGGAAGGCGTCGCGGCGGAAGATATTCGACAGGTGGACCTCGATCACGGGGATTTCGACCGCCTGGAGCGCATCAAGGATGGCGACCGATGTATGCGTATAGCCACCCGCATTGATGATCAGCCCGGACGCTTTGGTTCGCGCTTCCTGCACCCAATCGACGAGCACGCCCTCATGGTTTGATTGACGGAAGTCGGTCGACACGCTGCGGGCTGCTGCAGTCGCCTCGCAGCGACGGCGGACGTCGTCTAAGCTTTCGCTGCCGTAAATCGCGGGTTCCCGGCTGCCAAGCAGGTTGAGGTTCGGGCCGTTCAAAATGTAGATGAGTTTCGCCATTGCGCCGCCGCTCTATCAGCTTTTACCGCGCTGCGAAAGCAGGACGCCCGAGTGCTACCACGATCAGCCCTGGCGGTGGGCGGCACGGCTCTGGCCCTGCTTGGGCGAGCGTTAGGCAGGTTCTGCGGCGAGCAAGATGTCGTCGCCGTCTTTGAGGATCTGCAAGCGCATCTGCGCTGTGCCAGCCAGCCGCCAAGTATAATAGGCCTGAATACTCATCGCATCGAGCGGGGCTGTCGCGTTACCGACGATGAATTCGGTCAGGTGCTGTGGCGGTCGGGCGTTCGGTCCTTTGCAGCGGACAAGGAAGTTGGGCGTCTCCAACGTGCCCTCGACCACCACGGCGATCTCACCACCGCGCGGAAGAGCTGCAATTGCCGAAGCAACGAGGTTGAGCAGCAACTTGACCCGGTCCTTCATCATGTATCCGGGCTGGCCGTGCCAAACGAGGGTATGCTTGCTGTTGCCAACGAAGCCGCGCGAGATCTGCTCGGCAGTGGCAAGGTCGATCATCGCGCCCGACGAGCCAACCGCACCAAACGCAAAGCGAGCGAACTGAAGCTTGGCGGAAGCCTGTTCGGTGACGTTACGGATGACGTCCATCGCATAGGACTTGGCGTCGGCGTCGTTATCCTCGTCGAGGATCTCGATGCCGTTATAAATTGCGCCAACGGGGCCAATGACGTCGTGGCAAATTTTACTTGAGATGAGCGCGGCGAGTTCGAGGTCGGTTGGATGGGCGACGGCCATTGGGTATGCTCCTCGCGCCGGTCGTATCCAGGCGCAGTCAAATGCCATGCGGTTAGCGATAAGCGATTCTCAGGCGGCAAACTGTGTCCGGGCCGCAGAATTTGATGCATGTCCACCTTGCTGTGCCCGTCCAGACAACGGATGATCAGGTTTCAGCCCTATCTTCAGGGGGGGGCGCTCTGCGGGCGAGTATGCGTTAGATGCGAGCTCGGACGCGGGTTCGCATACGGGTTCGCATACGGGTTCGCAGACGGGCCTGCCGTGGGCCTGCCGCGCTGCGTAGTCGATGTCGGATGGCCAACGGCGATAGTGCAAATCCGCTGTGATCGACCCTCGCGTAGCGCTTCGTTTAAATGCGCGGCGGGTATCGTTGACCTCGGCGAGACGCGAAGTTGACGTTGAAGGTCAAGCCGACGAACAAAGGACGCCGCCTCCCATGATTGTTGGCTGCCCATGTTGAACTCCACCCAACAGCGTGCCTTGACCAATGCGCTCCTTCCCGCCGTAATCGAGGCCGGACGCGTTGAACTTGCCTTGTTTCAGGATGGCTGCGCCGTGTCGGTCAAGGCCGACCAATCCCCCGTCACAGAGGCCGACTTGCGCGCCGAGGCGATTTTGTTGAAGGCGCTCGCCGCGATCATGCCAGGCGTTGCCGTGGTCTCTGAAGAAGCCTTCGCTGGCGGCGCGCGGTCAGCTCTCACCGACCCGTTTCTGCTGGTTGATCCGCTGGATGGAACGCGGCAATTTGTTAACGGACGCAAGGAGTTCACGATCAACGTGGCGCTGGTTGAGGGGGGGCGTCCCGTCTACGGGCTGATCTTTGCGCCAGCGCTCGCGGATCTGTTTGTCACCGATGGTCCAGGTGTCGCCTACCGTGCTGCACTGGATCTGAAAACAACGGTCGGTGCGGTGACGTTTGACGGCTTACAACCCGCCGTCACGCGCGTCAGAACCCGCAACGCGATCCTCAGCCAGGGTGGGATTATCGCGTTGCTGTCTCGGTCGCGCGATACGTCACGCGCCGAGGCGATGATGGCCCGACTGCCAGTCGCCGAGCGCTGTAGCTTGGGCTCGTCTTACAAATTCTGCAAAATCGCCAGCGGCTCGGGCGATCTCTACCCACAACTGGGCGATACCTGCGAATGGGATACGGCGGCGGGCGAGGCGATCGTGCTTGCGGCCGGCGGCCATATGGTCCGCTCCGATGGAGCCACGATGGCTTACGGTCAGGCAGCGATCGACTTTCGTAATCCAAATTTCATCGCATCGAGCCTGTCGTTAGACGAACTTCGGGCGTTGAGTGAGCTTCGGGCCCCACACGCCCCCTGAGTCAGCCAGTCCCCGTTTGTCGGCCAGTCCCGTGAGCCGTGGGTTGCTGGCGGCATTCCTGTCGATCTATTCATATCCATGACGCAGACCGGTGACGCTAAAACCACGAAACATCATGGATTTGCAGCCTTTCAGCCACAGTTTAGTGCCGCTTTTCGCGCATCCGATGGGGTCACGAATCAGCTGTCCAGTGGCACACTGGCGCTCGTGTCTTGCGGTGTAGCCGCCGCTGCCGATCGAAGGATCACCGTCGCATGACCCACTCGTTTTTGGCCCAACTGGTTGGCCCCACTTCAACGTCGATCCTGGCTAACCGGATGCCCCGTGTCGTAACGAACCGTGTCGTAACGAACCGTGTCGTAACGAACCGTGCTGTGACGTCCCGTGCCGGGCCGTCCGGTGCCGAGTGGGGTCATCGCATAGCGGTCAGCTTCGCGCTGCTGGTTTTGACAGCGACGCTGGCCGTTGCGCAAGGTCGCGTCGATGACGCCTATCGTCCGCCGCAAGATGGCTACCAGACGCCGCCGTCACAGGGCTCCAACCAGAGCGGCGGTTACAGCCAACCCAACGCTTACGGTACACCCCCATACGGTTCGGGCCGCAACCAAGCCTACGGCGGCCAGCAAGGTGGCCAACAGGGCAGCTACGGCGGCGGTAACAACAGTGGAGGGGGCGACCGCAGAGGCAACTACGGCGGTTCGGAACGCGGCGTTGATGCTTCCCGCGTACCAGGTGAGTACACCCACCGTGGCGATAGTCGCGACGGCTATCAACGAGACGGCGGCGACAGTCGCGACGGAAACCAGCGAGACGGAAACCAGCGAGACGGAAACCAGCGAGACGGGAACCAGCGAGACGGGAACCAGCGAGACGGGAACCAGCGAGACGGGGACTACGCTAACAACGAGACGCGCGGCGGCTACGGCCAACCCTACAGCGCCCCGTCGCAATCCTATGAACAATCGCCACCGCCATCGCGCGGCCGTGATGGGCCGACCCGTGAGACTCCGACCCGTGGCTATTACGAACAAGGTGAGATCGTCGAAAAGGGGCGCGGGTTCTTTGGCTCGATCACCCAGGGCCTCGCCAGCGCCATCGAGCACACCTTCCGCCAAGCCGGACGGCCCAACGGCTACATCCTCGGCGAAGATGGCGGCGGGGCGTTTTTTGCCGGACTTCGTTATGGGGAAGGTGTGCTCTACACCAAAGACGCCGGCGACAGCAAAATCTTCTGGCAGGGCCCATCCTTGGGCTTTGACGTCGGCGGCGAAGGATCAAAGGTCATGATCCTCGTCTACAAACTGTCGGACCCGAACGACATATTCGAGCGCTATGCCGGCGTCGAAGGCTCGACCTATGCGGTTGGTGGCGTCAGCGTACAGTTCCAAAAGCATAACGACATCACGCTTGCCGTGATCCGCTCGGGCGTCGGGCTGCGGCTTGGTGCCAACGTTGGCTATTCGAAGTTCACGCGACGGCCGACCTGGAACCCGTTCTAAGCGAGGGCGCAGTTATCCGACCGCTGACCGACAGCATCTGGCCACGGGTTGGCGCGTCGTGTATTGGTATCCCGTGTCGCAAATGGGTCACGTGTAGCGAGCGGACGGCGACCAAGCCGAACCTCGCGTTAGGCCAAGTGCGACACAACAGGCCGCGTATGACGCAACGCGACCGTCGATGGGCCGCCGCGGGCCGGTCGCACTGCGGCAACCGCGAATGGGGAATGGTCGAGCGATGACGATCAACACGATTATGCTCGTGGCGCTCGGTTTCCTGGTCGCGACACTTCTCGCCGTGATCGTCGCGCCAGCGTATCGCAACCGCACCGTGCGCCTGACCGCCGACGCTCTCCGCCGATCTTTGCCCCTGACCGAAAGTGAGATCCGCGCCGATCGGGACCGGATGCGCGCCGACCATGCGATCCGTATCCACAACCTCGAAACACAGCTTGAGCGCGTAACACTTGGATCGGCCCGTCAAAAAATCGAGGTCAACCGCCGCGATGCGCGGATCAGCGAACTTGAGGGCGTGTCCGATACGCAAAAAGCGCAACTTGACGAACTCGACAACGCCAAGCGTGTGCTCGAACAGACGATCACTGACCGCTTGCCCAAGATCGAGGGCCGACTGACGCAAGCCCGCAAGTTATTGCAACAACGCGATAACGAGGTCACCGCGCTGGCCGATACGGCCCAGCGACAAGCCCGGGCGATCGCCGAGGCGACACAGATCAATACCCAACAGGGCACAGAGCTTGAACAGCTGCGAACCGCACTTTCAACGCGGGCAGCGCGCAACACCGAAATATTCGCCGACCAGCGGTTTGACGGCGAGGTCGCCTTGCGTTCCGAGGTCGAGGCGTTGCGCGCCAAGTCGCGCGACCAGAACTCGCTGATCGAGCGCTTGCAATCGGTCATTGCAAACCCGTTGAGCGGAGCAGAACCGGGCGTCGTGGCAGCCGTCACGGGGGCACTAGGGGCGGCGAGCAAAGCGACGCTGGAGGCGAGCGCGGCTGAATTCACCCGCCTTCAGGCTGAATTTAGCGACCTCAAGTCGGCCTACGGGCTGGCGCGCGCGAAAGCCGAGGCAGCCGAAGCTGACACCACTGGCGCCCGTTCGACCGAAGCAGAACTGCGGCAACTGAAATCGGAGCGGCAGGACCTGTTGGCTGAGGTTGCACGCACCAAGGCAGCGCTATCGACCTACGAAGACGGTTTACCGACCGAACGCGGTGGCCGCGAAAGCCCGATCGCCATGAAGGCCAAGGTTTCGGCGTTTGAGGCCCAAACGCGCGAGCAAACATCGACGATCGAAAGTCTACGGGCGGAGGTCGCGGCCCTCAACGAGCGGCTCGCGCGGCAGGCGGCCCATTATATGGACGAGATGAAGAAGCTCGGTGCCGGTAGCGTTCAGACATCGTCGGGCGGCCCCCGCACCGAGCCCAAGCGAGCAACGCTCGCCGACCGGATCAACGACCCGCGCGTGGTCAAGCTTTCAAACGGTGCGGACCGGGATCAAGACGCCGGTGGAGCTTATGTCGTCACGGGCGAACCCTCGTCTGGCGCCCGCCTGTTCAGCCTTGTTGATGGCAAAACCGGCGACCGCACGACGGTTGATGTGCCAAGCGTTGCTGCCGCAGCCCCGGGGCAATCAGC
>JBBQNE010000104.1:0-11445 GCA_038329675.1 Hyphomicrobiales bacterium | reverse complement strand
CTGCGTCGACCAGATCCGCATGGCCGCCAATTAGATGCAGCCGATGTTGAACGAGCGTGATCACTTTACCGCGCGGCGCAGCTTTCGACTGTGTCGCGGCCGCGTCGAGGGCTGCCAGCGAAGCGGCCTCATCGAATGTTGGCTGGCGCCCGGCCTCGAGACGCGAAGCAGCAGGTCCGCTGCCATCTTCGCGCATCAGTTCGGCCGCCAGGCCCGCCCCGCTAGGGTTGCCGTTGATCGCCGCGCACGCCCCCGACAGCAACAACACCTCGCGCTGAAGCGGTCGCGGCAGGTCGGCTTTGCGCGGGATAACCGTTTTCAACCGTTCGCAACCCGGCAGCGGCTCAGCCGTTGCAAGCCCGACACGGGCTGCAATAATCAGAAAACTCGGATCAAGCTCGTTTCCAGATGCTAGGCTACGCGCCGCAAGCGCAGCTGCTTCTCCAACCCGCCCCGACCGGTACAACCCCTCGATGCGCAAAGCGTCGAAGCGTGCCCCGCCGTTTCCTGGCGCCGTTGCATCTGATATGAGGAGTCGCCGCCACAGCTCGTGCAACGTTGGCGAGCGCGGCGGACTTTCTATCTTCGCGAAATGCCTCTCAACGGCTGCCGTATCGAGGCCCCGCCATAGTTCAAATGGCAAGCCGGAGCCATCACCGGCCATGACCGGGGCAAGCTCCTCCCGCTCAACACCCCGCGTGCTTTCAACAAGCCCTGGCGGCGCATAGCTTGAACCGGCCGCTGCTCCGCTTCCTGTGCCATCGCCGCGGTCGTTGGAGGCCAACGGCTGACGACGGTCCTCATCGACACCGTTTGACGTTGGGCTATCTGAGCGCGGCAGGGCCTCGGCTGGCTTTGGTCGCGGCGCCCGGCGTGGCTCTTCACCTGGATAGCGGAACGGGTTCCAGTTATCGTCAGCGGCAGCACCGGATGGCGAGCCACCGACCGCGACCAACGCAAGAAAGGCAGCGCACGCTAGCGTCACGGTTCGCCGTTGATGGCCGTACACAGGTGCAAATCCGGCGCGGCGGATGATATTGGGTGAGATCAAGGGCGGCGGATCTTCACGTTGGGCACCGGTTTCGTGACTTCCGTTTGCGCAGGTTCGTACTGCGTCGCGAGCACATAAAGCCCACCCGCAGCAAGGCCGAGGACTACGCCGACGATCACGAGAAAACGCACCAAGCTCGGCATGTCGAACCCGTTCCGCTTTGGTTGTCCGCAGTCTTGTTGGCGTCATTGTGGCCGCAACACAAGGCCCGGCGCCGGGTTTGACGCCCCTTCGCTATGTCGTATGCGGCAGGTGACGCTGCAAGTGGCTGACGCAAAACAACAACTGGCGTAGGACCAGCGGGTACTGATCGCGGTACGATGTTGTCAAACAGGGTTGCAGATTGCGGGCTTTGGGTGCCAAAAGCTGTCGAAGACGCCGAATCAGCCATGGTCCCGTTGGCTGGATCGCTTTCAACTTGGATTTGGCCGAAACTGCGTCGTTAAAATGTCGGTCGATGGCAGCAACGCGATACCGCACTTCAGAGCGTACACGGCATGGCGATAACTTCTGACAGCGACCTGACATGAGCGACGGCGATATCCGCGTAGCACTTGGCCCCCGCTCGATCGTCATGGTCGGGTTGATGGGTTGCGGCAAATCTTCCGTTGGACGGCGGCTCGCCCAACGGATCGGCCTGCCGTTCACCGATGCCGACGATGAAATCGAGCGATCGGCGCAAAAAACCATCAATGAGATCTTCGCCGACCACGGCGAAGCCTACTTCCGGGACGGCGAACGACGGGTTTTGGCCCGCCTCCTCAGTCATGGCCCTCAGGTGATCGCAACCGGGGGCGGCGCATTCCTCAACCCCGAGACGCGCGCCAAGATCAAGGATGCCGGCATCTCCATCTGGTTGCGTGCCGAACTTCCCGTGCTGATGAAGCGCGTGATGAAGCGCGATATTCGCCCGCTGCTGCGCAACGCCGACCCCGAAGGCACGATGCGCGGGCTCATGGCAGCGCGATACCCGATCTATGCGACCTCCGATCTGACGGTCGAAAGCCGCGACGTCGCCCATGAGCAAATCGTCATCGAAGTGATCGACGCACTGCGCCGGTATCCGGGGCTCTATCCAGCGTCGTTGTCGGTGCCCCACCGCAACAACGCCTTCCCGAAAGACGCAAAGGTCCTGACCCGCGGCGTTTCAAACGCGATCGCCAACGCCAGTGCCAACTCCGGTCGTGGTCCCGACCGGCCAGCTTACCGGACGGTTCCCGTCGCGCTGCCTGGCCGAGCCTATGACGTCTTGATCGGCCCCGGGCTCATCGCCGAGGCGAGTGGGTTGATCACCAAACGCCTTGCTGCGCGCAAATGCGCGATCGTCACCGATACCAACGTCGCCCGGTTTCACCTGACCGCGCTTGAGGCAAACCTTCGCGCCAGCGGACATCATGCTGGTACGATCACGGTTCCAGCTGGGGAACAGTCCAAAAGCTTCCGTGAACTCGGGCCGCTTTGCGAGGGCTTGCTCTCGATGGGGCTGGAACGCGGCGACCTGATCATCGCGTTTGGCGGTGGTGTCGTTGGCGACCTCACGGGATTCGCTGCCAGCATTTTGCGCCGTGGCGTCCGCTTCGTTCAAATCCCCACGACGCTGCTCGCCCAGGTCGACAGTTCCGTTGGCGGCAAGACCGGGATCAACACGCCGCAAGGCAAGAACCTGATCGGCACGTTCCATCAGCCAAGCCTCGTCATCGCCGATACGACCGTCTTATCGACGCTGCCTGCGCGCGAAATGCGGGCGGGCTACGCCGAGGTCGCCAAGTACGGGCTGCTTGGCGATGCCACGTTTTTCCATTGGCTGGAGGGCCATGCGCGTGGCCTTTTTGGCAACGACGCGTCCACTTTGATCGATGCCATTGAAACCAGCGTCAAAGCCAAAGCCGCCATTGTGTTGCGCGATGAGCACGAGACCGGTGATCGCGCGCTGTTGAACCTCGGGCACACGTTTGGCCATGCGCTTGAAGCCTGGACGGGATATTCCAATCGGCTGCTTCACGGCGAAGGCGTTGCGATCGGGACGTGCCTCGCGTTTCGGATGTCGGAGCAATTGGCGCTCTGTCCGCCAGGGACGGCCGCCCGCGTTTCAGACCACCTCTCCAGCGTCGGACTGCCGACTAGGATCGGCGACATTCCAGGGCCCGATAGCGCCGATCCAGACCGGCTCATGGCACTGATGGCGCAGGATAAAAAGGTCAAGGACGGCCGTATGACATTTATCATGGCCCGCGACATCGGGCAGGCATTCGTCACGCGCGACATCGCCCCGCCAACGGTGCACGAATTCCTCGCCAAGGAAATCGCCGGGTAGGCGATCAATCGCGCTGCATCGGAAATCGGGTCCAGCGAAATTCGGGTCAAAGGAATAACTCGGGTCCAGTGAAAGCGTCCCTGGTCGGGGCGCGTGAGCGGTGAAACCCCACACGTATCAACGGCTCTGCCCTTGATAAAACTTGCTTGCTCCAGCGCCGCGATCAATTCCCGAACCTTTGGGGGCACGCAACTACTCGGCCGCCTGCTGGCCGGGCGGATGGCCTAGGCTCGTAGCCAACCGCGTCACGAGATCAACGGCGGCGTCGGGGATATTTGTGCCCGGCCCGAAGATTGCCGCAGCGCCAGCGGCGTAGACTTCGCTGTAATCGCCAGGTGGGATCACGCCGCCGACGACGACCATGATGTCGGGCCGTCCCTCCTGGCCGAGTGCCGCCTTGAGTTCTGGCACCAGCGTGAGGTGCCCGGCTGCGAGCGAGGATACGCCAACGACGTGGACGTCGTTTTCAACTGCCTGCCGCGCGACCTCTTCGGGCGTAGCAAACAGCGGCCCGATGTCGACGTCGAAGCCGAGGTCGGCGAACGCGGTCGCGATGACTTTTTGCCCGCGGTCGTGGCCGTCCTGGCCCATCTTTGCAATGAGGATACGCGGCCGCCGACCTTCATTGCGCCCAAACGCCTCGACGAGCGCCTGCGCTTTGTTGATCGTTGCATTCATCGCGCCTGCCTCCACGCGGTAGACGTTCGAAATCGCCCGGATCTCGGCGCGATGCCTGTCGAAAACGGCTTCGAGCGCGGCTGATATTTCGCCGACTGTGGCTTTCGCGCGGGCTGCCGCGACGGACAATTCGAGCAGGTTACCGTTGCCGCGCGCGCCCTCCGTCAGCGCTCTCAGTGCCATCTGCACGTCGGCTTCGTTACGCTCATCTCGCAGCCGGGCGAGCTTGGCCAGTTGCTGCTCGCGGACGCTACGATTGTCGACCTTCAAGATATCGATCTTGGCTTCGCCGTCGACCTTGAATTTGTTGATGCCAACAATCGTCTGACGGCCGCTGTCGATGCGCGCTTGCGTCCGGGCGGCGGCTTCCTCAATCCGCAACTTGGGAACTCCAGCTGCGATCGCCTTGGCCATCCCGCCCAATTCCTCGACCTCGCGGACGTGCAACATCGCCTTCTCGGCCAAGTCGTGGGTCAGGCGCTCGATGAAGTGGCTGCCGCCCCACGGGTCGATGACGCGGCAGGTGCCCGTCTCCTGCTGCAAGAGCAATTGCGTGTTGCGTGCAATTCGCGCGGAAAAATCCGTCGGCAGCGCAATCGCTTCGTCGAGCGCATTGGTGTGTAGCGATTGGGTCGCCCCGTGCGTCGCCGCCATTGCTTCGAGGCAGGTGCGCGTTACGTTGTTGAAAACGTCCTGCGCGGTCAGGCTCCAGCCTGACGTTTGGGAATGCGTGCGCAACGCGAGCGACTTGACGTCCTTGGGCGTGAATTCGCGCTTTACCATCGCTGCCCACATCAGCCGGGCTGCCCGCATCTTGGCGATTTCCATGTAGGTATTCATGCCGATCGCCCAAAAGAACGACAGGCGTGGCGCGAACGCGTCGATGTCGAGGCCGCAAGCCACACCAGCGCGCGCGTATTCGATGCCATCGGCGAGCGTGTAGGCGAGCTCCAGGTCGGCGGTCGCACCGGCCTCCTGCATGTGGTAGCCCGAAATCGAAATCGAATTAAACTTCGGCATCTGCCGCGCCGTGTAGGCAAAGATGTCGGAGATGATCCGCATCGAAGGGCTGGGCGGATAGATGTACGTGTTGCGGACCATGAACTCCTTCAAAATGTCGTTTTGAATGGTCCCGGCCAGCTTCTCTGGCGGCACGCCCTGTTCTTCTCCCGCCACAATAAATAGCGCCAGCACCGGCAGCACCGCGCCATTCATCGTCATCGACACCGTCATTTCCGACAGATCAATGCCTGAAAACAGGGTGCGCATGTCGTAGATGCTGTCGATGGCAACACCCGCCATGCCGACGTCGCCACGTACGCGGGGGTGGTCGCTGTCGTAGCCGCGGTGCGTCGCCAGATCGAAGGCGACCGACAGCCCTTTTTGCCCGGCCGCGATGTTACGGCGGTAGAACGCATTGCTGTCTTCGGCCGTCGAAAACCCTGCATATTGCCGGATTGTCCACGGCTGTAGCGTATACATTGCCGGGTAGGGACCGCGCACGAATGGGGCGATCCCGGGCATCCCATCGAGGTGGTCGAGATCGGCCGTATCAGTGGCCGTATATGCCCGCTTCAGCGGAATACCCTCAGGGGTCTGGAATGCGGCGTCTGGCGCCGTGGTTCCGGTCGAGACGCTCGCGTCGTCGCCGGGCGCCTGATTCGACGGCGGCATCGGCGCGCTTACGTCCCCGTCTGGCCGACCCGGGCTTTCGAATGGAACGTCCCTAAAGTCAGGAATACGGGTCATTGCCGCCTCGAAGTGTCACGCTGCCATACACAAACATACATCGAACGGATCGGCAATTCGACGCAAGGTTGGGTGAGGGCGACCACTCGACTTGATCATACCCGTGCTCCCGACCGGACCCTGAACTGGCTCCCTCAACTGGCCCCCGCACGGGCGTTTGCGTTGGCTCTCGCACCGGCCTTGACCATCTCGCCGGGCGTCGGCGGGTTGTTGACTGCGTCGGTGGCGGCTTTTACGGTGCGCAAATCATCCACATATGCGAAAAAGCCCCGCAACTTCCTATATTTAATCGACGCCGACCTCGCCGAATCGGTTTATGTTAACAACGGTTGATTATGAACGCGGTGGACATTTATTGGCGTTAAACTCGAGACGAACGCACTCTGCCGCATCACAAGCCGAACGGTGAGATTATGATAAACATTTCAAAAACCCAGTCTTTCGTCAGCACGATCGCGGCGGTAACAGCCGTTTTTACGATTTCACTGGCGATTGGTGCTGGTGCGAGCCATGCGCTCGTCTCAACATCAGCGCACTACATTAAGGCGCCCATCAAGAACGCGTCGACTGGTAAGTTGATCTCGTTTGCCGACGCCCGTCGCCTACCCCACAATGACGATGCTGGGGCGCCTGTTCAGCCGCTGTTTGCTTTTGCCGAACAGGCCAGGCCGCTGCTCAACATCGCACGCTGACGCGCAAACAACAGGCTGGATGCTGCGCCACTACAACACGCGGCGCAGCTATTACCCGTGCCGTTTTATTTCTCAGCTCAGGTCTTCCACGATCTCACCGGTCTCGCCTTTGATTTTCTTGGCGAGTGAGGCTTCGATGAATGGGTCGAGTGCGCCGTCGAGCACCTCGTCAGGCGCCGTCGATGTGACGCCCGTCCGCAAGTCCTTGACCAGTTGGTAGGGCTGCAGCACGTACGACCGGATCTGGTGCCCCCAGCCGATTTCTGTCTTGCTGGCAGCTTCCGCACTCGCCTTCTCTTCGCGGATCTTCAGCTCGCGCTCATACATCCGCGATTTGAGCATCGACCAACAGATCGCGCGGTTTTTGATTTGCGAACGGTCCTGCTGCGAGGACACGACGATCCCCGTCGGGATGTGGGTGATCCGGACCGCCGAATCCGTCCGGTTGACGTGCTGGCCGCCAGCGCCCGAGGCGCGGTACGTATCGATCCGACAGTCGGCTTCGTTGATGTCGATTTCGATCTCGTCGTCGATGACCGGGAACACCCACACGCTGGCAAACGACGTATGCCGCCGGGCATTGCTGTCGAAGGGCGAAATGCGCACCAACCGATGGACACCCGACTCTGTCTTCAGCCAGCCGTAGGCATTCTCGCCTTTGATCTCGATGGTCGCCGACTTGAGGCCCGCTTCTTCACCGGGGCTTTGCTCAACGAGCGCCCATTTGAAGCCGCGCTTTTCGGCAAACCGCATATACATGCGCGTCAGCTTTTCGGCCCAGTCCTGGCTTTCCGTGCCGCCAGCACCGGCGTGCACCTCGAGATACGTATCGTTGCCATCGGCTTCGCCCGAGAGCAGCGCCTCGACCATTTTTTTCTGCGCCTGACGATCGAGCGTGCGCAGTGTGTCTTCGCCCTCGACGATCGTTGCCTCGTCGTTTTCAGCCTCGCCCATCTCGATCAGCGTGATGCCGTCGTCGCGGTCACGTTCAAGGCGCAAGTAAAGTGCGATTGCGCTTTCAAGCTGCTGGCGTTGGCGCATCAACTTTTGCGCTCGTTTGGCATCGTTCCAAAAGCTCGGGTCCTCGGCTTTGGCGTTCAGCTCGGCGAGCCTGATCTGGGCGTTATCCCAGTCAAAGATGCCTCCGCAAAAGCGCGAGCGATTCGTTGATCGATTCGATGAGTTTCAGCGGTTCAGCGCGCACGGCGGGCTCCGGGTAATCATATCAAGCGGCGACGTATAGGCCCGGTCGGGGCCTCAAGGGAAGGCCCCCCGTGTTTGACGATGGACCGCCATGTGCCAATGAACCGGGCGGTACCGAGTGCGCGATGTCGCACACGTGTCTGTGCCACCGGCCCGACGGTTAAAACACGCCGCCTCGGCCGATTTGCGTTGGCGCCGTGCCACCGCCATTGCCAGCCGCGTTGGACTGCGCCGCTGACACGCCAAGCGCTGAGCTCGCGTCGTCGGGCTCCTCGCCAGGCTTAAAGGCTTCTTGCAGGGTCTGGGCTGCCTGCTCACCCGGGTTGATCCGCAAGCCCGTTTTAAGATCGACCCGCACGAAGCGCAGCCCGGGCGGTACGCGGAACGGCACGGGTGGCTTGTCGCCAATCGCTTGCTTCAAGAAATCACCGAAGATCGGGGCTGCCAATGCGCCGCCAGTCATACCCTTGCCCATCGGGCGCGGCGTGTCGTAGCCAATGTAGACACCAACCGCGAGGTCGGGCGTATAGCCAACGAACCACGCATCTTTCTCATCGTTGGTGGTGCCGGTCTTGCCAGCAACCGGTGTGTTGGGCAGATATTTTTCGCGGATAACCGTGCCCGTACCACGTTGGATCACGCCCTCCAAAATCGAAGTCATCTGATAGGCCGTGTGCGGGTCGAGGATCTGCTTGCGGTCATCCATCAATTCAGGTTCGACTTGGTCGCCGCCGGTCCATGCGCCAGCTTTACACCCGCGGCATTCGCGGTCGTCGTGGCGCCAAATTGACCGGCCCCAGCGATCTTGAATGCGGTCGATCAACGTCGCGCGGACGTGCTTACCGCCATTGGCGATCATTGCGTATGCCGTCGTCATGCGCAGGAGCGTCGTTTCACCAGCGCCCAGCGACATCGACAGCACCGGCAGCAAATCATCATAGACGCCAAACCGGCGCGAATATTCGGTGATGAGCGGCATGCCCATGTCTTGGGCCAGACGAACCGTCATCTGGTTGCGTGATTTTTCGACGCCGATCCGCAGTGTCGAAGGGCCGCCGAATTTGCCCTCTTCGTAGTTCTTTGGGTTCCAGGCTTCTTTGCCGGGCCCCTGATCAATTTCGATGGGCGCATCGAGCACGATCGACGTCGGCTTATACCCATTGTCGATCGCCGCCGCGTAGACCAGCGGCTTGAACGACGAGCCCGGCTGGCGACGGGCTTGCGTCGCGCGATCAAATTGGCTCATCGCAAACGAGAAGCCGCCAACGAGCGCTAACACGCGCCCGGTGTGTGGGTCCATCGCGACAAGCCCGCCGCCGACCTCGGGGATCTGCATCAGCGACCACAGGCCTGCGAGGTTATTGCGGTCTTTGGGCGCAACGTAGACGACGTCGCCGATCGCCAGCACCTCGGTGACGGCTTTGATCTCGACTTTCTTTTGTGGGTTTTTCGCCCATTTCACCTCTTCTAGGCCGATTTCAACGGCTTCGCGCGCCTCAACGAGCTTACTATCGGCTTGACGCGCTGGCCGCAGCCCGACGGTCGCCTTGTTGCGGTCAACGGACAGCACGACGCCCATCCGCCAGGGTTGGATATCGTGGGGGACTTCGATGGCGGCCAGCGGCACACCCCAGTCGCCCGAAATGTCGATCCGGCTCACCGGTCCACGCCAACCTTGGTTGCGATCGAAGCGGACCAAGCCGTCAGTCAATGCGACCTTGGCGATGTTTTGCATCCGCGGGTCGAGCGTCGTTCGCACCGACATCCCGCCGGTATAAAGTTTGTCTTCGCCAAACTGCCCCAGCAGCGACCGGCGAACTTCTTCGGCAAAGAATTCAGCCGTCGAGATGAACGTGCCGAATTGGCGTGGGTTGACGCCGAGTGGTTTTTTCTTCGATGCGGCAGCGACTGCGGGGTCGAGCTGGCCGTTCGAAGCCATTTGGTCGAGGATCCAGTTGCGCCGATCAATCGCACGCTGGGTGTAGCGGAACGGGTGATAGTTGTTTGGCGCTTTAGGCAACGCGGCAAGGTAGGCGGCTTCATGGGGCTCTAGATCGCGGAGCTCTTTGCTAAAGTAGTTGAGGGACGCCGCTGCGATCCCGTACGAGTTGAGGCCAAAGAAGATTTCGTTCAGATACAACTCAAGAATTCGATCTTTCGAATAGGCCCGCTCGATGCGCACGGCGAGGATCGCCTCCTTGATCTTGCGCTCAAGTTTTTGTTCGCTCGATAGCAGGAAGTTCTTTGCCACCTGTTGGGTGATCGTCGAGGCGCCCTGCAAACCGCCCTTGAAGCCCTTGGCGGCGTTGTTGACGACGGCGCGCAGCATCCCGCCAAAATCGAGGCCGCCATGTTCGTAGAAGCGCTTGTCTTCGGCCGACAAGAACGCGTTGATGACGGGCTTTGGGATGGTGTTGATTGGAACGAAAATGCGTCGCTCGCGGGCGTATTCCGAGATCAGCGACCCGTCGTGCGCATGGATGCGCGTCATGACGGGGGGCTCGTATTTCGCCAGGCTCTCGTAATCGGGCAAATCGCGAGAATTTTTGTAGAGCAGGTAGCCGACAATGCCGGAGCCGACGATGAAAGCTGCCACGAGTGCGGCAAACCCATAACCCAAGAAGCTCAGCAAGAAGCTGCGCCGCCTGCGCTTTTTCGTTTTGAGCGGCGGTGGCAGGACAGGAGCGCGCATCGGTGAGACGGGGTGTCCTTTTCAAATGACTGCGAATATTTATGTCGCAGTGCAGTATCAGTGCAATACGGGCAGGCGGGATTCCACGCAACCCCACGATGCTGCTTACGCGTGCACTCACTCACCATTGTACTTGCGATTATGGCGGCAGTCTGCCGTCCGTTGGTAATCCCGGAGCCGCCGTCGCAAGAGTTTTCCTACGCTCGAAATAGGTGTTGATGGCAGACGCTATCGAACCGGCCATTTTTTTTTGCCAAGCGGGTGATGCAAGTCGCGATTCCTCCCCGGCATGTGACAAGAAGCCGAGTTCTATGAGCACAGCTGGCGCGTGCGATTGGCGCAGAACGCGGAAGGCGGCCGCGCGTTCCGGTGTGCGTCCAAGCGCTTTCATTTGCGCCAGGCTGCCAATAATCGACGTCGAGAGCAGATGGGCGAAGGCGGAGTTTTCTCGAGCCCAAAGGTCAGACAGAATGCCGCGCACCTCGTCTGGTGGCTCGGCGTCCCGGCGGCCAATGCCGGCGACAAGATCGGCGGAGTTTTCTTTTTCAGCCATTTTACGGGCCTGCTCGTCAGACGCCTTGTCCGACAGGGTGTAGATGCTGGCGCCCGTGATCGACTGCGCCGCGTCATCATCGATCGCGTCGGCATGAAGCGAGACAAATAAGTCCGGTCGCGCCTCTTCCGACATTTGAACGCGCTTATCGAGCGATATGAAAATATCGGTCGTGCGCGTCAAACGGGTGTCATAGCGGCCCGTTGCATCAAGGGCACTTTTAAGTTGCCAAGCGACGGCGAGCACCACGGATTTCTCGGTTGTTTTCTTCATAACGCCGATGGCACCTGGGTCAACGCCACCATGCCCGGGATCGATCATGACGAGCGGTTTGGCCCGCCCGCCGGGTGAGGCGATGTCTGGGCTGTTGGGCTTCGCTTCGGTGGCTTTGTCTGCGCGAGCGTCGGCAATAGACCCGGTGTCCGGCGCCGCAATCGCGCGTTTTTGAGGGCCCGAGCCGGGTCCAAAAGCCACGGCATCGACGGGCACCAATGTAAATTGCAAGCGGACGCC
>JBBQNE010000103.1:0-11458 GCA_038329675.1 Hyphomicrobiales bacterium | reverse complement strand
GAAGCTAGGCGCATGGGCGGGGCGAGCAGGCCGGGGCGAGCAGGGCGGGGCGAGCAGGGCGGGGCGAGCAGGGCGGGGCAGGGCGGGCCGGTAACTGTATTGTGCGAAAGTTATCCCCGCTTTCTGGTTTCAGCTTTGGCGATGTCGGGTGTTGAGCAACGCCAGGAGCGCGGCGTATTATTATTTGATTTCATAGCCTAAGCGTTTTTTATTGCCGCTTGCTCGCGTCGACGACGAAAAAAGTTATCCCCGCTGGTTTGGGTGGGGATAGGGTCATGGGCGTCACGTCGATGGGGTCCGGTTCGCGAGCTGGGCAGACTGCGGCGGGACCTTTTGGCGGCATTCGGCAACCCTTCAGCTGGTCCGGGTGCGGGTGCGATCTTGGCGGCGGCTGGCCTTAGGGCGGGCTGCCGTTGGGATGAACGGCTGGATCCGGGATGGCCCGGCTGGCGTCCGCACCACCGTTAAAGGCGGCGGGGCGGGCGTGCGGTTGACGCGATCAGGCGTCGATGCGGCACACCTGGCCCACATCCCACCAACCCACTTTTGGCCACAGGGCCAGCCTGCCCCGCCCGACCCCGTTTGATCGTTCGAACGCAATCCGCATTTTCGACCCGCACACTGGCGGGCCCTGTCCGCAGATCGCGGCTGGGGAGATAGGGCTATTCGATGGGGCCGTAAGACAAAGAGTGAGGGGCTTTAATACGCGAGATTTTGATGGGCGCGGCATGGGGGAGATGGCTCAAGCGGCCAACTCAACCCAGACTGGAACGTGGTCGGATGGCTTTTCCATTGCGCGGGCGTCTTTGGCGATCCCGCACCCGCGAAGTCGACCTGCTGCGTGGGGCGATAATGCGATGTGGTCGATACGAATGCCGTCGTTCTTTTGGAAGGCACCGGCCTGATAGTCCCAGAATGTATAAACGCCGGGTTCGGGGTAGCAGGCGCGAACCGCATCGGTATAGCCCATGGCCAAGATGCGCTGCCAAGAGGCCCGCGTGGTTGGCTGAAACAAGGCATCGTTGGTCCAGATTTCTGGGCGCTTGGCGTCTTCAGGTTGGGGAATGACGTTGTAATCGCCAGCCAACACGACGGGCATTTCGAGCCCCAAAAGATTCTGAGCGCGCGCCTCGAGCCTGGCCATCCAGCTCAGTTTGTAGGGAAACTTCTCCGTTTCCACGGGATTGCCGTTAGGAAGGTAGAGGCACCCCAGCCGGACGGCTGTGCCGCCCTTGGGCGCGATCGTCGCCTCGATGTAGCGGGCTTGGATATCGGCCTCGTCACCGGGCAGGCCGCGCGCGATATCTTCGACCGGCAGCTTCGACAGGATTGCGACGCCGTTAAATCCCTTCTGGCCGTGGGTTGCGACGCTATAGCCCAGCGCTTCGAATTCAGACGCCGGGAACCCTTCGTCAACGCTCTTGATCTCCTGGAAACACACGACATCTGGTTGTTGGCGGCCCAGCCAAGCGATGGCGGTCTCAAGGCGAGCCTTAACGCCGTTAATGTTCCAGGTGACGATTTTCATGTCGGCTATGGTGTCCGTGGTTGGCAAAGTGCGCCGGGTGCGCGTATGACCCGCATCGACACATCACGTTCGACAGGATCACATTCCCATGAGCAAGACCACCCCGCGCGCCAGCCGGATCGGCAAACGTCAAGCGCTGCGAAAGATCCCACGGGCGAAGATCTCACGGCCACAGGGCAATACGCCAGCCATTCGCAAGCGCCTCAAGAAGCTGTCTGGCCTGATGCGTGCCGATCGCGCGCGGGAAGCGGCGGCCGCCGCAACCTAAGCCAACGCGGCACCGGCAGTCGGCACCATCAGGTCACAGACGGCGTCAGGCGAACGGCGACCCGTTACGTTTCGAAGCACCACGCATCCAGCCTCTCCGCAGGCATGAACGGTGTGCTAACATCCGCGCATCAACCGACCCCTCTAAGGTCTGTCATGCACCCAATTACGCCTCACGATGCAACCGTGGGTGGCCGGGCCGGACGCGAAGCCGCCGCTATCCAACCGACCACCGCTCGGCCGACGTCTGGTTCGTCATCGGTCACTTCGGTAGTGGTCGGCGACGCTGACGCAAGCACAGCCAGCGGCCCGCCGTGCGACGTACCGCTTGATCCGCCGCTGTACCCACCAACCGTGCCGCCAGTCACCGTGCGATTGCCGTTCGTCGTGCGGCTACCGGACATGATCCAGAACCCGATCCGGGTCTATCCGGAGGAACTGTACACGGGTGATGGGCTTCTCGCTCGGCCGTTCCTTGGCACGGATATGTATTGGGTCACAGCCCCCGCACTCGTTGAACAGATCCTGCTGAGCGAAGCGGATGCATTCGCCAAGTCGCATTGGGAAACGCGCGTTCTTGGGCCGATGATCGGGAACGGAGTGCTGACGGCGATGGGCGCATCGTGGCGCTTCCAGCGCAAAGCCTCGGCGCCGCTGTTCCGCCATGCCGACATCCTTGGACACGTGCCAGCGATTGTGGCTGCCACTGAAACCCAAATTGCGCGCTGGCAGAGTATGACGGAGGGCAACCGCTCCGTTACCGACGATATCGAGCAGGTGATGAAGGAAGCGACGTTCGACGTCATTGCGACGACGATCCTAGCCGGCATCACGCCCGACGAGGCCCGTGTGGTGAAGGCAGCCGACGTTGCCTACATGCGCCACATTACGTGGGAATTCGCCGCGATTGTGCTCAAGTTGCCTGAGTGGGTCTGGCATCCAGGCAAACGCGACATGGAGGCAGCCGCCGTCCAATTGCGGGCCGCTATGCGCGCGATCGTGGCCCGGCGACGGGCCGAAATTGAAACCAGCAACATCGCACCAACCGACGTCGTCGGTCGACTTGCGGCTGCGCGCCATCCCGACACCGGCGAACCGATGCCAGATGATATGGTCGTCAACAATCTCGGCACGTTCCTTGAGGCTGGGCATCAAACCACGGCCCAGGCACTGACGTGGGCGCTCTATCTGTTGGCCCGCTCGCCTGGCTGGCAGCATCGCCTGCGCGCGGAAATACGTGCCGTCGTTGGCGATCGAAAAGTCGAAGCAGCCGACCTCGCCCGGCTGCCGCTGACGACGCGGATGCTCAAAGAGACGATGCGGCTCTACCCGCCCGTTGCGACGATCGTTCGCGTGGCAACGCGCTCCATCGAGGTCGGTGGGCGTCGCGTCAGGCCCGGTAGCATCCTGATCGTTCCGCTGTTCGCGCTCCACCGCCGCCGCAGCCTGTGGGCTGATGCGGATCGCTTCGACCCCGATCGCTTTCTACCCGAACGCGAGGCGACGTTCGAGCGCGCGCAATACATCCCGTTCGGATTTGGGCCACGGACTTGCCTCGGGATGCCGCTGGCTATGGCCGAAGGCGTGGCGATCCTGGCGACGGTCCTGCAGAAGATGCAGTTCGCCTGGGACGGCCATCACCGCCCCGAACCGGTCAGCGCGATCGTTCTGCGCCCGCGCGGGGGGATGCCGCTCAAAGTCTCAGCCGTCGATGGGGCCGCAGCGTGATGGATGGCCAGCGGGCCTTTCCGCCTCGCGTTCCGGTGTCGCGTGGGGCACAGCCCGATGATGGCGATGCCGCCGCCGCGATGCGCGAGATCGAACTTTGGACGACACGAGATGGTCGCGAAATTCCACTCGATGAGATGAGCGATGACCATATTGGCAACGCCGTGCGTGTTCTGTCGAAATGGCGCAATGGCCTCAAACGCGCGCGGCCCGACGATCCAGTCATCGTTGATCTGACCGCCGCGCTCGATCGCTTCAAGCGGCTCGACCGCGACCGAAGACGGGCGGCGAAAGCTTCCGGATACGGGACGGCCGAGCCGAACACGGCGGCTGCTGGACCGGTATCGCGGCTTAAAGCCAGTCAAATGACCAAAGGGGATGGGCCGGAAGGCGAAGAGCAGGACCGCCGAACAAAGCCGAAGTCGAAGTGGCCAAAGCGGCCTATGGGCCAGCCCAAGAGGGTGCCACGTGGCAATTAAGCAGGTCATTGGGCGGCATGTCGCTGCCCAATGCGTCATTCAAGCGGCAAGCAAAAATCGATCAAGCGCCTGGGGCGGTGCGATAGCCCGTGGCCAGTACATAAAGTTCCGCGCTATCGGAGCGGCTGGCAGGAGGCTTGACGTGGCGGACGCTGCGAAAATGTTGCTTCAATGGGTCGAGCATCGCTTTCTCGCTGCCGCCCTGGAGCACCTTGGCGAGAAAAAATCCGCCCGGCTCCAGAATGGTTACGGCGAAGGCTGCGGCGGCTTCGGCCAGGCCCATGATGCGCAAATGGTCGGTGCGTGCATGCCCGACGGTCGGGGCTGCCATGTCCGTCAACACGCCATGGGCCTTGTGCCCACCGAGCATATGTATGAGCCGCGGTTCGGCTTCGCGGGCGAGAAAATCCATAGCGATGAAATCAACGCCGGTCAGTGGTTCCATATCGAGAATGTCGATGGCGACGACGAGCCCGCGCTGGCCTCCATCGCCGTCGAACGACTTGACGCGGGTCGCCGCAATCTGGCTCCATCCGCCAGGCGCAGCACCCAAGTCGACGATCCGCTGTCCGGGCTTCAACAGTCGGTACTTATCGTCGAGCTCAAGCAGCTTGTAGGCCGCGCGAGAGCGATAGCCCTCACGTTTCGAGGCGGCGACGTAGGGATCATTGAGCTGGCGTTCGAGCCATCGCGCGGAGGATACGGATCGCTTGCCTGCCGTCTTGACGTTGACGCGCAAGCCGCGCGCTCCTCCTCCGCCGCCCGATGGAGCGTTAGATGGGGCATTCGACGACGACGACCTCGAGTGAGTTGCACCCTTCGCGCCGCCCTTACTGCCGCTGCTCAGTTTAGCCACGCTGCAACTCACTCGCCTGCTTCGATTTGGCGGACGGCTTCGGCTAAAAATTCGTCGATCTGCTTGCGAAGTTCCGCATCACTCACCACCGTGCCCTTCGCGGCAAAATCAGCTTTAACCTTTTGAAACACGTCGTCGTCGCCAGCGGCCGCGAGGTCAGCTTTACGGACTTCCTTAATATAGGCGTCCATCGCGTCACCGGCGACGCCCATTTTCGCCCCGGCCCATTGGGCTAGCAGCTTGTTGCGTCGCGATTCGGCTTTAAATTTCAGGTCCGCATCACGGGCGAACTTGTCCTCAAATGCCTTCTGCCGATTCTGAATGCCTGTCATTTCGCTATCTCCGGTGGAATGTGCCCGCGATTATTGCGGTAAGTTGGCAACTTTTGATTGCAAGGGCCGTACTTGGCTCGATTTGCGATATTTGAGCTTCCCGCACCCATGACATTGTTTCTGGGACCGGCTTCCGCTAGTCTCCAAGTTGAGAAAGTTTGAAACGCTGAGCGGTGCATCGCGCCCACGGCCCGCACTGTCAAGGACACCGCCATCACCGCTACCACCATCACAGAGACCGCCGTGTAAGCTGCCGACTCGGTTCAGACTGTGAAAACGTCGAACACTCGCACCGAACACTCATCACGAACACTCATCGCGAACACCACACGTCGCAGTCGTCAAAGGACATGGGAATGACCAGGCGCCGCCGCATCTATGAAGGCAAGGCCAAGGTGCTCTACGAGGGCCCCGAACCTGGAACCTTGATCCAACACTTTAAAGACGACGCAACGGCCTTCAACGCTCAAAAACGAGCGGTGATCGACGGCAAAGGCGTTTTGAACAACCGCATCTCGGAGTACGTTTTTCTTCGGCTCGGCGAAATCGGCGTTCCAACGCATTTCATGCGTCGGCTCAACATGCGCGAGCAGCTCGTGCGCGAGGTCGAGATCATCCCACTCGAAGTGGTGATCCGCAACGTTGCGGCTGGCTCGTTGGCGACACGCCTCGGGCTCGAAGAAGGCATGCAGCTGCCGCGATCGATCATCGAGTTCTATTACAAGGCCGATGCGCTCGGCGACCCGATGGTATCGGAGGAGCACATCACCGCGTTCGGATGGGCAACGCCACAAGAGATCGACGAGATCATGCAGATGGCGCTGCGGATCAACGACTTCCTCGTTGGGCTATTCCTCGGCATCGGGATCAGGCTCGTCGACTTTAAGATCGAGTTCGGCCGCCTGTACGACCAGGACATGCAAATGCGCATTGTTCTTGCCGACGAGATCAGCCCCGACTGCTGCCGCCTCTGGGATATCAACAGCAACGAAAAACTCGATAAGGATCGCTTCCGCCGCGATCTGGGCGGTTTGCTTGAAGCCTACCAGGAGGTGGCGCGGCGCTTGGGCGTCCTCACTGAAAACCGCCCACCCAAGGGCACTGGCCCGGTACTCGTCGCCACCACCCCTCCGGCTGGCACGAAGCCGAATTAGCCGCAGCGTTCCGAGCAGGGTGGCGAGCGGCTTGCGCTGTTGGCCACCTACCGGTGTTGGTCAGTGGCTTGCGCGGCCGGTGGCTTGATCGCCGACTTGGGTCATTTGTCGTCGGCTAGCGGCGTCTGCGTCACGGTTCATCGCGCAGCTCCAACTCCCACTCCTCACGTTGTATGCTGGACCCATGAAAGCTCGTATTAAAATCACGCTCAAGACCGGTGTCCTCGACCCGCAGGGAAAAGCCATTCAGTCAGCGCTCGGCTCGCTCGGATTTTCCGGCATCCAAGACGTGCGGCAGGGCAAATACATTGAGGTTGACCTTGCGGGCATGGATGAGGCTGGGGCAAAAGTCGCCATCGAGCGGATGTGCAAGGAGCTGTTGGCTAACACCGTGATCGAAAACTACACCTACGAACTGGCGAAATAGCAGCGCCCCATGGACCGTTCCGCCTTCGGCAACCGCGCGTTGCCAGTTGTTGTTGCGCTGCCGGGCTTCCTATTCGTCGTGCTGCTTGCATCAGTTGCACGAACTTCGGCCGAGCCGCTCAAACTCGATCCTGCCAAACCGTTGGAACTCGTGTGTCAAACGCAGGCGACGCAGGTGGCACCCGAAGCGCGGGTGACGGCGGGTAAGTTTCGCGTCAAGCTCGACGCTAGCGGCACGCTTAAGGACGGAGCTGCGGGCATCTGGCAACCGGTGGAGCGCGACACGACCCATCTCGGCTCGATCGCTGAACGGCACCGCGAGGCCTGCAAAGACGGCTGTCCGATGTTCACCACCACCGATGGAACCGCCTTCGAGTTGTGGGTGCCGCGCCGGACAGCGATCGACCAGGTCGCCCCAGGCGAGCTCTTGACGGTGGCGGTCGTCAACGCGGCGACCGGAAAGCTCAAGGCGTCGACGTTTCTTGATCAACAGATCGCGTCGCTCGAACAGGGCGACTGCGAGCTGGCGCCATGACCATGGCCGTTCCCCGATAGACTTCAGACATCGGCCCCGTCATACCCTCACCGTCAATCCGTCGGTTGGGCCGCGATCACGTCGGCTCGGCGACGTTGCGGCCCTCCTTAGCCTGGACCCTCCCCATGCGCGCCTCTGTGATCGTGTTCCCCGGCTCAAACTGCGACCGCGATGCAAAAGTTGCGCTGGAACGCGTTTGCGGCGCCAAGGTGACGATGGTCTGGCACCAAGACAGCGCGGTGCCAGCCTCCGATGTCATCATCGTGCCGGGCGGCTTCTCATACGGCGATTACCTGCGTTGCGGGGCGATGGCGGCCCACAGCGCAATTATGCGCGATGTCAAAATCAAAGCTGCTGGCGGAACGCCCGTCCTTGGAATTTGCAACGGCTTCCAAATTTTGACGGAAGCAGGCCTGCTGCCGGGCGTGTTGCGGCGCAACGCGAGCCTGCGGTTCATCTGCCGGGATGTTCATATCAAGGTTGAACAGACCAATACGCCGTTCACATCGGCCTACACAGTTGGTGCGGTTATCCGAGTGCCGATTGCGCATGCGGAGGGCAACTATGTCACCGATGCGGACACAATGGCCCGCTTAGAAGGCGAGGGGCGGGTCGTGTTCCGCTATTGCGACAGCGCAGGAGCAGCGACGGCCGCCGCCAACCCGAATGGAGCGTTAGCCAACATCGCTGGCATTTGCGATGCAAAGCGGCGCGTTGTTGCGATGATGCCACATCCAGAGCGGCTCTATGACCCGGCACTCGGCGGCGACGACGGCGCTGGCGTCTTTCGAAGCCTCATCGGGAAACTCGCCATGGCCTGAGGTATCACGGCTTGAGGTATCATGGCCTGAGGTATCATGGCCTGAGTTATCCTGAACCGTTGGCAATTTGATCGGCGAACAACACTCGGCGTTGTGTTTGCATGCGACACCGGTGCAAGCTGCTTGAGCTATCACGGTCGGCGCCGCTCGTGCTTGGCTGCACAACGGGCGTCCTTAGCCTCAGATTGGTGGATCGGCCGTGTTGACACTGCTCAGTTTCACATCCGATGTCTGCCGCCAGCTGCTGGAGCTTCCGCGCCTCTACAAACGCGCGGTTCTCGTCAGCGCCGACCTCGTGTTGTTGACGTTAGCCATGGTCGCCGCGTGGTGGCTCCGGTTGATGAGTTTCGACGACATGAATTGGGCAAGCTTCGGCGTTGCCCTCCTGGCACCACCCATCACCGTTGTAACGTTTGCCTATCTTGGCCTTTACCGGCTGGTGACGCGCTACATCGGAAACCGGGGCATCGGCCAAATTGCGGCTGGTGTCGTGTTGTCGACGACGGTTTGGGCCCTGGTCCTGTTCATGTCGGGCAACTTGCGCGTCCCGCGGAGCACCGTGCCGCTCTATGCCATCCTCGGCGTCGTCTTCATCGTTTCAAGCCGATATGCCGCTGGCTGGATCCTTACGAACTCAGGCATCCGGTTGCCGCGCGATGTGTCTGATCCCATCGCGCCCAAGAACGTCGTGATCTACGGCGCCGGGCCAGAAGGCGTCCGCCTGCTGCAAGCTGTGCGGAGCGTCGACGACCGCCGGGTCGTTGGCTTTATCGATAGCGATCGATCGCTATGGGGCCAGTATGTTGGGCGCACCAAAGTCTACAATCCGCCCAAGCTCAAGAGCTTGATCGATGCGCGAAATGTTTCAGAGGTGTTGATCGCGCTACCGTCTGGCCGCCGTCGTGAGCGGCGCGAAGTTCTCGAGCAGCTTCGTGGCACGCGTGTCGCTGTGAAGGTTCTACCCGCACTCGAAGACTTGGCTCGTGGCGATATCTCGATCGACGACCTTAAGCCAATTGGCGTCGACGACTTGTTGGGCCGCGAGGCGGTTCCACCAGATATCGCGCTGCTGACGCGCAGCATCACCGGGAAGTCGATCCTGGTGACCGGGGCTGGCGGCTCTATCGGCTCTGAACTGGTCCGCCAAATCCTTCTGCTGCGTCCCGAAAAGCTCGTTCTCAACGATGTCAGCGAATTCGCACTTTATGAAATCAACCTTCAGGCCTGCGAAATCGCCGCATCGCTTCCAGCGACCAGCCTGCGCCCGGAGATAATTCTCGTGCTGGGCTCGGTGCTTGATGAACCGCTCGTCCGGGAGACGATCACAAAAAATGCCATCGACACGATCTTCCACGCGGCTGCCTATAAGCACGTGCCGATCGTCGAAACGAACGCCATTGTCGGGCTTGATAACAATACGTTTGGAACAGCGATTGTTGCAAAGTGCGCGGCCGCCGCTGGCGTTGAACGGTTCGTCTTGGTGTCAACCGATAAGGCGGTGCGGCCCACCAACATCATGGGTGCCAGCAAACGGCTTGCCGAACTTGTGCTGCAAGGACTGGCCGCTGAACCCGGCTGCCGTACAGTGTTCACGATGGTCCGGTTTGGTAATGTTCTCGACAGTTCGGGATCGGTCGTGGCGCTATTCCGTCGCCAAATCAAATCTGGCGGACCCTTGACGGTCACGCATCGGGAGGTGACGCGCTACTTCATGTCAATCCCCGAGGCAGCAGGCCTCGTCATCCAAGCAGGTGCCATGGCGCGTGGTGGTGAGGTGTTCGTCCTTGAAATGGGAGAACCCGTCAAAATCGATGATCTTGCCCGATTGATGGTGCGATTGACCGGACTTGATGTGCGGTGTCAGGACGACCCCGATGGAGATATCGAAATCGTCTACTGCGGCTTGCGCCCAGGTGAAAAGCTGTACGAAGAATTGCTCATCGGGGCGAACACCGAGCCAACCGAGCATCCCCGGATCATGCGCTCAGGCGAGCCGTTCTTATCGATCCGTGAACTCGCCCGCGAATTCGATACGCTTCGAGAGGCCATGGCTGCTCGCGATCTTCCAGCGATCGAAGCGATCTTGAGCCGGACGGTTGAAGGCTACGCTCCAACGCCCAACGCCGATCGAACGCGCCGCGGTCCTGCCTCGATTGCGGCCCCATCGCGGATGCTCCATTGACGATCGCCACGAAATCCAGCCGGACCGCGACGCCTGTGCGCAGTGCAGCCCGACGCGTCGCGGTCGTTTCTTCCAGTGGGGCCAGCGCGGTTCAAACGACCGTTGGCCTCGCTTCAGCACTGATCGCTGGGCAGCACAGCGTGACGTACATGGCGCGACTGTTTGAACCCTGCGACGTGGAAAGGCTCGAAGCGGCTGGCGCGACCCTGCAGAACTTGCCAGCCATACCGAAAGGGTTTCAGTTATTTCCGGGCCGCGCCCGTATCAGCGCGCTGGCCACAAAACTGAGGAAGCTTGCGCCGCACGCGCTGATCGCAATCGCTGCGCCAAACGTGGCGGAGGTCTTGCTGGCGGCCAAAAAAGCCCGCATCCCACGCTCGATTGCGTTGATCGACGACCTGCGCACCGATGACAGTGCGCAATTGAAACGCGCGCTTGAACTCGCCGATGTTGCTGTCTTCGGCAACGAAGACCACCCCAAGGCCCTGCGGGCGCGCGGGCAGTTGCCATCTGATCTGGCCTATTGCGTCGTACCCGGGACCGGCGTTGACCTTCTCAGGTATGCAAGCGCGCCGCTGCCACCATTCGGAACCGGACTGACGTTCCTGATGATGGCAAACCGCAATCGCGCTCGCCATCTCGAAACATTCGCGACCGCTGCGCGTCTCTTGAAAGCCCGCGCACCCGCAGCTCGATTTTTGTATGCGCTCGACCGTGACGCGGGGGCTGACACTATCGCCATCACACCGTCCCATCGCGAGACCGTGGAGCTGATCGAGGTTGGCGACGATAGCCGAGCCGCGATCGCTGAATGCCACGTGTTCGTCTATCTGTCGGATGGTGAAGGCATGCCGTCTGCCGTGCTGCAGGCCCTTGCGATGGGCCGACCGATTGTCACCACGGACACACCAGGTTGCAGAGATACGGTCGATGATAAAGTCAACGGCTGTCTCGTGGCGCCTGCTGATCCAACGGCGCTCGCAGCTGCGCTGCAGTCATTCCTAAAGCGTCCCGACATGATCCCGCATCTGGCACGGGCGAGCCGGGCAAAAGCTGAACGCCGATTTGATGCCAAGCGCGTCAACGCCACCCTGATGGAGCTGTTGCGACTATGACGAGAACCCTCGTCAACCGGGGCCGCCCATTCAAC
>JBBQNE010000102.1:0-11550 GCA_038329675.1 Hyphomicrobiales bacterium | reverse complement strand
ATTCCGTAATCCGCATCCCGTTCGCCGCATGATGATCGACCGAAATGGTAGTGGACCACACGTCCCGTCCGCGCGATGTTCACATTAGACGATGAATTCGGCGAACGACACTTGATCTCAACCGTCGGTGTCGCGAGGTCGGCAACCGACGAGCACGCTAGAACGCTAGAACGCTAGAACGCTAGAACGCTAGAACGCTAGAACGCTAGAACGCTAGAACGCTAGAACGCTAGAACGCTAGAACGAACACGAGGGACAATTACGGATGCTCGAAGTGTTGCCCGGCCTAATCTGATGCCACACCTTTCGACATCGCAGACATTTGGCGCCATTCGCGTTGCAACGCCGCTCGTACTGCCGGGCATGCGCGTCGGCGTGATGGGCGGTACGTTCAACCCGCCCCATGCGGGACATCTGCTGGTCGCAACAACGGCTATGAAGCGGCTCCGCTTGGATGCGGTGTGGTGGGTCGTAACGCCCGGTAACCCGCTCAAGGCGAACGGTGGGCTCCCTCCTTTGGCAGACCGCATGGCCGCGTGTCGGCGCCTAGCAACCCATCCGCGTATGCACGTGACGGCATTCGAGGCTGAGCTCGGTGCGAGGTATACCGCGATCACGTTGAGCTTCTTGGCGCGTCGACATCGCGGCGTCCGTTTCGTTTGGTTGATGGGCGCCGATAACCTCGCCAGCTTCGACCGTTGGCAAAATTGGCGTGGGATTGCCCGGCAAATGCCGATCGCCGTCGTTGACCGTCCAGCCTGGCGATTGAAGGCGTCTGCCTCGCGGGCTGCCCGCATTTTGGCGAGCGGCCGCCTTAGCGAAAGCAGGGCGACGATGCTCCTTTCTCCCGGATCGCCGGACAAGCCGTGGCCACCCGGCCACAATTCCAGTGCCTGGGTCTTCATTTCGACCCGCCTCTCGGAGGCCTCTTCAACGGCGCTACGACGCCGAAATGCTGGGCTGCTGGATGATTGTAACAACCACGTTTGACGGGACGCGCTAATCGTGTGTTGCGCACCGTTGGAATCGTCACGCAAATACGTTATTCTGCCTCTCGCCAGGAACTCTGCCCTGGAACCAAAGCGGTGAGGCACCGTTTGAAAGTCATGCGGCCCGAATGCCGACGCTACGTTTATCCGATCCGGCTCTCCGGATTGGACGATCGTCAGGTCGGCGTTTTTGTTTGGCAGCTCGCCCATGTGGCGTGCCAAATGAGGGCGGAACCCGAGAGGACCAACGACCAAACATGACAACCACGTCGGACACCGCCCCCAGCCGGGCGCAACGCAACCCAGTTCGCGGCAGAACGGCCGTGACCCGCCCGTCAACCGAATTGGCTCAAACGATCGCGGATTGGCTAGACGAGGCGAAGGCCGATAATATCGTCACGATCGATTTGGCGGGTAAATCGACTATTGGCGACTTTATGTTGATCGCCAACGGCCGCAACGATCGTCACGTCGGAGCTATCGCAGACATTCTGCAAAAAAAGCTTCGCGAGATTGGCGCTGGCCGGGCGCGCGTTGAGGGTTTGGCGTCGTGCGATTGGGTGCTGATTGATCTCGGTGATATTATCGTCCACGTGTTTCGCCCCGAGGTTCGCGATTTCTATAAGCTCGACAAAATGTGGTCCGGCGATCGCCCAAGCGACGAGCGTCCGTCCGAAGAAACGACGCACTGAGGGTGTAAGCTGGCGAGCAAAATAATGGGTCGTCATTCGGCTCCGCTGATTATCGCGCAAGGATCGTGAGTTGCGCGTCGTGATAGCCGCCATCGGCCGACTGAAAGATGGCGGTGAGCGCGAGCTCTATGACCGCTATGCCAAGCGATTTAGCCAGTCTGGTCGCGGGCTTGGACTTGGACCGCTCGACGTCCGCGAGCTTGGCGAAAGCCGCAAGCCCGATGCCGCGCAGCGTAAAGCGGATGAAGCGATCCGGTTGCTGGCGGTATTGCCCGCCAACACAACACGGGTCATCCTCGACGAGCGCGGACACCACGACACGAGCACCGCATTCGCCGCGCGGATTGCTGCTTTCCGTGATGGCGGCGCACCATCACTCGCGTTCCTAATTGGCGGGCCAGACGGTCACGGAAGCGCAATCGATCAAGGCGCCAATCAAGGCGGTCACCCATCCTTGCGACTCAGCCTCGGTGCGATGACCCTGCCCCACGGCCTCGCGCGCGTCATCCTCGCCGAACAACTCTACCGCGCCACGACGATCCTTGCTGGCCACCCCTACCACCGGGTGTGAGTGTTGCAGGTAGCTTGCAGCAATTGCCAATCACCGGCACACTTGTGTTTGTACGATTGGGGTCCTGAGCACTACGGCGAATGCCATGAGCGATGAAAAAATGATCGGCTACACGGTCGCGTACGGTCGCGATGAGGCGCCGGTTCCCGTCTATATCTCAGCGGCTATCGCGGCGATCTTGTTGACCGCCGGCGTCCTACGAGGCGACCCAATTGTTGGTGCCGTCGGGCTCGCCGCCGCCGCGTTCGCTTTTTATAATCTACCGCTTGCAGAAGTTGGTCGCCCGCGGATGGGGGCCAACCAGTACGGCATCTTCATTGAAGGTTTCGGCATCATTCAATGGCGCGCGATCGACGAAATCAAGCTCGTCGAGATCGCGGTTCGATCCTGGACGTTGAACGAACTACAGATCCGGTTGAAGCAGCCGCTCGGTAAATCCCTGATCGCCGATTGGCGCAAACAGCCACTCCTACGCCGTCTGATGCGGCTGCCGTGGCGCATGACCTACGACAATACGATCCGGATTTCTCTCGATGCCTTCGACACAGAACCCGATGATATTGAGCGAACATTCTTGAGAATGTGGCGCTACTATCGTGGCTGACGAAACTTGAGGCTAGCCGCGCTCCCAACGGTCAGGTCCACCATCAACTTCGCGCGGCAACCTTGTCGAGTAACGCGGGCGGTAGAACGCGCTTAAAAACGGCGGCCATATGCGTCGGTGCAGTGACGTAGTAGCGCCGCCTCGGATTTGGGCTTTCGAGCGCATGGATGAGCTTAAACACGACCTCCGACGGTTCGCGCTTGAACCGGTCCGTTCCGCCGCCCTCCATGCTTTCAAGGCGCTTCATGTAGACGGCCCGGTGCGCCGATCGTTCGATGTCGATCGTCTCGCGAAAGCGGGCTAGGGCGGTCGCCACGAAGTTCGTTCGGATTGGCCCAGGCTCAATCAAGCTCACATGAATACCGGTGTCGATGAGTTCGAGCCGAAGGCTGTCGCTCAACGCTTCGAGTGCGAACTTCGATGCGCAGTAAGCCCCGCGATAAGGCGCAGCCATCAAGCCGAGTACCGACGAGCACTGCACGATCCGCCCGACACCGTTGGCACGCATGGCGGGCAGCACGGCGCGCGTCAACGTATGGGCTGCAAACACATTCACTTCGAACTGGTGTCGCAACAGCTCTGTCGGTAAATCTTCCACGGCGCCAACTTGTCCAAACGCCGCATTATTGAATAGCGCTGTCAACTTTCCGTCGGTCAACCGTAACGCTTCTTGAGCGCAGTCCATCACGGAGGCCTCGTTGGCCAATTCAAGCGGGATGACGTCAAGCCCCTCGACAAGTCTCAGCCGCTCAATATCGTCGGGCTTGCGCGCCGTCGCAATCACGCGCCAGCCCCGGCCTTTCAGCATCTCAGCGGCCGCCAAGCCGATACCACTCGACGCGCCGGTGATAAGAATGGATCGATCAGTCATTGTGGTGTTGGACCGGTTATCATCTAAGCGCGCGTGCATGTTGGATGGTTGCGAGGTCTGAATGCCAATGCGACGCGAAAGCGCCAACACTTTCGGGGCCTATGCATACCGGGTTCGGCGGTCTGAGGTATGGCCCAAGACCCGCTCAGCGTGGCACTTGCGGCGTCGTGTTGATTTGCGAGCCCCGCAGCGTCTGTCGCTCGGTCTCGACCGCAGCGACCTGCGATGGCCAGCTGGCGCCAAGCCAATCGTCGGTGCCAAACAACCAATACCAAAATCGGTTTCGGCGATGATAGCGCTCAACGGTTGCGCGGCCGATGTTGTCGACGTTGGTCGATAGCTGCTGCAGCAAGTCGTTGGGTTGCGCCGTCGATGTCTCGATTGCGGCCAGTCGGTTAGCGATCACCGAGACATCGCCCACGCCATCAAGACGCCACTGGTCAATCGACCCGGCGAGCGTGTGCTGGTTGGTATTGAGCTTCAGTAGCGCTTCGTGCACTTCCTTGAGCTCGATCGCATGAACCGATTGAAGCTCCTTGGTGCGCTCGACGCTCTCGACGAGTTGCGCCTCGATGGTCGTGAGCCGTTGCATGAGGGGCGTGAGTTGCGCCTTGATCTGACTATCGAGCGCGCCAAGTTTTTCCGTCAACGGCTGCGTCGCCGCCTGCATCCGTCCCTCAAACGAGGTCGCAACGGCGGCCAACCGCTCGGCCATCGGCTGGGTCGATTGTTGAATACGCCCATCAAGTGTGCTCGCTAAGCCATTAAGGCGCTCGCCCAATCCATTGAGCACGTCGGCGCGCTGCCGCTCAAAGCCTGCCGCCAGCGCCTGAAGTCGCTCGGTAACGACCGACTGGACACGATCTGAGTTGCCCGATTGCGCAGCGAGTGTGGTCGCCAGCGATTTAACCTCGGTGCTTAATCCTTGCGTCGATTGCTGGAATGCTACGCGCTGAGCCGACAGCATCTCTTCGAGCGAGCGTATGCGGTCGGCGAGCGTTTCAGCGATCTTGGCGTTGTCAGATGACAGAACCGCCTCTTCGATGATGTCGAGCCGCCCAGAAATGCCATCGAGGTCAAGGGACTTACCGCCGGTCTCAACCGCGCGTTCGATCTGCTTGAGGCGGTCAGTCAGTGTCGATTGGAGGCGGCCACCATCAGCCATCGTATCACGCATGAGGCGTTCGATATGGCCGAGGCGGTCTTGCAACGGGGTCAAATCAACAGACGGCCGCACTTGCCGTTGGTCAACGATGGCCTGTTCCAACGACGCGATGCGGTCAATCAGCCGTGCGCTCATGTCCTCGCCGCCGCGCGTGTCGAGAACAGCCCGCTCAAGTGCTCCGAGGCGGTTGTCGAGCCCGCCGCGAAACCGGCTTGTATCGTCGCGCTCAACCGACAAGCTGCGCTGAAGCTCTTGCACGACCCCTGAAACGGCGGTCCGTTCGCCAGTCAGTTCATTGGTCAATGCTCGCAGCGCGCTTTCCAATTGCTCAATGCGGGCATTCTGGATGCCATCGGTCATCGAGCCAAGCATTTCACGTGGCGGCTCGCCGCGGCCCCAATCTTGGCGGCTATCGGCGATGGAGATGCGGGCTAGCCTCAGGTCGTCGCCGCGCAAGTCCGTTGCCAGACCGGAGCGCAGGTTTGGCGGCGGCAGTGAAGTGCGCAATGGGGGCGCTTCGCGCGAGGCCATCCGGTCGCGCGCCGTGCGCCCGCCGTGCCGTGCAAGCAAACTGATGCCTGGAACGTCAGATGGCATGTCGAGGAGCGCGTCGATCACGTCGTCCGTGTTGGCAGCCGTATTGCGGCGTGCTGCATAGTTCGATGCGCTTCGTAATACGGCTTCGAGATCGTCCGATCGGCGTGGGCGGCTTTGTCCGTTGCCAAGGCCAACTGGAATTTCACTGGCGATGATGGTTGCGCTCTCGCGGCGCAAACCAGCGACCCGGAGGCCGCGTGCCTCAAGCGAGCCGGTGGCCGCATCAAGACGCGTCATCGCATGCAGGAGGTGCTCGATGCGCACTTCCGATGATCGATGGGCTCCAGCGACGTCGAATGCGTGATTGCAGCACGCCATCACGACGTCGTCGACGAGAATAGGCGCCCGCGTTTGAGACAAGCGGCTCCGCCCATTGCCGAGGCCGTCGCCGAGGTCGGAAGACCCCCAAGTTTGGGGCGTTCTGAGATCGAGATCTTCGCCGCGGTAAGCCATGCCTAAAAACTCCAACTACGCGCCACTGCACGGGGCAACCCTTTGACACGATGAGATTATCGTTTTTTTGACCGTCCGGCGAGGGGCAACCGATGACAATCTGCGATTTGGTCAACGCGGATGCCTAACGTTCCCACCAGGCCGACCGACTTCGTCGTTGCATCAGCCTTTCGACATTACGATCAGAAGGTTAAATGGCGGTTTGGCAGCAATTCCGCCCCGATTGGCGGCTGTGGCCAACGGTTCGTAGCCGCGTCTGTCGACACCAACGCGAAGCTCAGTCCTTCGTGATCATTAGTCCTTCGTGATCAGTCGAACGGGAAAAGTGTCTGTGCATCCTTGCGCGGCCGTTGCAACGCGGTGGCGATCACGTGGATTAGCCGCCCTGGCGGTGGCGGATGCAACAAATCGAGGATCGGTTCGGCTGATCCAGGCGTCACGTCAAGCCAACGGTCAAACTGTGGCGGCTGGAGGATCAGCGGCATCCGGTCGTGAAGCGATGAACAGTCAGCATTGGCCTGAGTTGTCACGATCGCCATCGTCTCGAGTTCGCTGCCATCGGCCCCGAGCCAATGTTCCCAAAGCCCGGCGAACGCCATCAGCGTGCTTGCCCCGGTCGTCGTGATCAGGTGGGGCGTCTTGGCCCGCGCTGGCCCCGTCCACTCATAGTATCCGTCGGCTGGGATGAGGCACCGGCGATGGCGGATCGCGCCTCGAAACGATGGCTTCTCGGTAATCGTTTCGGCCCGCGCGTTCAGCACGGTTGCAAACTCGCGGACGTCCTTAACCCAAGGCGGAATGAGGCCCCATCGGACGAGCGCCATTTCGCGCTGGCCCGCAAGCGACGTGCGAACAATCACGACGGGTTCCGTCGGCGCGATATTTGGGCGAGGCGGAAACTCAAGACTGTTCCCGGTCCGGAACAAGCGCCGGACAGCTTCTGGCGGCGACGTGAAACTATAACGCGAACACATCGTGCAAATATCAACGGAACAACGGCCGACAGCAAGGCCCTAACCGGCGACGCGGACGACGTAATTTCGCGTGGCGTTAAATGTTTGGTTCAATTGTCAACGTCGGACACGGCCTGACGCCTCGACCAGTGCGCCTTCGTCCAGAACGTCGTCAGCCATCCCATCGTATGGTGTCTTGCCAAACGTTTGGCCAGTCGCGTTTCCTGGTGTGGTGCCGGTCGATTTCAAATCCTACCGATCGCTAACGGACCAACCTCAATGCTTCCGTCGCACTGCTCCAAAGGTGGTGAAGCAACTGATGATCGCCACGACCACATTTAAACGGCCAAGCACCGCCACAACTTGCGATGCGATCATAATCACACCGTCAAAATTTCGGGCGCCATCACGTCTGCGCCGCCGTCTTCCACCGAAACAACAACCGGGATGGCAACGACCTCGCCGTCGCGGATCGTAATCGCCAGTTCGCCGCGTTTGAGCCGCAGCGCATCTTCGCCAAACACCGACCGCCGCCAGCCCTCCAGCGCTCTCACGTGTGCTGCGGGTTTGGTCGCAATCGCTTCCAGATCTTCGTTGTCGGCGATCAATCGCGGCGCGATCCGCTCGCGTGCCGCCGCCGCCTTGAGCATCACTTTCAGCAGTTCAACAAGTGCGTTCGCATCCGCTGCCATCGGCTCGTTGTGTTCGACAGCTGGAAGCGTTGCTGGATCCCGCGCCAGTCCTGTTTTAATCGCCTCAAGAATTTCGCGCGCGCGTTGCGATCGGGCAAACCCGTCTGACATGCTCCGCAATTCGCTAAGCTTTTCGACGGTTGTTGGATACTGGTTGGCGACATCAAGCAGCGCGTCATCCCGCAACACCCGCCCGCGTGGAACATTCGTCGCCTGTGCCAACCGCTCCCGCCATGCCGCAATCTCGATCAGTACTGCCAGCGATTTGCGGCCCCGCACCTTGTGCTTCAGCCGTTGCCACGCGTTTTCCGGCGAACTCTCGTAGGTCGCCACCGTCATCAGTTCGGCCATTTCCTCCTCGACCCAAGCCGTCCGGCCAGAGTTGACCATTTCAGCGCTCATCTTTTCGTAGACGTTGCGCAGATGGGTCACATCACCAAGCGCATAAACGAGCTGGGCCTGCGTCAGCGGCCGCCGGCTCCAATCGGTAAACCTCGATGACTTGTCGAGATCGGCACCCGTGTAGCGCTTCACGAGATTGACGTAGCTGATGCTTTCATTGCAGCCGCACACCATTGCCGCGATCTGCGTATCAAAAACTGGCTGCGGCACCTTCCCGGTCTCGACGAAAATGATCTCGATGTCTTGCCGAGCGGCATGGAAAACTTTGACGACGCGCTGATCCATCATCAGCGCGAAAAACGGCGCGAGATCGAGCCCGGGGGCCTTCGGATCAACAATCACCTCAACACCGACGCCGCCGTCACGGCCCGCCCCGGCCATTTGGATAAGACACAGGATCGGCCAATAGGTCGTCTCGCGCATAAATTCCGTGTCGACGGTGACATAAGCACCTGTCGCCAGCTCTGCGCAGGCACTGGCTAGGTCGTCCGTTGTCGTGATCACTCGCATGGGACCGCCTGTCAGCGGAGCCCCGCCACGTTGTCGTTTGGTTGTCATAGACCGGAAGGTTTGAAAAGCCGAGTAGGTTGGAACGCGCTGATGGGAACGATCAATCATATAAACGTAAACGCCAACGGGACGGTTTGCGCATATTGACAGCGTCCGTCCACGATAGGCTCGGCTCGAGCCACGATATCCAGAAGAGCCGCAGGACTTTGGCCATCTCTAACCGTGGCCCCGTCACCCGACGATGGCTTTTCGATTGGCCCTTGGCGAATAAGCACAACGGTCGGGCTTGATGTCGATGAGCGGCGTCCCGTTGAGGCAGTCGAGCCCCCGCACGCTGACGTTTTGCCCGTCAATGCCAACGAGCCGAACCACAGCTGTTCCAATGGGGTTTGGCCGCAGCGGAGATCGCAAAGCGAACGTCCCAAACGTAACGCCATTACCTTTGGGTGATTGCTGCAATAGATCGCGTCGAGCCTCGTGCAGCCAGTACAGCACTTCAATTGTTGCGAAGTCTTCAAGGCCGACGAGCGCGAGATCGTAAGGCGGCCGCAAGACTAGGCGGCAGATCGGCCCGTCTTGCGCCCCTTGTCGCGGACAGTCGGCCCGGATGAGAAACGGCGTCTCGATGTGGCCGATAAAGACAATGCCAGCGTCGGTTGACGCGAACGGGGAAACCAATTCGCCAGCTCGCGTCGCGTCAGACATAACCGGTGGCTGTCCGGCCATCGTTAGCGCGCAACCGATTTGGAGATCGAGACCAACCGCGCCTCAACACCCCGTCGGACGACGACGACTGAGGCATTGTCTCGTTTGCCCGCGCGAGCGGCAACGGCACCACGAGCAGTATGAGACGCTGACGCTTTGGCGCCCGCAGTCCGAGCACCCGCCGCAGTTTTCGCAGACTTCGCCGTTCTCGCTTTCCGATCCGACTTTGACGCGGCCGTCGCGCTCTTGACCGAGGTTGGAACTCGGCTGGCCGCGTTGGCAGATTTGGTCGGGCTTACCGCTCCGGATTTGTCGACGATGATCGGGCCAATCGCCATACGGTCAGCCTTGCTGCCGCCCACCGACGCGGGAGCAATGCGGCGAGCTGGCGGAACAATCGCAGCGGCAGTGCCGACCGCTATCACGGTGCCAGCCACAACGTTCTCGGGCACCAAATTGGGGGCGCGGGTCGCGACAAGATCATTGTTTGCCCTATTGCTGGCACTGGAACGCTCCAGAGGGGCGTCCATCGGTCGGCTCGGCTCAGCAATGGCCACTGTCCGCGCAATCGCCGGAATTGGATCATAGACATTGCTGGTTTCAATCGCAGCCGATTGCGAGGCGGCGGCGGTGGAACGTTCAGCGGTCGATGCCAGTCGCGTCGACGCTTCGTTCAAGGCACCGCGCGGGATGCCTGTTGCAGCCTCTAGCCCGACCAAGGCAGCCGTAACAAGAAGTCCAAAACCGATCGCCGCACGCATCAAACGAACCCCACGCAAAACACCGACGCACGCCTAAGCGACGTCGATGCCAAGAGTGGACAAAAATGAATAATCCGTCAAGGCTCACAGTGGGTTAATTGAACTGCTAAAAGTAGAGCTGCAGGCCAATTTGAGCTGTCTCCAACGGTGTAATGTTAACCCTTTTGCAAGCTGAAACAGCCGATCGGCGACGCCATCGCGCCTCAAATTGGCACCTGTTAGACGGCGCACGCTTAAGGTCACGCTGGCGCCGTCCAGCTTACGGCTTGCGGCGCACCAGTTTGGCTTCGGTTGACTTGCGCACGGTCACCGCCGTCGCCTTCGTGGTGGCGGGCTTGCCGTTGACGGCTTTTGGCGTCCCAGCTTTTGCAACTCCAGCCTTTGCAACACCAGCTTTCGGTGCACCCGCCGCTTTACCCTTCACGGCTTGCGGCGTTACCGCAACTTGCTGCGGCTTTGATCCCCGAACCAGACGCACCGACGGATCGCGCGGACCACGACGATCGCCTGGTGCTGCAACCGCGGTTCCAGCCGCGATATCAGCTGACGATGCCGTCGTATCTAGACCGACAAACGCTCGGCCACCGACCACGGCAGCATTGACGTCGACGCCAACTTCTGCCGCACCGGAGTTCAGCAAAACCGGGGTCAGCAACAAGGGCTTGATCGGCCGCGCGTCACCCATCACGACCGCCTGTTCGTAGGCAACGAGTGTTGTGCCGGGCACGGTCGGTAGTGGGAGCTTATTGGCAACCACAGAATTGACAGTCGGCGTATCGCCTCGGCCGCTTGCGACGTCACCAGCACTATCACCAGCACCAACAACGCTCTGTTCCGGCTCAACGAATGCCGTCTGATCCATTGGGGGTGTCGGCGCCTTCAGCGCAAACGCGGCAACAGCGACGCCGGTGAACAGCACCACGCCTGCAGCTGCGGCGAGGCCCAAACGCCTGTTTTTAAAATCAAAACGCATGGCACAAATCCTAACGCAACGAAAACATGCTGCCGAACAGGATCGCGGTTTTGGATGAAGAAACCATCAAACAAAATCAACGGCTTCAAAACTTATCTTTAAGTAAATTAGGAAATCAGAGCCGGAGGAGCGGCCTCCGGCTCTTTGACGCGTTTGTGGATACAGATGCGAAAAGTCTCGGGCGGCAGGCTGCTCAAGGCGCGCCGTGGAGCCGTTTCGCTCCCGGCCTGCGATCCGTGCCCCGGTCACAGTCCTCGCTAGTCCAGAACCCGGAACGGTCCCCATCGGGAACGGCGGCGCTCAAGACACAACTGGAATCGGGCCTAAACTGCGTCGCGCCCGCTGTCACGTCGTAAGCGCTGCACAAACCTGCTTGTCTGCAAGTTCGACGGTACCTTGCGGCTTTTTTCCCACGACCTTACAACCGTGCGCAGACAGTTGCGCGGCCGAACCCGACCTCCAACCAAAAAACTCTTCGTCCACCCGCCCGAAGTCGGCGATCAACCCGACGACGGCCCATGAAGTCGTCGCAGCCGCGCTCCCGAGCCCCACCCAAAGTTCATCCGAACCCATATGTCCCACAACACCTTCGGCCACCTGTTCCGCTTCACG
>JBBQNE010000101.1:0-11675 GCA_038329675.1 Hyphomicrobiales bacterium | reverse complement strand
TTCGACGATCTTTTTCCACGCCGCCATTTGCTCGGGCGTATGCGCCCCTGGCGTTCGGCAATACCCCTGCGAGGCAAATGACACCTGCGTTGCCTCCGCAATAACAAGCCCGGCACCAGCTGCCCGCTCGGAATAATATTGCGCCGCGTACTCAGACGGTACGCCGTACGTATCAGCGCGTGAGCGCGTCAGCGGCGCCATGACGATGCGGTTTTTCAAGGCAATCCGGCCGAGGTTGGTCGGCGTGAATAAGCTTGCTGTGGACGCGTCCGCCATGATCGAGGTCTTCCTTTAGTACAGTTTATCCGTACCAACGAAATAGCATCGAGATTGGCCGGGTCAACCCCCAACGTTCGCCCACCAACGGTTCGACCCGACGGCGCCCGACCTGACCTTACCCGACCCGACCGTACCCGACCTTGACAAAAAGGTCAGCGCTTGTTCGCCTTGGTCTTTGCCCCGCCATCCGGCAACTTCCACAACAGGATCACGCCAAGGATGGCCGATACGGCCGAACCGACCAGCACGCCGATGCGGACCTTATCCATCTCTGCGCCCTCGCCGAACGCCAAGCCGCCGACGAACAAGCTCATGGTGAAGCCGATGCCAGCCAGCGCACTAACGCCGGCCATTTGCCGCCAGGTCGCATTTTGCGGCATTGCGGCAAGGCCCGTTGCCGTGGCGATCACAACGGCCAGCAGGATGCCCAGCGGCTTGCCGATTATGAGAGCCAAAGCGATCGCATAGGACAGCAGGCTCGTCACGGTCGCGCTGCCGGAGAATGAGACGCCAGCATTGGCCAACGCAAACACAGGCATGATCACAAACAAGACCACACCGGTCAGCATTGTCATCATCTTGTGCAGCGGACTACCCCCGCGACCATCCGCGATCGGCACGAACGCTGCCGTGATCACGCCAGCCAAAGTTGGGCTGAGGCCACTGTAATAGAGCGCGATCCACATCAACAAACCAACAGCCATATAGGGCCACATCGCCATCACGCGTGATTGTGCCAGCGCCGCAAGCCCAACGATCGTGGCAACCGCCAAGGCCAGTGGGACGAGTTCGATCGAGCCGGAATAAAATACCGCGATGATCGTGATTGCGGCAAGATCGTCGATCACCGCAACGGCTAACAAAAACGCCTTCAAAGCTGGCGGGACCCGCGAACCAAGTAAGCCAACGACGCCAATGGCAAATGCGATATCGGTTGCTGTTGGGATCGCCCAACCATTCACCATATCGCGGTCCTGGCCAACGATGATGAGATAAATCGCCGCCGGAACGACGATGCCGCCGACCGCTGCGATCAACGGCAGGATCGCCCGTTTTCGGTCAGACAAAGCCCCTTCGAGAAACTCCGCTTTGATCTCCAGCCCGACATAGAGGAAAAAGATCGCCATCAGTCCGTTCTTGATCCACAGCTTGAGACTGTCGGTAATTGCGAAGTCGCCCAAGCCGATTGTCAGGTTCGTTGCCCACAACGCCTTGAAGCTTGATGCGAACGGCGAGTTGGCCGCCACCAGTGCAAACGCGGTCACGGCAAACAGGACGAGACTGGCGCGGACAGCTGTTGCATCCGCGGTCGGGTTAGCGGCCATTGTGTCTTTGTGTCCCGTGATTGACGGCCCGTGATTGACGTGCCGAAGATTGACGTACCTGTGGTTCAACCGCCGCGATGGCCTGTCAGCGACAAACCTGCAAGCTCCCGACTAGCCACATCCGTGTCGTCCCCAGTTTCCTGTGGCAACCAGATGGGATATTTTCGTCCGTGGTACTTAGGGTTGTTTCGGTTTCGTCACAACCCGATCGACGCTAGCCCGTTTGCAGGAGATGCACTGTTCCACACGCGACGGTTTCTCGCGTGTATCCGTCGCCGTTTGGTCATATTGGATCGCGACACACGTCATGCCTGGGCCATTGTGGCTTCTCGGGGCAGGAGGGTGCGCCTCGTCGGTCAGACAAGGCGCGGGCAAAGAAGACAACGGGCATTCACACATGGCAGCGACGAGCGACATCGCAGCGGGCGCATTAGCCCCGGTGGCGGCGAATTTCGGCCCGATCGAGATGTTTCTGGTCGCCCACCCGGTGGTCAAAGCGGTCATGATCGGGCTCGTGATTGCGTCGATCTGGTCGTGGGCGATCATCATTGAAAAGCTGTTTTCCTTCCGGCGAGCCCGGATCGAATCAGACAAGTTCGAACAAATGTTCTGGTCGGGCCAATCGCTCGACGAGATCTATTCCGTCCTCCAGCGCGGCAAGTCGATCACCACGGCAGCTCTGTTTGTAGCAGCAATGCGCGAATGGAAACGATCGGTCGAGGGCAACATCCGTGCGTTGGGTGGCATCCAGATGCGCGTTGAGAAGGTGATGGACGTCACGATTAGCCGCGAGATGGAGCGGCTCGACAAGCGGCTGCTGTTTTTGGCGACCGTCGGCTCAACGGCCCCGTTCGTTGGGTTGTTTGGCACGGTCTGGGGGATCATGACGAGCTTCCAGGCGATCGCGGTGTCCAAAAACACCAGCCTCGCGACCGTGGCACCAGGGATCGCCGAAGCCCTGTTTGCGACCGCATTAGGCCTGATCGCGGCCATTCCAGCGGTGATCTTTTATAACAAATTTCAAGCCGATTCGGGCGCAGTCGGTCAGCGGCTCGAAACGTTCGCCGATGAATTTTCCGCCATCGTCTCACGCCAGATCGATACCCGCGCCTGACGGTTCAGCACTGACGCGATCCAGACGTCACGCACTCGAGACTTAACGCGATTGAGATCCAACGCGTTTCACATTTAACTTAGGCAAATGATATGGGCGCGAGCCTCAACACGGGTGGCGGTGGCGGACGCAGGCGCGGCAACAGACGTGCGCGCAAGGCGCCGATGAGTGAGATCAACGTCACGCCATTCGTCGACGTCATCCTCGTGCTGCTGATTATCTTCATGGTGTCAGCGCCGCTGATGACGGTCGGTGTCCCGCTCGACCTGCCGCAATCAAAAGGCCAGCAGCTGGAGCAACCCAAGACCGAGCCGCTCACAATTTCGATCAAGCAAGGCGGCGAAGTGTTCATCGCCGAGCAGCCCATTCCGCTCGAGCAGCTGGTCGACAAGCTCAGGGCGCTCGCCCAATCGCGGCAGGGTACGGACGAGCCAGTTTTCGTGCGCGGCGACAAGGGAACGCCATACGGCGCGATCATGAAGGTGATGGGCCGGATCGCGGCGGGCGGCTTCCGCAAGGTGTCGCTGATCTCTGAGCAGGAATAGGAGGCGGAGACCAAGGACCGATGCGTCTCGGGCTCACATGTTCGCTCTTGATGCACCTATCCCTGCTGGTATGGGCGATTTTTTCCATCCAGCAGACAGTCAGCCTCCCCGTGCCTGAAACGGTGACGATCTCGGTGGCCTTGGTCACGCCATCTGACATCACGCGGATGAAGCAGGGCGACGAGAACACCAAAAACCTAGAGAGTAAGGCGGCCGAGAAGCCGTCAGATCAGCAATCACAAAAAGAGGCGGCAAAACCGATCCCGCCACCGCCCAAGCCGCAGGCCGCTTTACCACCGCCGCCTGAAGCTGAGCCGCCAAAACCAGAACCCGCAAAGCCGGAACCAGTAAAGTCCGAGCCGGTAAAGTCCGAGCCCGTAAAGCCCGAGCCGCCAAAGCCCGATCCGATCGCTGAAAAGTTGGCCGAACCGCCGCCTCCCGAACCTACCCCCGGTCCAACACCAGAACAGTTGGCCGCCGAAAAAGCCAAGGCCGAAGCCGAAGCCAAAGCCGCCGAGGCCAAGGCGAAAGCCGATGCTGAGCGCAAGCGCCGCGAGGCTGAAGCAAAGGCCAAAGCCGAGGCCGATCGAAAACGAAAGATCGCAGACGCCAAAGCCAAAGCCGATGCCGAGAAGCGCAAGTTCGACCTTGATAAGCTCGCCAAAGCGATCGACGAATCGCCTGAGGACCCGCGCGCGCTGCTCGACAAATCAAACAAGCCCACGGGTGCACGCCCGCAGGGCGATAGCCGGACAGCGACAAATACCGGTCCGTCGGCTGGAACCCGCGACGGCCGCGACACGGTGCTTTCCGCGAGAGAGGCAGATTTGTTGCGCGGCATGTTGAACAGTCAGCTCGCCCGCTGTTGGCGCCTGCCAGCTGGCGGCGGCGGCGGCACGACCGTGCCCGTTGTCACGCTCGCCTGGAACCTGCGGCCCGATGGCAGCCTTGAAGGTGAGCCGCGCGTCGTACAATCAGGCGCAGGGCCGTTGTCGCAGGTCGCAACCGAAGCCGCAATTCGCGCCGTAAAGACGTGCCAACCGTTCCAATTGCCGCCGGATCGCTACGCCAATTGGCGTCAGATCACCGACTGGGCCTTCGATCCGAGCAAGATGATACAATGAGCCAATTGACCCCGATGACAATTACGCGCGCTACAGCTTTCGCCGTTATCGCCGTCGCAGCGGTGGCCGCAAATCTTTTGGCCAGCGCGCCGGTTCGCGCCCAGTTATCAGGCTCGACCACCCAGGGCCAAATCGCGCCGATCCCGATCGCGATCCCGGTATTCATTTCCGATGACCCGAAGCTCGGCGCCGATATCGCTGGCGTGATCGCTGGCAACCTCGGGCGCTCGGGCCTGTTCAAACCGCTCGATCCGGCGTCATACCTCGACCGCCCCGGCGACGTGAACCAGGCGCCGAATTTCCCGAATTGGCGAGCAATTCAGGCCGACGCCGTCAACGTCGGTCGGGTTTCGCGAGGTCCCGACGGCCGACTGGTCGCCGAATTCCGCCTATGGGACGTCGTCAACGGCCAACAGAAGGCTGGCCAGCGTTTCGCCACGCAACCCCAGAACTGGCGGCGCATCGCCCACCAGATTTCCGACGTCATCTACGAGCGGATGACCGGCGAAAAAGGTTATTTTGACACTCGCATCGTGTTCGTCGACGAGACCGGGCCGAAGGACAAACGCACCAAGCGCCTCGCGATCATGGACCAGGACGGCGCCAACGTCCGCTTGCTGTCGCAGGGTAAAGACCTCGTCCTGACGCCACGGTTTAACCCGGTGTCGCAAGAGATCACGTTCATGGCCTACCAGGGCGAAAAGCCCAAAGTCTACATCATGAACCTCGACACCCAGCAGCGCCAGCAGGTCGGAGATTTTCCCGGCGAGACGTTTGCCCCGCGCTATTCCCCCGATGGCTCGCGGCTCGTCATGAGCGTATCGGCTGGCGCGACCACGGCGATTTACGAGGTCGATTTGCGCTCGCGGCAGTATCGGCAACTGACCCAAACCAATGGCCTCGATACCAGCCCCTGTTATTCCCCAGATGGCCGCCAGATCGTGTTTGAAAGCGACCGAGAGGGCACCCAGCAGCTCTACATCATGAATGCCGACGGGTCTGGATTGCGGCGGATTTCACCCGTCGGTGATGGCCGCTACTCGACGCCGGTCTGGTCGCCGCGCGGCGACTATATTGCGTTTACCAAGACCCAGGGCGGCCGCTTTATGATCGGCGTACTCAAGCCCGACGGCAGCGGCGAGCGCATCTTGTCGAGCGGCTTCCACGCCGAAGGGCCAACGTGGGCACCCAATGGCCGCGTGCTGATGTTCTTTTCCGAAGGCCAAGGCGCGGGCTCAGGTCCCAAGATCAAATCGGTCGATATTACCGGCTATGCCGAGCAGACTGTGGCAACGCCGTCATTTGCATCCGACCCGGCGTGGTCGCCGCTGCTCAACTGAGATCGGCACTTACCTGTCATCGATCCTGGTCGAGAGTTGCAAGCGATCACCGCAGCTCGCCTGGCCGTGCAAATTGGCCACGCCGATCGCACGCCGGTCGCACGCCAATCGCACGGACGGGGCCCGCATGGCCCGATCGCAGGGCCTGATGCATCACCCCTGAAGCCTGGCCCCTGAAGCCTGACCGACGGCTGTGACAGGCGTCGGCTGTTGCCACAACGCTCGGCGGTGGACCGATTCGTGTGGTTTTGGCCGCTGCCCCCGCTTTTCGGTGCCCAGACCCGAACATGACTTTACTTGGTGTTAATGATTGTGGAGACATCATCACTGTGTCGCCGCACCAAGTGCGGCTTCGCAAACGGGAGCCTGCCTCCCATTTGAGCAGAACTGAGGATCGGCGAACACTGCGTTGCCTTTTGGCATCAAGTGGGTTGCAAAACCGGTCGATCCTGGTCTGGGTTCTTGATCTCGAATGGCGGCACCGTTACCCAATTTATGGCTAGTGCCGATCAAGCAGCAGGAGACATTATCATGCAGGGTTATACGGGGTTGGTCGTTGTGTCGGCGATGATCGTGGCTGTCGCGCTTGGCGCCTGCCGACGTGAAGTCGAACACAAGCCCATGAAGCTTGGTGCGCCGGTTGCCGAGCACGTTGCTCGCTAATCGTCGGATCATACCGACACAGGAGAGAAGACATGAAGAGCGCTGTCATTATGGCGATCGTAGCGGCCGTCGCACTTGGCGCCTGCCGCAAGGAAGTCGAGCACAAGCCGATGAAGCTTGGTGCCCCGACTGCCGAGCAGTCGGCTCGCTGAGTCGCCGCTCGTAGCGTCGAGTATCTCAGAGCTTTCGGCCTCGCGGTGCCCCCGTGGGGCCGATTTGTTTTTGGGCTTGGTGCCAACCGGACAATCGAACCGGTGCCAACCGCGCGGGTTATGCGTGGATGCAGGTCTGCCGATTCGTCACAAGTCGGCGTTGACGGGCACACTGGGAGCGCGCCTAATGCTGCACTCCATGCAAATCCGCTAGCCGAGGTTGAACCCATTAGACACGCGGTCCAGGTTGAAGTCGTCGGTTTCGCGTTCGGTCTTGCCGACACTTTCGCCAACAAGCGCGGTTGCCCCGACTCACCAGACGCGGTGATATGTCCAAATCAAAGCACCGCTTCGTCATATTTTTGCACGAAGCGGCACCTTATCGCTTCGTAATGTGTCTGACGGGGTCAGCGACCGGAACCGACCTGCTGCACTGTTGCACTCAACCGGGCATTCCGGTCCCGTCGTCACCGGCGCAATAGAAAGGACGAGACGCATGTCCGTGTTTCAAGCTTCTGCGCGGGGGATGATCGCGCTTCTCATTTGCGCCGCGCCGCTCGTGCTGGCCGCTTGCGCCAATAAGGATGGCGAGGGCGCAGATAGTGCTCTGCTCGGGCCAAACGCTGGTAAGGGCGGCCCGGTAACGCCTGGAACCTCGCGCGACTTCCAAGTTAATGTCGGCGATATCGTTTACTTCTCTTCCGACAGCACCGACCTCACGCCCGAAGCCCAGACGACCCTACAAAAGCAGGCGCGCTGGCTCGCCCAATATCCCCAATACACGATCACCGTTGAAGGCCATGCCGACGAGCGCGGCACGCGGGAATATAACATCGCACTTGGCTCACGGCGGGCCACGACGGTGCGCAATTATCTGTCACAGAATGGCGTGAATGGGTCGCGGCTGCGCACGGTTTCATTTGGTAAAGAGCGCCCCGTCGCGGTGTGCAACGATATCTCATGCTGGTCACAAAACCGCCGTGCGCAAACGGTGCTGAACAACCGCGCTGGAAGCTGAAGGCCGGGCTGATGGGGCCGTTGACGCTTTGGCCCGACGTCACGACCGCACGACGTCACGACCGCACTGTAGCACTGCGGGAGCGTTGGTCGCGATGCCAAGACTGCGCGACGGTCGTTTGCACGATCACGCACCGACGTGGATACAATAGTCAACGCAATAACCATTTGATGAGAACCACGGTCGCGACCATGCCCCGAACGTGCGCAAACTTGGCCCTCGCAAACTTGGCCCTCGCAAACCCGACCCTGGCAAACTCGGCTCGCGTCCACCGGGCTGGGTCAATGCCAGCCCGAGCAGTCGGTGTTAACTGGCCGGTGGCAACGGCTTTCGCCGCGTTGCCCATGGCGCTGGCAGCCCTACTCCTGTGCGCCGCGCCCGTCGCCGCGCAACAGCCAGGAGCCGCCCCCCCAAAGCAGCCTCAAAGCGCGCCGAAACCAGCCGCCAAGCCCAAAGCCGATGGCGCGTCTGCTGCAAATACAAGCAGCGATAGTGGGCTGCGTCAGCGCGTCGAGGGCTTGGAGGAACAGCTCGTCGACCTGCAGGTCCAGCTTGGTACACTTGAAACACTCGCCAAATCCAGCGGAGCAGCCTCTGCCTCGCCAGCCTATCGCGCAGGAAGCGCCGACACGGCTGGCGGCGGCGCCGAAGCAGGCCGCATCTCCGGATTGGAGACACAGGTCCGGACCCTGACCCAACAGGTCCAGCAGCTGACCGATCAAGTCCGCAGCCTCGGTGGACAACCAGCCCGCCTGCAGCGAGACGGCAATGTCGCGCCTTCTGCACCATCACAAGCACAAGCGGCTGCCCAAGGTGCAACGACGACCGTTGCCGCCGCGCCATCAGGGCTCAATCCGCCCGGCTGGACGGTCTCACCGCCACCGCCGGGCGCAGCCCCGCGAGATGGTGCGATTGCCGGCCCGTCTGATGTCGCAGGATCCACTCTGCCGCCCGTCCAAGCCGCCGTTGGGCCATCAGGCGGTAATGACCCCGCAGCTGCGAAGTCGGCCTATGAGGGGGCCTACCTCTACTTGCTCCAGCAGGACTACGGTGCTGCCGAAACGGCATTCGACGATTTCCTCCAGCGCTACCCCAATGACAGCCTGGCCGGGAACGCACAATTCTGGCTTGGCGAAACGCACTTCGTTCGCGGCCAATACAAGGCAGCCGCGAGTGCCTTCCTTAAGGGCTACCGTTCCTACGGGCGCAGCGCGAAGGCGCCGGACAGCCTATTGAAGCTTGCCATGTCACTTGGCCGCCTCGGGCAACGCGACGAAGCCTGTTCCGCGCTTGGCGAATTGGCCACTAAGTACCCCCAAGCGACGGCTGACGTGAAATCACGCGCCTCGGCCGAACAGAGCCGCGCGGGGTGTCGATGAACGCATGGCTCGTGGACAGCTCGTGAACGGCTCCGACAGGGCGACCCTGTCGTTCAATAACGCCGAACTGGCAGACCTGTTCGATCCGCTTCGCGCCTACGCCACCGTTGCAATTGCCGTATCGGGCGGCGGTGATAGTATGGCGCTGCTGCATCTTTATTCGCAATGGTGCGCGTCGGTTGATCACGCGCCGGTTGATCCTGTATCGGTTGCTCCAATATCAGCTGATCCTTCGGCTAAACGCTCGGCTCACCGCTCGGCAGTCACGCCGCCGTTTACGTCCCTGATTTTGACCGTCGACCATCAGCTCCGGCCGGGCTCCGCCGATGATGCCGAGATCGTCGCGGGCGCGGCACGCCAACTCGGCTGGCCCCATGAAACCCTCCCCTGGTTTGGCAACAAGCCGCCGTCCAGCATCCAAGCGGCCGCCCGTGACGCGCGGTATCGGCTCATGACCGATCGATTGCGTGATCTGCCAGGCCCCGTCGCCCTTCTCACCGCCCATACTCGCTGCGACCAGGCCGAAACCGTATTGATGCGGCTGGCGCGTGGCAGCGGTATCGCCGGGCTTTCTGGCATGGAGCGCGTTCGCCCGCTTCTAGACAATCCACGCATCGATCTTGTCCGTCCGCTACTCACCATCCCCGGTCAGCGATTGCGAGCATGGCTGACCGCGCGCGGGATCGGCTGGATCGACGACCCGACTAATCGCAATCTCGCCCACGAGCGCCCGCAGTTTCGCGCCGCTCGCCGCGAACTCGAAGCCTTGGGTCTGACCGGCGAGGCAATCACCCGTTCGGCCGACCGACTTCGCCGCGCCGATCGGGCGGTCGTATGGGCAACAAAGAACCTAGCCGAGACAACCGTCACGGAAATCGCAGGCGTGTGCGCAAAAGTAACCGCGGCGCCGTTTACGGCCGCACCTGCCGAACTTCGGATCAGGCTGCTAGGCGCGTTGCTGGCCCGCTATGGTGGCCAGCATCCGTCGCCGTTACTGTCGGAAATCGAGCGGCTAGACGCGGCACTGTCCGCGCACGCGCAGCCTGTCAGCGAGAAATGGACGCTCGGTGGTTGCATCATCATCTCGCGTGATGGGCTGATCACCATCCATCGCGAACTTGGACGCGCGCCACTTCCCCAAATGACGCTCTCCCCCGGCCAGACAGCCGTTTGGGACGACAGGTTTACGGTCTTCCTGCCAGCAACCGTCGAATGTCCCGAAACCGTCGCGGCGCTGTCCGTCCAACAATGGTCATCCATTAGCGCGATGGTAGCTCCGTATTGGAGGAAAGAAATGGCGTTAACCGCTCCAGCGGCATTATTCGCAGCCGAGTTGCGCGCCACCGCTGCCGTGGTTCCAAACTATAGCGCGGTCGGCGTTCCAGCAGTCATCCCGTGAGCCAGCCGACCCAATTTTGAAGGGTGCCGCGATGGAAAGCGGGTTAAAGAAACCGTTTTGTCGGAGCGCTTCGAAAATCTTGCATCGCGACAATTTGAGACGGAACGCCTCGATTGGAAAACTTTGGAACTGGAACGGTAAATGTGGCCTGACTTTTGGATACCTGCGTAAGTGTGTGTAGCAAACATAAGCCGAACCAAGCTTAACGGTGCTTGGCAAACCTGGGCCGACCACCTATTTTGTTCTAACAACATGTGACGACCGCCCCGGTATCCATCGGCTGGCCGACACGCTCGCAAAGTCCCTCGACTTTAACACCCGCCCGAAGACCCGCCCGAAGACCCGCCCCGAAGAACCCCCTCGAAGACCCCCGGCCACGCACACCCTGACGCTAGGGGCAGATAGGACAACAAATGAACACGAACTTCCAGAAGCTCGCAATCTGGGTCGCCCTGATCGTCCTGGCGGCGGCTCTGTTCAACATTTTTTCAAACACCGCCCAACGCAATCGCGGCAACCAAATCAGCTACTCTGAGTTCCTGAACCAGATCGATACCGGCGCCGTGCAAAAGGTGACGATCGCTGGCAACCGGATTTCAGGCGTCTCCAAAGACGGTGGCCAACCGTTCACCACGCTCAAAGACGAAGACCCTCGTCTCGTCGATCGCCTGCGCGATAAGCAGGTTCAGTTCGAATACCGGCCAAGCGAAGAAGAACTACCCTCGCTGATGGGTGCGCTCATCAACTGGTTCCCGATGCTCTTGCTGATCGGCGTATGGATCTTTTTCATGCGTCAAATGCAATCGGGCTCAGGCCGCGCGATGGGTTTCGGCAAGTCGCGTGCTAAACTTCTCACCGAACGACATGGTCGCGTGACGTTTGATGACGTTGCTGGCGTCGATGAGGCGAAGTCGGACCTCGAAGAGATCGTCGACTTCTTGCGCGATCCGCAAAAATTCCAGCGGCTCGGCGGTCGTATCCCCCGTGGCGTCCTACTTGTCGGTCCTCCAGGCACCGGTAAGACGCTACTAGCGCGCGCGATTGCTGGTGAAGCGAACGTGCCCTTCTTCTCGATCTCGGGTTCGGACTTCGTTGAAATGTTCGTTGGCGTCGGCGCAAGTCGCGTTCGCGATATGTTTGAGCAGGCCAAGAAGAACGCGCCTTGCATCATCTTCATCGACGAAATCGATGCGGTCGGTCGTCACCGTGGCGCTGGCCTCGGCGGCGGCAACGATGAGCGCGAGCTGACGCTGAACCAGCTGCTCGTCGAGATGGACGGCTTCGAGACCGGTGTCGGCGTGATCGTGATCGCCGCGACCAACCGGCCTGACGTGCTC
>JBBQNE010000100.1:0-11722 GCA_038329675.1 Hyphomicrobiales bacterium | reverse complement strand
CGTCAAGGACGCCGCAATCGCAGGCGCCGATGTCGCAACGATCCCGCCTGCGATTCTCAAATCGCTTGTGAAGCACCCCTTAACTGATGCGGGCCTCGCAACGTTCCTCGCCGATTGGAAGAAGACGGGCCAGACGATCAGCTAGAGGCTGGCAGCGTCCTGGCCGGAAAATGTTGCGCCAACGGCGTGGCACAGGAGATCGATGGAACTCGAATTGTCGTCGCTGATGTTTCTTGTGGCCGCAGCATTCGTTGCTGGCGTCGTGGATTCGATTGCGGGTGGCGGCGGCTTGATCTCATTGCCTGCCTTGTTACTGGCGGGCGTCCCACCTGTTGAAGCCGTTGCAACCAATAAACTGCAATCGACGTTCGGTTCGCTGACGGCAGCTTACCGGTACTGGAGAGCAGGTTTGGTCGACTTTGCAGACGTTAAGTGGCCGGTTGCTGCCAGTTTGAGTGGAGGCGCGGCTGGCGCGCTGTGTCTTGGACTGATTGATCCTCATTTCCTATCGCGGATCATGCCCGCGCTGCTGATCGCGATTGCGCTCTACTTTGCGCTTGGCCCGAAAGCGTCTGAAATGACGACCAAGGCGCGCTTTTCCGCGCCAATCTTTGCCATCGCTGTAGCGGCGCCGATAGCCTTCTACGATGGTATTTTTGGTCCCGGAACGGGATCATTTTTCACCGCTGGCCTCGTCGCATTCGCAGGATTGGGTTTGCTCAAGGCGACCGCTCACACGAAGTTTTTGAACACGGCGTCAAACATTGCGAGCCTCGCTGTGTTTTTGTTCCTAGGCCAAGTCGTGTTTGTCATAGGCCTCGCCATGGCGTGCGGACAGATGGCTGGCGCATACACGGGTTCAAAACTCGCGTTGCAGCATGGTGCGGGGCTCATTCGTCCTGTGATCGTGGTCGTCACCGTCTTGGTTGCGATCCGGTTGTTGATGCGGTGACGGGCGAACGCGGATGTGTCGGTCCGCCCATCTTTTCGTCGACCCATCTTTTCGTCGACCCGTCTTTTCGCCGACCAGTCTTGTCGTCAATCCGTCGGTCGCCGTAAGGTCAGCAGCCGCGAACACGCAAACAGCGCCGATAGCGCCAAGACCCTAGGCCCCAACGTTCACGGCATTCTATGCGCCACGCGCGGCAGTATCCAACGCTGGCGAGTTGCAACCCGGTTTCAGTGGTCGCTGGAGCAGGTAGTAATTGGAACGGTGCGGCCGCGGCTGGACTAACGGCGGCGGTCGCGAGCAGTAACGCGGCGACGGCCGCCACGGTGAGCGACTGGATCATAGGCGGTGTCTCCAGATGTTGCAGATCATCGCAACGTCAACGCGCAACGTCGCGATACTCATCAAACGAGCAACCCGCGAAAATCCGTCGCGAGAATTTTAATGGGATAGTCCCAGCCGGACGCAAGGGCTTCAGCGCACGAAGCACGCAGCCCAAAACGCAAGGCGCCAATGACGGAGGAGAAGCGGCAATCACGGTGGACGTTCAGCGGTCGAAGATTTCAACGCGTCGGCCGCCGCCGTCATAATTGAGGCGCTGAGCAACGTCGGCTTCGCGTTCGACAAGCGCACGCCCCGGTGCCCCCGAACTGTAGCTGACAAACGCTGCGCCCGTGACCGGGAAATACCGCAGCCGTCGCGCAGCGGTACCGCGGATGTCCTTGGCAGCGATCCGTAACCCCTCACGGGCAAAGTAGCGCTCCACGAACTCGGCGTTGGAATGGCCAAAGTTACGGCTACCAGAGATGATGTTGGCACCGCCAAAGACTTTGATTTCCAAACGAGCGCGCTTTGCGCCACGTGCGATGAGGTCGTTGGTCAGTCGCTCGATCGAGTAACTTCCATACCGCAGTACGGGGCTGGGAAACGGCCCGGTGCTACTCGCGCCCTGTGTTGGCAGCACAAAATGATTCATGCCACCGCAGCCAATTTTCTCGTCACGCATGCATACTGCGATGCAGGAGCCAAGAAGCGTCGACAAAACCTCATTGGGTCGCGCGCTGACGTAGTAGTCCCCCTGGCAAACCGAAACGACCATGGCATTGAGGCGCTTGTCGAAATAACGTCGACGCGCCGGGTCGCCGCCATCAACGAGGTCGGGATCGAGGTCTGCTGCCGTAGAAAATACGATTTCATCGCTCATGATTTAGCGCGCGGCAAGGAGGCCACCCTCCGATTCGGCTGAGAAGACGCGGCCTTTCGATGGCGCTTCAACGATGAACGTCGCCAAATGCTTCAAATCGATTTCGTAGCGCGCTGCGCCGATGTCGTTGGCCGCTTTCGGCATCCCGTAGATGAGGCAAGACGCGGCTGATTGCGTTGCTGTCATGGCGCCAGCTCGCTTCATGGCAGCCAGTCCCAGTGCGCCGTCACGGCCCATGCCGGTAAGAACGATCCCAACGCCAGCTGAGCCTGCCGCCAACGCAACGGATTGCAAGAGAACATCAGCCGACGGCGCGACGCCTGGAGATTTGGCTCGCGCCCGCAGCCGGCACACGAAGACGCCGCCGCTGCGTTCGATTTCGAGGTGCTGGTTGCCAGGTGCGATGACCGCAAGTCCAGGTCGCAGTTCGAGGCCGTCAACGGCCTCGCAAACGTCGATTCGGCAAGTAGCATCGAGGCGATTGGCGAACGATCGCGTGAACGAGGCTGGCATATGCTGGGCGATGACAATCGGCGGGCAATCCAAAGGCAATTCCGGCAATGTCGTTCGGAGCGCCTGAACACCACCCGTTGAGGCTCCAATCGCAACGACGCGGCCCGATGGCCAAATCGCCCGTGACGGCGGAGGCCGTTGCGGCGCAACGATCGCCCCGACCTCGCGAAACTGTGGCTTGGCCCGGACAGCAGATTTCACTCTAGCGATCAGTTCGTTGGCGGTAGCACGCCAATCGTCGGGCGTGCCCGGTGTCGGCTTAGCGACGACGTCAACGGCGCCAAGTGACAGCGCGCGAACGGCTGCGTCCGATCCATGCCGCGTTAGCGATGAAAACATCACAACCGGCATCGGTCGCAATCGCATCAGCCGTTCAAGAAAGTCGTATCCGTTCATCAATGGCATCATGACGTCAAGCGTCAGAACATTTGGCTCGAGGTCTTTGATAAGCTGGCGGGCCTCGAATGGATTGCCAGCCGTGCCGACCACCTCGATCGAGGGGTCGCCTGAGAGGGTCAAGCGAAGAAAGCCACGGGTCAGCGCGCTATCGTCGACGCAAAGAACGCGGATCGGCCTCATGCGATGCGCTCATAAATACTGCGACCAATGGGGCGAAAGCGATCGCTCAGACTATGAAGGGACTCTGAATGTCCACAATAGAGGATACCGTTCTTGGCGAGCATTCCAGCGAAGCGATCGAACAGCTTTCGTTGCGCAGTCCGATCAAAATAGATGACGACGTTGCGGCAAAAAATAATGTCGAACGGCCCACTGAAGGGCCAATCGTCATGCAAATTGAGGGGCTTAAATGTGACAAGCCGCTTAAGCTCCGGGACGATCACAAAGCTGCCGTCGGCGTTTTTAGCCGGTTTGAGATAGCGGTCCTGGGCGGAGCTGGACAGCGGAGCGATGTCGGGTGTCTCGTAGATGCCAGCTCGGGCTTTCGCGATGACGTCGGTATCGATGTCTGTTGCAAGAATTTTGAGGTCAAATAAACTGAGGTGGGCGCCGCCCGACGCCGTCAGCACGTCCATGGCGCTCATCGCAATCGACCAAGCTTCTTCGCCCGTTGAACAGCCAGCCGACCAGATGCGCAACCGGGTACTGTGCTCAATCCGTTTTCGGCGGATCAGTTCAGGGAGAGCGACGTCTCGCAGATGTCCGAAGTGGTGGCTTTCGCGAAAAAACGACGTCTTGTTCGTGGTGAGCACGTTGATCAAGGGCTCGATTTCGGCATCACCCGCGGGCCCGCTCAGAAAGCGGCAGTAGGCCTCGATTGACTTCAGATCGAGGGATTTGACCCGACGGAGGACCCGACGCAGCACCATGCTGCGCTTGAAGTCGGCGATGACAATCCCAGCATGATCGTAGGCCAGACGACCGAAGAATTGGAACTGCGCATCGGTGAGTTGCAGCGTCGGCATGGGCAAGTGGGTGTCAGAGACGTTGTGGTTGTGCGCGCCATGTTGACGAGTGGCAGGGTCAAGAACGCCGCAGCCGACCCGCAACGCTGGCCCGTAGCCTTGAGCGGGCATGTGGGGTGCGCGTGACATAAAGCGGTCGCGAGGGCCCGTTACCAATGATCTGTTCGATGGCTCGGTCATGGGCTCTCACCTGGATCGTCAAGCGGGCCAATGACTTGATCAAGATCGATGAGGATCAGCATCGCGTCCTGCGGCGTCGATATGAGGCCCTTGAATAGTGATCCCGTAGCGTCCTGTGTGTGCGGGATTGGCGAGATATCGACTTCAAGGATTGACGCGATGTCGAGCACTTCATCGACCAGCAGCCCCGTTGGCCGTCGGCCAGTCATGGTAATGACGATCCGTTGGCTTGGCTTTAGGACGGTCTCACCCCGACCGAACCGAGCCCTCAAATCGCACACCGGAACGATGCTGCCACGTAAATTTATGACGCCGCAAATATGCTTTGGCGCGCCCGGGATATAAGTGATGGTTTGGGCCATCCGGATCTCGCGAACCGATAGAATGTCGACGCAATAGTGCTGCTCGTCGAGCGAGAAGACGACGAACTTACGTCGCGGCTCAGCGGCAACAACTTGCCCTGTGCGTCGAGCTGGCAAAGGTGCAACAGGGTGTAGCAGTGGCGATGCCGGTGTTGCTACCGGCGATAGTGGGCTCGTCATGCCGCGTGCTCCTGAGTATCGCTCAACCGCATCGAGCGCGGTGTACGGCTAGCGGCAACGGTGTCGGATTTAGCCAGCTGATTTACGTCCAAGATGAGCGCGACGTTGCCATCGCCGAGAATGGTACCACCGGCAAAGCCCGCAGCCGCCAGCGATGGATCGCGCAACGTCTTGACCACGATCTGTTGATGGCCGGATACCTCGTCGACGATCAAGCCGATGACGCTCCCTTCGTCGACCTCGGTAAGGACCACAGCGACACGGCGCGTCTCTAGGCGAGCGTTTAACCCAAAGCGTTCGGCAAGTTCGATCACCCGGACCTGCTTGCCACGCACGTTGATGACGTCGCACGAGCCTGGAACGTGGCGAATATCGTGACGCTCGATCACGAGGCACTCAACGATGTGGCCCATCGGAATGAGATAGGTCTCGCCCGCAGATTGGACCTTCATGGCATCGAGAACGGCCAGCGTCATTGGCAGTGTGATGGTGGTCGTCGTGCCGCAACCCGGCACCGAGCGGATTGCGATCTGCCCGCCGAGCTTGCGGATGTTTTGATGCACAACATCCATGCCAACACCGCGACCGGCAATGTCGGACACAGATTTTGCCGTACTTAGACCGGGGCTAAGGATCAGGCTGTCGATATGCGCATCGCTGATCTCATCAGCAGCATCGACGATGCCCATCGCGACAGCACGGCTCAACACCGCTGGCCTGTCGATGCCGGCCCCATCGTCGGCGACTTCAACGATGATACGACTACCTCGCTGTTGCGCACTGAGGATGATGGTGCCTTGGGCAGGCTTGCCAGCGGCAAGCCGGACATCGGGCGGTTCGATCCCATGAAAGACGGCGTTGCGAACGATATGCATCAGCGGGTCGGCAAGCTGCTCAACAGTTGTTTTGTCCAGTTCGGTTGATTGGCCGCGCGTGATGATCTCAACGTCGCGGCCAAGCTGCAGCGCGCCGTCTCGGGCAATGCGGTGCATGCGAGCAAAAATCGTATGGATCGGCTGCGCGCGGATAGCCATCACGCTATCTTGCAACGTCCGCGATAACTTCAAGAGATCGGTGAGGGCGCGAAACAATTGCGGGTTTTGCGTAACAAGGCTTTGATCGAGATGCTGAATGACCATCGCTTGTGCGATCGTGATCTCGCCGACGAGATCGACGAGGCGTTCGACGCGCGGGAGATCGACTCGGATTGACCCGACCCGGCGCTCGCCACCGGGAGCTCGACGGTCTTTGCTATCGGCGTCTTCGCCAGCGCGACGGGAGAATTCGGGCAATGGTGGTGGCGTCGGCACCTCTTCAATGTCGATGACCGCGCATCCAGCTGCAAAATCGAATACCTCAACAACCGTGTGTCGGGGCAGCGCAGTCGCAAGGTAGAACGTCCAGCGGAGGTAGAGCATCGCTGGATCGAGATCGGCGAACGCGGGCAAGTCGGACAGGTCGGCGGCCACCGTAACGGTGCCAATGGCGCGAAGGTTGCGAACGATGGTCAAGGGCTCAAGACCACGGCGCATCAGTTCAGGCGAAGGTTCGAAACGGATGCGGTACTGGATCGGCGCGGGCAGTAGCGCGGTGTCACGCGTTGATCCCACCACATCGGGTCGGGTTGTGAAGGGGCGGCCAGCGCCAATGGCGATGCTCGTCAGGGCGTCAATGACGCTGGTTTCGAGATCGGCGGGGGCATCTCCACCAGACCGTGCAGCTGTTGCAAGGTCCGATAGACGATCGATTGCCAGAAGAAGTTTATCAACCACGCGCCCCGTCAGCAGCGTGCGGGACTCGCGGCTAACTTCGAGGACCGTCTCAATCGCGTGCGATAGCCCAACCATCCGCTCGAAGCGAAACATCGCCGCTCCGCCCTTGATTGAATGGACAGCACGGAAGGCCGCATCGAGCACGTCTCGCGACGCCGGCGAGGCCTTGAGTTCGCGCAGGTGCGCCTCGCAAGTGGCCAGCAGTTCTTCGCACTCTTGGAAGTACGTCGTCTTGAACTGATCGAGGCTCGTCATGCCGACACTCCCGTTGGTCAGAGTGGGCACTTATTGCAACACGGACTTGACGACACGGATCAGCTCTTGGGGATCAAACGGCTTCAGTAGCCATCCTGTCGCGCCAAGATCGCGCCCGATCTGGCGCATGTCTTCTGAGCTTTCCGTCGTCAAGAATAAGATCGGCGTAAATTCGTAATCAGCACGTTGACGGACCCGCGATACGAACTCGAAGCCATCCATTTTATACATGTTGAGATCGGTGATGATGAGGTCTGGGTCCGCAGCGTCGAGGATCGCCAGCGCCTCGATACCGTGCTCAGCGCGGAACACTTCGAAGTTCGCCGATTGCAGCGTCATCGAAACGATGTCTTGCATGGTCGGGCTGTCGTCGACGATCAAAACGCGCATCAGCGTTGCTCCTTGACGAGGCTGTGAAGCTCTAAACCCAAATCCGCGAACGCGATGGTTATGACAGCCGATGGTCGACGAATCGTAACAACATGCCCGGCGCGCGACTTTGTCAGCGCAAAGCTCGCGATGACCTGAGCGCACCCAGTCGACACCCGGTTAACGCAAGCGCCGTCAATCATCACCGTCGAGCGCGGCATGAGTTCATCAAGCGCGCTCTTCAACTGACGTGCATGTCGCATATCGAGACGCGCCGGCAGCGTGAGATCGGCAACGGGCGCAGTAGGCGCCACTTTAGTCGACGGCTTGCGTGGCATCGGATGGCCTTAAAACTGCTTCCAATCGGGATCGGTAGACAATCCGCCGCCAGCGGCCTGGCGCTTGTGCGATCGTGTGCGGCCGTGTCCAGACTGATGTGTGGCGTGATGATCATCGGCCGGTGAGAAGCCGCGCCGTCGCAACGGCGCCATGGTATTGCCCGGCGACTGTTTGTCGAAGTACGTTAGGCCAGTATCAAAGTTGCGAATCGAATCCCACAATTCGCGAATTTGGGTTTGCGACGTCTGCAAGGCCGATGTCGTCTCTTGGACGAGCGTGCCGTTCAGCTGGGTCATCGCATCCATGTTCGAGACGGCGCGGCTCACCTGATCGACGCCCGTCGCCTGTTCCTGGCTCGCCGACGCAATCTCTTCGATCAAGTCAGCCACCCGCTTGACCGAGGTTGAGATTTCCGTGAGCGATTGGCCAGCATGTTTAACGAGTTCGGCACCTTCGGTGACGTTAGAATTCGAGCTTTCAATCAGCGATTTGATATCTTTGAGGGCTTGCGAAGCGCGCTGCGACAATGCGCGGACTTCGTTAGCGACGACGGCAAATCCATTACCAGCTTCGCCAGCGCGGGCCGCTTCAACGGCTGCGTTTAACGCAAGGATGTTGGTCTGGAATGCAATCTCCTCGATCAACACGACGATTTCACTGACTTGGCGCGATGATTTTTCAATCTTTTCCATGGCGGTGATGGCCCGAAGCGCGACCTGACCACTCATCGACGCACGCTCGCGCGTGGCAGCGGCTGCAACGCTGGCTTCCCGCGCATTTCCTGCGTTCTGGCGAACGGTCGCAGCCATCTCCTCCATCGACGCCGAGGTTTCTTCAAGTGACGAGGCTTGCTCTTCGGTGTGGCGAAGTAATTCATCAGCCACGGTCAAGATACGGTCCGTCGCGCTGCCGATTTCGCTGACGTGATTGCCGACGGTGAAGACTGCAACTTGAAGCTTGTCGACGGTGCGATTGAAGGCGTGGCGCAGCGGCTCATACTCGGCGTGGAACGGCGCATCGATCCGGCTCTTGAGGTCGCCATTCGACAGGCCTTGCAGAGCTGCGCCAAACCGGTTGATGAATTCATCATGGGATTCGCGGTGCTCGCGGTCGAGCTTAGCCTGGATTTGTTTGGCAGCCTCTTCGCGGGCCAGAACCTGCTGGTTTTCGGCACGTAAAAGCTCGGTCTGGCGCAACTTGTCGGCGTAGTCACACAGCGACCGCGCCGCAGTGCCGATCTCGTCGTCGCGATCTTGGCCAGGAATCTCGAACTCGGTTCGACCTTCAGCGAGCAAGCGGTGACCGGCGAGTATTTTTTGGTAGTGCGGCCAGACGTATCCCACCGTGTAGATGCTAAGCCCAACGATGCTACCAAACGCCAACACCAACAGCGAGATGACGAGAAGCCCCGTCGTGTCGCGCATCAAGTCGGTGCGCTGCGCGGACTTTTCGACGATCGCCGAAGCCGCCTCTGCTTGACGGTTGAGTGTGGCAGCAAGCGAAGCAGCCGTGCTGTCGAACGCAGCGGCGGCGGGCAAAAACGTCTGTTTGTTTGCGCCGATCTGATCGATCACGGATCGGGCGGTTGCGATTGTATCGCCAACGGACCTCTGATTGACGGCGAGTTCGGGGCGTGATGGTCGTGATCGAAATACGCGCGCTTCAAGGCCGTCAAGTTCGGCGCGGATGGCCCGCTGGTCAGCACCGCCGATCGCCTTTTGAACAGCGAGCCGCGCACTTTCAACAATGCGCTCGTTTTCGATCGTGGACCGGCTCTCGACGAGGGCCTCTGCTGCGGTACGATCGTCCGAATTGCGAACGACAAAGGCTGCAGCGTCGATCGCAATGGCGAAAGCGAGTGTGCAGATCGTAATGACCATCGCGCTCGATGAGCGTGCTTTGATCGAAGTCGGTAGCCAATTGGACATCGAGATGTTCCGGTTAGAACGTGGCGCGTCTGTGCTTCAGCGGCTATTGATTAGGCGAGGCGGCACGTAACGCCTGGGTCGAGTAAGGCCTGGGTCGAATAAGGTCTGGGTCGAGTAAGGCCTGGGTCCAGTAAAGTCTTGGTCGAGTAAAGTCTGGGTCGAGCGCTATCGTTTCATGAGCTCAGGCAAACTATGTTTCGCGCTCTTTCGGATCTCCGCGATCGAAGGCAGCAACGATCGTCGCTCCATCGCCAAAGACACTTGAGATCTGCAGATAACCACCGTGATTTTCGAGAATGCGTTCCATTGCCGACATGCCAAGACCGACGCCAAAAGACTTTGTCGTGAATAAAGGCTCGCGCACGCGGGAAAGATTGTTTGGGGCGATGCCTGGTCCGTTGTCAGCAACCGCTATTTCGATACAGCGGCCCGAAAGCTTGGTTGAAATAGAGATGGTAGGGCGGTATCTGGAATCCGTTTTGGATTTGTCGGCCATTGCTTCAGCGGCATTCGACAAAAGATTGATCAGGACTTGCCGCATCTGGTCGGGGTCGAAACAGGCCTCACGGCCTGCAAGACCAAGCCGATATTCAAGGATTGGATTACCAACGAGTCCGCTGCAGTCTTCGCCGATCGTTTGCTGAAGCCACGTATCGACCGGCAGTTGTTGGAGTTTCACCGTGCGAATACGAGAAACATCCAGCAGTTCTGAAATAATTTTGTCGCAGCGTTGAATGCCGGTGTTGATGCGGTCTATTTGCGGGCCAACGCCGTCGATCTGTCCGCGAAGTTTGCGCTCAAGGACAAAGCTCGCCGTCCGGATAGCGCCGAGAGGGTTGCGAATTTCGTGAGCCACCGTTGCTGTCAACTGGCCCAGCTGCATCAGCTTACTGTGTCGACGCAACTCGTCCCGGACGCGAACAGCCGCCGAAACATCAACACTGACGCATGAATAGCCGATGACGGTACTATCGACCGACAGGACGGCGGCGATCGTGCTGTCGAGCCAGAGATCACGGCCGTCTTTTGCGGTGATCATGGCTTCGCCAGTCCACACACGGCCCGGCCGAGTTGCATGATGGAGCGCAAGCCAGCAGCGATCGATACCGGGGCGGAGAATACAGTGCGTTTGGCCCGTGACTTCGACTTGGCTGAAGCCGGTGACATCGCAAAATCGGCTGTTGGCCGATAAGATGCGTCCCTCGATATCAAAATCATGACGCAACACGAGCCCATCTGTGGCCAAACGCGCGGCGGCATCGAAAGCACGGCTTTCGTGCCCCCGATGAGGGGAGACGTTGGCGCAATCGTGAATTTGAACGCAAGACGTCATCGACGGGCCCTTCCAAAGCACGGAAGGTGACAATAGGCTTAATTGGTAACGTATGGAGAACGGGAGGCGTTGCAAATTTAAGCATAACAAAGTGAATTTGGTAATCGATTTGGCTGATGCAACTTGATTAATAAATTTAAGAAAACGTCAGAAACGGCGGTTATTCGCCCTGATAGATCAAGATGAAAACATCCAGTTTAGAAAGCCTTAGACACATCGAGGTAACTTGAACGACGTCGATTTAATTTTTACAGTCCCGGGGGCACTGCTTAGCCATGGCCGATAAGAAGCTCAGGATCCTCGTCATCGACGACGAAGTGACCCAACGGATGCTGGTCAAAGAATACCTGGAAGATGCGGGTCATACGGTTCGGCAAGCAGACGATGGTCGCCGCGGACTGAAGATGGCAACCAGCACCGGGCCAGATGTGATCCTGCTCGACGTTATGCTGCCGTCGATTGACGGATTTGAGCTGTGCCGCAGCCTGAAGCAACATCCAGTGACAGCTAATACGCCTGTTATTTTGATCACGGCCTCACGCGAAGGAGACGTTATTGCGAAGGGGTTGGCCGCCGGCGCCGATGATTTCGTAACAAAACCGGTCGACTGGGAATTTCTTGCCGATCGCGTCGTACACGTCGCCCGCAAGGCAGTCGAGCGCTCGCATCTGCTGCACATGGTCGAAACGCGACCAGCTGCGATTGAAGCCAACGATTTCATCCCGCAGCACCGCCCAGAGCCGTCGATTTTGGGTCTGGATGAAATGCTACGCGGCGCCGAGTTGCAGGCAGGCCAAGCGGCATCCCACGCCGCCGAAGAGCTGATTGCGATGAAGGCGGAATACGAACAGGAATTTGCGCGCCTAAAAGTCGAGAACGAACGTCTCGTCGCAATGGCTCGCGCGGCTGTTCAA
>JBBQNE010000099.1:0-12001 GCA_038329675.1 Hyphomicrobiales bacterium | reverse complement strand
GGTGTCGTGCTGTGGGTGCTGTGGTCGCGGCGTTCGGTTGATGGGCCGGGTCTTGGTCGCCCTCTGGCATTTGCGGCTCTCGGTATAGCCGTTCTGGCAATCATTGTGCCGTTGGCTCCTGAGCCTGCCATTCATAATGGATTGACGGCTCTTGTTTGGATGCCGTTGATCATCGCGGCTGCGAACTTCAGCGTGGTTCCAGGATCACGCGGGGTATTGCTAACGCGACTGGTGCATTTGGGGCGGATTTCATTCGCGCTGTATTTGCTCCATCTGCCGATTGCGCTCTACGTCAAAGCGCTCGACAAACGGCTCATGGAAGGAGCGCTTGCGCAATCGCCGTTGTTGATTGCGAGCGTGGCTTTGATTGTTTCGCTGATCGCCTCACATGTTGTTTATGCGCGGCTGGAAGAGCCAGCTCGTCGATGGATCACGGCGCGTTGGCGGCAGCGAAGCGAAGAGAACAAACGCGGCAGCTACGGCCGTCAATCGGCATAGGCGACCGATCAGGCGGTTGGCTGATCTAGATTTTGCGGGCTTCGATCGCAGACGGTGTGCGGTACCGCTCTGGGTGTAAGAGGCCTGCCATGATTTCGATCCCGCGAACCGTGTGCGGTGTCAGTTGGCAAGTGTAGCGCGCATCGATCGCGAAATTCAGACGGGCGCGATACGGCACGGGTGTCGTCGTGAGTGCCGCCAGCGTGTCGGCCAGTGAAAACCCACAAAACGCAAAGAAAAGCGCGTCGGTGCTGGATGCTTCGATCGACTGCCATGTGGTCCTGGGGCTCGGCTCACCGGGGGCTGGACCGACCGGGTTCGCTCCTGCCGCGGTTAGCATATCGGGCGCCCAGTGACCGCCCAAGAAAGGTGGGTCTAGCCATTCGATGAGGCTGACGTTGGGCTTCTCTGCTTTGGCAACGGCGGAAGCGACCGCGTCGAGCCGGGCGCGGAGCGCCGTAATTGTTGGCGATGGGTTATCGCCAATCGCGTCGCTGACGGCGGTGATGTCGGCAAACAAATCATCGAGGCGCGTGCCGTTGAGTAGAAGCGTTGGGACGTTATTTGGCAGGCACGCGGTGGCGCGCGAAACTTCGCCGGGGCCAGCTGCACACACTTCGCAGACGCCTTGCGTGACGATAAGATCTGGCTGCACCCGTGCGATGACGGCTTCATCGACGCGGTAGAGGCTCGATCCGCTGGCGGTTGCCTCGCTGACGAAGCGATCGATTGCCGATTGCGACAGGCCGTCGGGAATAATGCTGGATGTGGCGATGGCCGCACCACTGCCGATATTTTCACAGCAGTGCGAGACGGCGACCGGCTCGACGCCGAGGTGGCGAAGAATTTCGGTCGCCGCCGGAACCAGAGACACGACGCGAGGTATGGCGCCCATGGCGATTGGCCTTTCTTGCGGCACGGTTATCAATGGCGAACCGTGCCGCGATCTGGGTGGATGTTAGTTGCGAAGTTTGATGCCAGCGTATGCACCCAAGCCTGGCCGCTGGAAGCCGTTGGGGTCCTCATAGTCTTTGTCGAGGAGATTATCGACGCGCCCGATTAGGCTGACGTGTTCGTTGACCTTGTAGTCGGCGGCGACGTTGACGGTGGTGAAGCTTGATTGCCGAACGCGGTCGAAGGTGACGCGATCAATGTCGAAGCGTTCGCCGACGAAGACGATAGTTGTCGTCAGCAATAGTGGTGCAACGGGTTGCCAGCCGACGGTGAGGGAGGCCTTGTCGCGCGGGCGACGGAGGAGATCTTGGCGCGTCTCGACGTTGATGGCTTCGGTGTAGGTGTAGTCTGCGCGCAGCCGCAAGGTGTCGGTGACGTCGTAAGCGGCGAAGACTTCGATGCCAGAGGTGCGGGCTTTGCCGATATTGTCGACGGTGCCGCCGCCAAAGGGACCGAGCGTCGGGTCAAAAACGAATTCGATCAAATCGGTGATCGAGTTGCGAAAGTAGGTCAGGCCAGTTCGCGCGCGCCCGTCGAAGAGGGCCTGCTCGAAGCCGACGTCCATGCCGGTGCTCTCCTCCGGCCGCAGGTCCCGGTTGGCGATGAAGGGGAAAAACGGGTCGGGGAAGTCCTGGAAGCGCTGGGTGAGCGATGGCGCTTTGTACGCTGTACCGAAGCTTGCTCGGAAGGTCGTACCGCTAGAGTCGATGACCGCGGCTGGCGCGATGCGCCACGTGGTGACGTTGCCAAAGTTTTCGTTGTCGTCGTAGCGGATGTTGCCGACCAGAAACAGATTACGGACCGGTTCGAGTTGGGCTTGGAGGTAGCCGCCGACGTTGGCTTCCTCAACCGCAAGGCCCGGCGCGAAGGCGGTGGACGGTTGCGTTAGGCGTTCGTTTTGCCAGTCCGCGCCAGCGGTCACGGTGAGGCTGGGCGTGACCTCGGCGATGGTGCGCACGTCGCCCTTGACGCGGGTGCCGGTGCCAGAGGCTGTGACATCTCCGTTGGCCGCCGTAGTGTCCGTATCGGTGCCGGTATAGTTGATTCCAGCGATGGTCGTGAGGCGCCCGCCGAATTGGCGCAGGACGGTCTCAGCGCGTGTTGAAAGTTGGTCGTTTCGACTGGTTGTCAGGCTGCGGTTAAATTGGCTCGATTGGAAGCCAAAGTCCGTGTCGGCGTACCGGGCTGCGAAATTAAACGCGATATCGGGCGTAATATCGAAGCCGAGTTTGCTAGAAAACGTCCAGTTTTCATAGCGGCTGTCGAGCGCTTGAAAGCCTGGAGCCAACAGCCGGTCGGGCACGATTGGAGGTCCGTTGACCTCCGAATGCGAGACGTTAAATGCATAGCGAACCGCACCGGTCGAACCGCGGGCTGAGACGGCTTGGTTGATGGTGCCGAATGATCCAGCCTCCGCCAGAGCGTCGAGTTGCAATGGGCCCTCGCCATCCTTGGTATAGATGACGATGACGCCGCCAAGCGCGTCGGCGCCATAGAGCCCCGACTGGGGGCCGCGCAGGACTTCGAGGCGCGCAATGTCGAAGGTCGTGAGGAGGCCGAAATCAAAAGTGCGGTTGCCTGAAACCGGGTCGGTGACATCGATGCCGTCGATGAACACCTTGGTGTGATTCGAATTCGTGCCCCGTGTGAAGACCGACGTTAGGGCACCTGCGCTACCCGATTGGACGACGTTGATGCCGGGTAGTGCGTTGAGCAGTTCAGGTGCGTTGCGGGTTTGACGCGCTGCGATTTCATCGGCGGTGACGACGCTGACGGAACTCGCGGTACGAGCGACGGGCTGGGCGAGCCCGGTGGCGGACACGATGGTCGAGTCGGCGGGTTCAGATGGTTTGGCCGTTTCGTCGCCGGGAGATTGAGCTGGCGTTGCGGGGCGGCGGCTAGCGGAGCGTGGGGAAGAGGTTTGTTGGGGGGCGCGCGGCGCGGCGGCGGGCTCAGATGCTGCGTTTGATTGCGGCCTGCGCAGCGGCGCTGCCGTGGCTGATGCTGGCGGCGTGACGGTGACCGGGGGGATGGCGGTGGCGTCGGGTTGGACGGCGCCAGGTGACGTGGCGAGCTGGGCGGCGCTCGGGTTGGGCAGGGCGACGGTGGCAATTAAGACGGTAACGGCTGCGGTGACGAGGGTGGATGAGCGGGCGGTGGCGGCTTTGGCGGCTTCAAATTTCAGCTGGCCAGCCCCAGCAAATGATCGTGCCGTAGGCTGGTCCCGTTGACTTTTATGATTGAGAGGATCGGTTGTGACGTTGAGATAATGGAACATTGGCGTTGCAGCTCACGCTTGGCGAACTGCCGGGCGGAGGGCGAACGGCATCTGACCCCCGGTGACCCGGGAGCGGACGACATTTGGCTGGACGCGGGATATGCGCCGTAGCCGACCCTTGCCCGGCGGAGGTTCCGCCGGTTGACACAAGTGCCGCCGCTACGACTTCGCTGCGGCCTCCAGCGGTTTGCCGGGCGCCAACAGTGCTTCGCTCCGCCGCGCCCCACGCACGGTAGATGGGCTGCTTGTGAAGGCAGGTCTCCTGGCTCACGGCTCAAACGTTTACTTGCGACCTTCCCGACAGCGCCGGTTACCCGGTGAACGTCAGTGGCATAATGCAAGTCAACTCGCCGCTTACAGTTGCGGGGGCAGCCACGGAGTTAACGGAATGACCCGCCTTACCGCAGTTCCCTTTTAACTTCGCGCGCCTTGCGGAGCGCGAAGACCATCACGGCTACAACAAGGCACGAGGCTCAGTGGTCTGTCAATGATCCCAATCGGCAACACAGGCCTGCGCTGGCGTTGCGACGACTTTCGGCTTGAACGGTTGGCTGTGACTTGCGATGACAGCTAGGGAACGCAGCGCTGGCTGCTGCATTGAGATTGGACCAAACTGACATGTCGAACTTGACGAAGAACGACGTTGCCTCGCGCTGGGTTTGGGTCGGCTTGACCGCTATTGCGAGTGTATTTCTCAGCATTCAGCTTCAGTGCGTGCTGCCGTTCGCGGCGCTGGCTGCAATTGGCGTTTTAGACTTGCGTCGGTCGGAGGCACTGACGCTCGTTGGTCTCGCGTGGGGGATCAATCAGGTGCTTGGCTACACCGTGCTGGGCTACCCGCATGAGGTTCAAAGCTATGCTTGGGGTCTGATGATCGGGCTTGGCGCGGTAGCGGCCGTGTTTGCTGGCGAGCCGGTGCGCGAGTTGCTGTCAAAGCAAACGTATGCCGTTCGCGCGGCGGCCGTGCTGGCGATCGGCTATGCGGCCTATGAGGCTGTGCTGTTCTCGGCGCGTGTCGTGCTGCCAGCGAGCGATGTGGCATTCTCGATGCGGGTGGTTGTCGAATATGGTGTTGTGAACGCGGTGGCGTTTGTGGCTCTCGTCGGGCTCCACGCTGTATTGACGCAAGCAGGACTGTTTGGGCGTCACACCAAAGCTTGATGCGTCGTCTTTTGCTGCCACGATGATACTAGCCGCTCGGGGACTCCTCGAGCGGCTTTTTGTTGCGCACCACCGTCTAGATCAGGCTGATGCGTTCAACGGTATCGGCGAGGTTCGCTTGCGACGCGGCGCCGGGTTGATGGCTCCAGTCGGCGTAGTTGCGCATCTCGCCTGATGTCCGCAGTTTGCGTAGGCGGCCAAAATCGATTTCGGCGGTGACCCACATGGGCTGGCTGAGCAGCCCTTCGGCAATGGTGCCGGTGTCAGACAGCAGGACGTCTGGCGGTACGAGGATGCAAGCTGAACCCGCATTGCGATCAACTGCGGGTGACCACAGCGCATCGCCAACGGTCGGGGAGGTGACGGCGGCCATGGTGTTTTCAAGCGCACGGGCAGCCGCGCCGGTTCGAATACGGTGAAAGCCGGAGACGCGTTCGGTGCAGGATGGCACGAGCAACAATTCGGCGCCCGCTTCGGCCATGGCGCGGACGAGAAGTGGAAACTCACTGTCGTAGCAAATAGCGATGGCGATATGGCCAATCGCTGTCTCGAAAACGCGTGGCGGGCCGCCAGCAACAATGCCCCAGTCGCGCTCGAACGGGGTCATGATGAGTTTGTCTTGAACGCCGACCTTGCCGTTGGGGCAGACAAGTTGAGCGGCGTTGACGTACTGACGATCGGCGCGCCGGGCGGGGCCGGAGCCCACGAGAATGTGGACATTGTGCCGTTTGGCGAGGTCAACGTGGAAAGCGACGCGGCGGTCGGCTTCATCGGCGACAGCTGAAAGGGTGGCTGAGAGATCGGCCGAGACCAATTTGCCAAACGCGGCGGCTTGCTCGATGGCGGCGTATTCGGGAAAGACGAGGAGCTGCGCACCCGTGGCTGCGCCGTCGGTGACCCAATCGCTGATCTTGGCTTCCCATTCGCCGAGCGAGCCGGGTTCGCCAATGGGGTATTGGGCAGACGCAACCTTGAGCTTGCGGGGGGCGAGGGTGGCCACGGGGTTACAGCTCCTTGATCCAGAACTGCATCTGCTTCGTCGTTTCGCTTGCTTGGCCGATATCGGTCCAATCGTATGAGCCAATGAGGCCGTCGGCACGTTTGTAGCCGCGCTTTGTCCAGAAGGCGTCGAGCGGTTGGTAGTCGCCAGGTCGCAGCGGGTGGTCGGTGGGGCGAATGACGCTGGCGAAGGTTGAATGGCTGAAACGGCCGAGATGGCGGGCGTGCGCTTCGCGGTGGTCGAAGAAGGCGTGGCCTAGGCCGCGCCCGCGGTAGGCTTTCTGGAGGACACTTTCGCTGCAGTAGAAAATGCGTGCCGGGTCGTAGCCGCGGCCAACAAATGCAGAGCCGAACCCCGGGTCAACCGACAACAGCGGACCGCCAGTGGAGGCGCCGACGATTTGGCCATTATCGCGCGCGACGACGCAGACTGCGCCATCTGCGGCAGCGAATTTTTCGAGATAGCTCTGCTCGTAATCGATCGTGCCATCGTAGAGATAGGGAAAGTCGCGGAACACCTCGATCCTGAGGCGTGCGAGTTCCGGCAAAACGGGAAGCAAGGCTGATCCCGCCAGCGCCTCAACGGAAATTGGCGCCTCAACGAGAGGAGGGGGGCGATTGTTGGCGGTCATTTTTTCTTCGGTGCCTTGTCGACCGCATTTTTTGGCGTGCAGATGACGATCGTCGGCTCGTGCCTTCGCGCCTCGGCCTCATCGAATGTGGCGTAGGCGCAAATGATGACCTTATCGCCGACGCAGGCTTTGCGGGCGGCCGCCCCGTTCAAGCCGATGATGCCAGAGCCGCGCTTGCCTTCGATGACGTAGGTGGCGAAGCGCTCGCCGTTGTCGATGTTATAAATCTCGACCCGTTCGTTCAGCAGTAGTCCGGCCGCTTCGATCAACGTGTCATCGATTGAGATCGAGCCTTCATAATTGAGGTCGCACTGTGTTACGACGGCGCGGTGAAGTTTGCATTTCAGCATGGTCACGAGCATCGCGTCTCTCCCGATGACATCGTAGGATTTCTAAACGCAGTCGCTTCGTTCAAGCGGAAACCTGCATGATCCAGTCGGTCAGATTGTAGTAGGTGGTGACGCGCGAGATTTTGTCGTCGCGGATCGCAAAGAAAGTGCCGGCGGGCAGAACGTACTGCTGGCCCTTGGCAGCGGGCAAGCCTTCGTCGGTGTTCAAATACGTGCCGTGGACATTGAATTCGGCTGCCGCGCGGACGCCATCGCGGCTGACCATAACGGCGACATCCTCAAGGCGCTCGCGGTAGTGGTGGGTCATGCGAGCGTTGAAGGCCTTGAACCGATCGAGGCCGTGGCGGCGCTCGCCCTGGTTGACGTCGTGGATGACGTCTGTGGTTAGGCACGCCAACATCGCGTCGCTGTCGCCGCCGTTGAAGGCATCGAAATAGCGGCGGATCAGGGCAGCCGTTTTCTGGCGTGCGGCGCTTTCGACATGTTCGGACATGGCGGGTTCTCCTTGGAACGGCTGCGGGTCGTCTGGTGGGTTACGCATGAACATCCCCGTTTCGCGTGCGTTTGAGCGCATTCCAGCGGTGCTGTCGTGCCATTACGGGCGGGGTTTACGACGCTGTCACTGTTTTGCAACGCACTTTCCCAGACGTTCGATTGACTGAGCGTTGTCCACCACGTCGCAGCGCCAGTGCGCAGTTGTTCTTGAAGTTTTTACAATCTTATGGCAGGCGTGGGCTGCTTGAGCGCAGGCTCCCGTCCAAACATCATTGTGGACGAGGGCATCAGAGTTCCGCCGCCCGTTTCGTCAGGTGCCCTAGATCGGCACTTTTGTTAGGCGCGTCCTCAGACCGGTTTGTTTGAGATCGCCCCTGACGCGCACCGGATACCTTCGCGGCTTCCCCTCGAGACGACCGCGCTCACTCATCCGCCCGCCGCGCCTCCGCGCCCCGTCAGGGTTCGCAGGCCACCCTGCAAGTTTATGACGCCCACGGAGACACGTTTTTTGGAAACGATCACGTTCGCTGACCTCGGTCTCAGCGCAAAGGTCCTAGAGGCCATCACGTCCGCCGGATACACGATCCCGACCCCAATTCAAGCCAAGGCCATACCGATCGCGCTGACGCGACGCGATGTTTTGGGGATCGCCCAAACGGGCACAGGTAAAACGGCTTCGTTCGTGTTGCCGATGATCAGTCGGCTTGAGACAGGCCGTGCACGGGCCAAAATGCCGCGCTCGCTGATCTTGGCACCGACCCGCGAATTAGCGGCCCAGGTGGCGCAGAGTTTCGAAAAATATGGCGTCAATCATAAGCTCAGCGTAGCGCTGCTGATCGGCGGCGTGTCGATGGACGAACAGACCCGCAAACTTGAGCGCGGCGTCGATGTGCTGATCGCGACACCTGGCCGGCTTCTCGACCATCACCAACGTGGCCGCATTTTGCTAATGGGCGTTGAGATCCTTGTGATCGATGAAGCTGACCGGATGCTCGACATGGGGTTCATTCCCGATATCGAGAAAATCTGCAAATTGTTGCCGCCGCAGCGCCAGACGCTATTTTTCTCAGCTACGATGCCGCCTGAGATCACCCGGCTCGTTCATACGTTCATGCGCGATCCCGAGCGGATTGAGGCCGCTCCGCCAGCGACCACGGCGAACACGATCATTCAGCGTTTCATCTATACGCCGACGGGCGAAGATTGGGACAAGCGCGACATGCTGCGCGGGCTACTGCGTGAAGAGGGCGTGCGCAACGCGATCATCTTCTGCAACCGGAAGGTCGATGTCGCGATCGTGCATAAGTCACTGGTTAAGCATGGATTTAATGCTGGTGCGCTGCACGGCGATATGGAACAGCGCGACCGGACAATGACGCTCGACAAGTTCCGCGGTGGCGACGTCAAGTTCCTGGTGGCGTCGGACGTGGCAGCGCGCGGGCTTGACATTCCCGACGTCAGCCATGTGTTCAATTTCGACCTGCCGCGCGATAAGGACGACTATGTCCACCGCGTTGGACGGACGGGCCGGGCTGGCAAAGAGGGCAATGCGACGTCGATTGTGGCGCCGATTGATTTGAAGCAGTTCCTGGAAATCCAGAAGATGACGAAAGTCGAGGCGACTTGGTTCGGGGTTGCGCCGACGGAAGAAGATTACGCCGATGCGGGTAAACGTCGGCGGGGTAAGGCACCTGTGGGCCGAGGTGGTGCTGCGCGGGGTGGTGCGGCGCCGGGTCGTTCAGCGGGTGGTCGGTCAACGGGTGGCGGTGCGGCGCGTGACGGTACATCCCGCGACGGGGCGGCACGTGACGGTGCGGCACGTCGGGGCGGCCGTGATCAGGTGGCGGCAGCCAACGACGTTCGGCCAAAGCTCGTCGTACAGCCGGGACACGAGCTGCGGCCTGGACATGAGGCACAGCCTGGACACGAGCCACAGCCGAGACACGAGCCACAGCCGAGACACGATCCACAGCCGAGACATGCGGCACCTCCAGGACTTGAAGCACAACCGGCGCGTGAGGCGAGACCAGCGCGAACGGGCGGCCGCGCAGACCGTGGCGGTAGACATCGTTCTGAGCGCGGTGGGCGTGGGCAGATCGATATCGGGCCCGTAGCTGACGGACTTGAGCCAGCGCCGATCTTGGAACGACCGATCGAGCAGTCGGCTGCCACAATTGCAGCTGACCGGCCAGAGCGCGACCTGCGTTCGGATCGTCGGCCGCGACCTGAACGGTCATCGGGCGGCGAACGTCGCCCACGGGGAGATGCGCAGTCGGGGTCGGAACGTCGGGCTCGGGCTGAGAAGGGCAGTGGGGCTGACAGGGGAGGCCGTACGAACGGGAGTGGGAGTGGTCGTGACAATGTCCGGCAGGACGGTCGCGGTCGCCGACCAGCCGATGCGTCGAATGAAAGACGGCCGCGCGCTGTTGCTGAAGATACGGGGCAAGAACAGCCGCGTCGGCAGCCGCCATCTCAGGCCGCCGGCCCGCCGCCCGTGAGCCAGCCACACGTTAATCAGCCACACGTCAATCAACCACGTCCAGTCGCGCCAGTACGGTCTGACCGCGTGGCTGCTGCTGGGGAAACGCGTCGCACTCCCGAGGCGCGGCGTAATGATAGCGCTGCACAGGGCGGCAACGCCAACGGGTTTGATGACAACGTGCCAGCGTTCCTGCAACGAACCTCGCGTCCAGCCAAGGTCGCAGGTGATAACTGAGCTGCGCTCGCAGTAACGTTAGCTGCGACCGTTTCAGATTAATCCGAAACGGTCGCTGATGCGGCGAACCGACTTCGGCGAAGCGGTGCGGCCCTCAATACATCGCCGAACACGGCCGCCTCTTTGACGCAGCGGCTTTGCCTCAAACGGCAACAGGGCCGGAGTGGCTGCGGCGCGGTCAGTTGATTAAGCTGCGGTGCCTTGTTCGGCTTCGCGCTTGCGCTCGTTCTTCTTGCGCTCGTGGGGGTCGAGGTAGCGTTTGCGTAGGCGGATATTGGCTGGTGTAATTTCGACGAGTTCATCGTCGGTGATGTAGCTCATCGCCTTTTCCAGCGTCATCTTCATTGGCGTGACGAGCGTTAACGCCTCGTCTTTGCCTGAGGCGCGGACGTTGGTCAGCTTTTTGCCTTCGACGACGTTGATCACGAGGTCGTTGTCGCGGGTGTGCTCGCCAACGATCATGCCCTCATAGACCCGCTCTTGCGCGCCGATCATGAAGGGCCCGCGGTCTTGCAACTTGAAGATCGAGTAGGCGGTCGCTTCGCCGGTGCCGTTTGAAATCAACACGCCGGTGCGGCGGCCCTGAATTTCGCCCTTCCATGGCGAATACGCGTGGAAGATGCGGTTCATGACGGCCGTGCCGCGGGTGTCAGATAGCAACTCGCTCTGGTAGCCGAGCAAGCCGCGCGTCGGCACGAGAAAGACCATGCGAGTGCGGCCGCCACCTGAGGGGCGCATTTCGCGCAGTTCGCCCTTACGTTCGGAAAGCTTCTGGACGACGACACCTGTGTGGCCGTCATCGACGTCGATGATGGTTTCTTCGATCGGCTCGAGCTTTTCGCCGGTATCGGCGTCTGTTTGCATCACGACGCGCGGGCGTGACACCGATATTTCGAAGCCCTCGCGACGCATGTTTTCGATCAGGATGGCGAGCTGGAGTTCGCCACGGCCCGACACCATGAATGCTTCCTTGTCCTCGCTCTCATCGACCTTGATGGCGATGTTGCGCTCGGCTTCGCGCATCAGACGGTCGCGGATGACACGGCTTTGGACTTTGTCGCCCTCTTGGCCAGCGAACGGGCCGTCGTTGATGCGAAACAGCATCGACAGTGTCGGGGGGTCGATCGGCTGGGCTGGCAGTGGCGTTTCGATCGACAGGTCGCAAATGGTGTCGGCGACGGTCGCTTCACTCATGCCCGCGATGGCGACGATCTCGCCGGCGCTAGCCTCGTCAACGGCAATACGGTCGAGGCCGCGGAAAGCCAAAACCTTCGACACGCGGAAATTCTCGATCGTTCCCCCGTCAAGGCGAATGGCTTTGACGGGCATGTTCGGCTTGATCGTTCCCGACGTGATGCGGCCGGTTAGAATGCGGCCCAGGAAGGGATCGGCTTCTAGCGTGGTCGCCAGAATGCGCAGCGGGCCTTCGTGGACGGTCGGCGGTGGCACGTGTTCGAGGACGAGATCAAACAACGGTGCGAGGTTTTCACGGGGACCTTCGGGCGCTAACGCCATCCAGCCATTTCGACCCGAGCCGTAGAGCGTTGGGAAATCGAGCTGCTCGTCGGTCGCGTCAAGGTTGGCGATGAGGTCGAAGATTTCGTTCAGCACGTCGAGATGGCGCTCGTCCGGGCGGTCGATCTTGTTGATCGCAACGATTGGCCGGAGCCCGCGCTTGAGCGCTTTCGACAACACAAATTTGGTTTGTGGCAGGGGGCCTTCGGAGGCATCGACAAGGACGATAACCCCGTCGACCATGTTCATGATGCGCTCGACCTCGCCGCCGAAGTCTGCGTGGCCCGGCGTATCGATGATGTTGATGCGGGTGTCTTTCCAGACGACCGAGGTGCACTTCGCCAGGATCGTGATCCCGCGCTCTCGCTCGAGGTCGTTGCTGTCCATCGCCCGTTCGGCGACT
>JBBQNE010000098.1:0-12218 GCA_038329675.1 Hyphomicrobiales bacterium | reverse complement strand
ACTGAGCGCTGCTGGTTGGACGGTCGAGTATGTGGAGCTCGACGATCCTGGCAACAGCGGTAGTTTTGGCGGCGAAGTGGCGCGCGCTGTTGCTCGGCACGGTGTAAAACGGGTTGTCGTGACAGAACCTGGCGAGTGGCGCATCGCAGACATGTTTGCGGCTTGGTCAAGCGAACTCGGGGTCCCGGTCGATGTGCGGACGGACGGGCGTTTTTTGACCACTCAACGGGAATTCGCGGCCTGGGCCGACGGCCGCAAAACGTTACGAATGGAGAATTTCTACCACGACGTTCGCCGTAAAACCGGCTACCTGATGGAGCCAGACGGCAAGCCCGTCGGCGGCCAATGGAATTACGACGCAGAGAACCGGAAGCCGGCCAAATCCGACCTGTTCATGCCCGCCATTCCCACATTCAAGCCAGATGCGATAACGCGAGAAGTGCTTGACCTCGTTGCCAAGCGATTCGGCAACCACGTTGGCGATCTCGAACCGTTCTGGTTTGCCGTGACGCGCAAAGATGCATTGCGCGCGCTCGATGCGTTCGTTGCAAACGCATTACCGAAGTTCGGCGATTATCAAGACGCGATGTTGACTGGCGAAAAGTTTTTGTATCACGCGGTCTTGTCGCCATACCTCAATTGCGGATTGCTGAACCCACGCGAGATTTGCGATGCGGCAGAGGCAGCCTACCGGGGCGGCAACGCGCCGCTCAATGCGGTCGAGGGCTTCATCCGCCAAATCATCGGCTGGCGCGAATACGTCCGTGGGATCTACTGGCTGAAGATGCCGGGCTATGACCGTGAAAATTTTTTCGGCGCCAAGCGACCTCTCCCAGATTTCTACTGGACTGGCGAAACCGATATGGCCTGCCTCTCCGCCGCAATCTCGCAAACAATCGAAGACGCCTACGCCCATCATATCCAACGGCTGATGGTCACGGGCAACTTTGCCATGATCGCCGGGATCGACCCGCATGAGGTTCACGAATGGTATCTCGCCGTCTACGCAGATGCCTATGAATGGGTCGAATTGCCCAACGTCATTGGCATGAGCCAGTTCGCCGACGGCGGGGTGCTTGCCACCAAGCCCTATGCGGCAGGCGGCAATTACATCAACAAAATGAGCAACTACTGCGGGAGCTGTCAGTACGATGTGAAGAAGCGCGTGGGCGATGGAGCGTGTCCGCTCAATGCACTTTACTGGGATTTTCTCGACCGTAATCGTGACAAGCTAAAAGGTAATAATCGGCTCGGGACGGTCTATGCGGCGTGGAACAAGATGTCAGATGCCGATCGAGCTGCAACCAAAAAGCAGGCGGCTTCGTTTTTGGCCGATCTTGACGCGGCCAAACCGCCGGTTTCGAACTAACTGCTGTCGGTAGCCATCGGAAGCGAAGCGTCTGCCTCCAGCACAGACGAGCGGGCACGCCAATTGTCAGTCTGCTGCGGTGATCTTCCGGCCACGGTGCTCCCCTTGCGCCGACTTGCGCAAACTGCGAGGATTATTGGGTGGGGAAACGAATCATATCAGGGACAACGCGAATGAGGCCGCAGCAAGCGCTCGTGCTCCAACCCGGGGCGGCGACGGAAAGATCCGCGCGCGAATGGAAGTCGATCGTCCAAGCCTACCAAGTCCCGAATGTCTCGCGAAGTGTCATCGAGCTCGCCATCACAATCGTGCCGTTCTTTGCACTATGGGCGGCGGCATGGGCTACGCTGTCGGTCAGCTATTGGTTGACGCTGGCTTTTTCCATCCCGGCATCGCTGTTCCTGCTGCGGTTGTTTTTGATCCAACATGATTGTGGACACCAAGCGCTGTTCCGGACGTCGCACACAAACGACTGGGTCGGGCGGGCGATCGGCATTTTGACGATGACGCCTTATGACGTGTGGCGGCGAAGCCATGCGATCCATCACGCTGCATCGGGCAACCTCGACCGCCGCGGTACGGGCGACATTATGACGTTGACCGTCGATGAATATCGCCGACTGTCGCAATGGTCGAAACTTCGCTATTTCCTCTACCGTCATCCTGCCGTGATGTTCGGCGTGGGACCAGCCTACGTATTCCTGCTGGCGCACCGTTGGCCGATGGGTCAGATGCGGAATGGGTTGACGCCTTGGCTCAGCACCATGGGAACTAACGCGGCCATCGCTGCCATTGCCGGCGTCGTGATCTATATGATCGGCCTTGTGCCGTTTCTGATCATTCATCTGCCTATCGTGATCTTGGCGGCGACGATCGGTATCTGGCTATTTTACGTCCAGCACCAGTTCGAGGACACGACGTGGGAAGAGCAGCGCCATTGGTCGCAAGAGGAGGCTGCCCTATATGGCAGCACCTACTATGATCTGCCGCCGCTGCTATCGTGGTTTACCGCAAATATCGGCATCCATCACGTGCATCACCTTTATAGCCGGATCCCATTTTACCGTTTGCCCGAAGTGTTGCGCGACCATCCGCAATTGGCAAACATGAGGCGCATCACGACGCTACAGGGGGTTGAGACGCTACGGCTGAAATTATGGGATACGGACGGGAAACGCCTCGTCTCATTCGCCGAAGCTCGTCGTCTTCCCGCTCCCATGCAGCAACCCGCATTGATGGCTGCGGAATGAGCTGACTACTATCGGACAAGTGATCTTGGTCTCAATCTTTACGTTAAACCCTCAGCTCTCCGGCCGGGGGTTTTTCATTCGTGGCCGATTGCTGTCAAGCTGCACCAGCATAGCGAACGCGATCATGGCTTCCATTCAGTATCCGCACCTCGCTGCGCCCCCCGCCGCGCTTATCGATGCGCACTTGAACTGCAATCCGTTCAATCATCGCTAAAACGTGCGTAACAACCCCGACCTTGCGACCCTGGCTTTGCAACGTTTCCAGCGCAGCGATCGCGGCATCTAGCGTATCGCGGTCCAATGCGCCGAACCCCTCGTCGATGAACAACGTCTCGACGAACGTCTGTCGCCCCTCTAAGCCCGAAAGTGCCAACGCCAACGCAAGCGAAACGAGGAAGCGCTCACCGCCCGATAACGACCGTGGCCCGCGGATCTCATCTCCCATATCGCGATCGACAACTTCAAGGCTGAGTTCAGATGCAACCGCCACCCGCAGCGCGTAACGTGGGTTGAGCGCAGCGAGCTGGCTGTTGGCCAATCGCACGAGCTGACGCAATGTCACTTGCTGTGCGAGCCGTCGGAATTTTGCCCCATCGGCTTGGCCGATCGCGTCGTTAACCGCGCTCCACACCGAGAGATCATCTCGGGCTATCGACAGCTTGAGGTCGAGCGATGCGCTGCGGGCCCTATCGTCGCGATCGCGAGCGAGCGCCACGTCGATTTCGACACGCCGCGCCTTCAGCACGTCGATTGTTTCTGCACCCTTGGCGGCTTCGGCTTCGAGCGCGCCTAAATCGGTCGCGAGCGCCGGATGTGCTGTGTTTAGTTTGTCGACGTCGCTCGTGCGGGCGCGGTGCACGCTTTCTGCTTGAGCGACTGCCCGATCAATAGCGGCCACGCCCTCTGCAAGCACGGCTTCTGCGTCATCGCCGATCGATAAAAGTGCAGCCGATTCTAATTCGCTCAATCCGAGAGACTGGAGTTGAGAGGCGAATTCAGACCTGACGCTGCCAAGTTTGTCGGCGAGATCGCCGCAGACCGTCTCCGCCGCCTTTCGCGCCGATTGGCAAACCGCCCTCGTCGCGGTTGCTTCGTTGTGCAACCGACGGGCGTCTTCGGCCAGTGAGCGAACCTCGCGTTCGAGCGTCGTTATGCGATCGCGATGTTCAACCGTTGAGGCTCCGCCCAACAGTTCAGACCGCGCCGCCGCAAATTGGTTGTAGGCGCGTTGGCGTTCGTCACGGGCATGTTGCGCCTTGACCAGCGCCGCATCGGCTCCATGCTTTAACGCAACAGCCTCATCGCGCGATCGCGTCGCTGCCCGCCGATCCATATCGAGGCTCGCACGTGATGCAGTAAGGTCCGCGTAAGTGCGCGCTAACTGGGTTATTCGGGCGAGGGCACCGTTGGAATCGGCGCCAAATTCGCGATCCGTCAATCCCGCCGCCATCACGTAGGGCGCCAGATCCGTGGCGATGTCTGTTCGTTGAGCTTTCAACCGTTCGCATGCGGCCATCACTTCTGAACGCTCATGGGCAAGGCCCTGTTGGCGTAGCCGGTGTGCCTCACCCGTGGCGGCCTGACGGTCGACCTCGGTCTGAAGTCGCGCATATTCCAATCGCTGCTTCGATGCTTCCCGCATCAGCTGGTCGGCTAATTTGCGGCGATCTGCGCAGAGCTGTAGCGCGTGCTCAATGTCAACCATCAGCGCCGAGACGTTAGAACCATCGTCGTCGTGGCCAACGTCGCAGTTGATATTACGAGCCCTGGCAATCGACACAACAGTCGGCAGCTTGGCGGCGAATTCAGCGCGCGCAGCATCCATGCCAGCGGTGTCAATATCGATCAGGTGTCGCGCAGCTTGCAAGCTTGCGGTGACCTCGGCCCTTTCCAAGTTTGCCGCTTCGATGGCGGCGTCCGTTTGAGCGATGGATTGGTCAAGGGTTGCTCTGCGCGCACGCAAGATCGTTGCAAACTGATGTGCCAACTCGTTTTCGGCAAACGGGTGTTCCCGTGCGCCGCACACCGGGCAGGGATCCCCGTTGGCAAGCGTCGCACGCATGGCATCGGCATGTTCTGACATTGTCGCATCGGCGAGATCAGACAAATGGCGCAGTTCTGCCAGCGCCGATTTTTGTTCGTTAAGCGTTGATCGTAACTCGACCAGACGCTCTGCCACGATCGTTCGCGTCGCCGCTGCCCGTTCCACGACATGCCGCGACGTTTCAAGCCGTGCCGCGGCCGCTTTGCGCGTTTGAGCCAGGGCCAGACAATCGCGGGCAGCTCGGTGAAGCTCGCGCAAATCGGTATCCCGCTCGCTCAGCGCGGTTGGATCAAGTTCGTCAAGCGCCTGCTGATGATTGTTGATCTGGGTCTCCAGCGCGCGACGCCGTCCGTCAGCTTCCTCGCGCGTCGCATAGGCTTTGGCGATTGCCGCTGCGATCTCCGAGAGTTTGCCATTGCACGCGGTGAGCGTTGCATTTGCGTTGGCCGCATCCAAGGCCAAGGACCGGTGGCGGGTAAACATGGTCCCGATGCGGTCAGTCGATTGGCTCAATACCGCATGGTTTGCGGTCGCTGCCAGCGTTACGTCGGCCGTCGTGATCTGCTCGTCGATATTGGCCAGCTGCTGCCCAGCGCGATCGACCTTCCCACGGTAGTGATTGGCCTCCGCTTCGGCGTCCGTCATGGTTTTGGTGGCGGCATCCAACTCAACTTCGGCCGTCGCCATCAGCGTATCGAGCCGCGAGGCCTCTTGCCACATTGGCGTGGCACTCTCAATTTCACGGTGAACATCGGCCGCTTCGCGGTCGCGATCCGTCAACGCCATCGCCGCATCACGCCATCCGTGTTCGGCCTGTTGATCGGCCAAAACGGCACTTTCCAGAGCAGAACGTGCGGCGGTCACCTCGCGCTCCAACGCGGCCAGCGCTTTCGACGTTGGCTTCACGCCCGACACCGCACGCAAGCGACCAAGCTGTGTTCGATCGTTGGCCGCGCCATCAAAGCGGGCCCTGGCGGCAATCACGTCGTTGGCCGCGTCATTCAGTGCTCGACGCGCGCGCTCGAGGTCCTTTAAATGGCTGAGCCGCGCAACGATCTCGCGATGACCGGCTTCGGCTAGTTCTAACGTGGCGGATTTTGCCTCACGCTCAATGACCAGGTCTGAACGGGCGGCGCTTTCGAGCGGCTTAATCTCGCCGCGCTGCATCTCAAACTGGCGCAAGGCATCCTTTCGGGCCACCGTTTCCGCGTGGACCGTTTTTGAGATCATCGTGTACGTTTCCGTTCCGGTGATCTTTTCCAACAGAGCGCTACGCTCCGACCCGCTTGCCAATAGAAACCGATCGAACTCGCCCTGCGCCAACAACGCCGCGCGGCAGAATTGGTCGAAGTCGAACCCGGTTAAGGTTGCGATCGCATCCTTCACGTCGACCACGCCGGTCGCGATGGCGCCGACGCCGTCCAACGGCACCAGCTTGCGATCGGGCCGCTGGAACCGCCCATTTGGCTTGTCTTGCGCCCTCCGGACCGCCCATGTCGCCCGGTAGCGATTGCCGTCTCGACCTAAAAAATCGACCTCCGCCGAGGCCTTGCCGGCCCCACGCCGTACGATGTTGCAGGGGTCCGAAGCTTGGATTTCGACGCCGCTGGGATCGGGATGCTTCTCTGCGCGGCCAGCCTTGAGGCGCGGATACTCGCCGTAAAGCGCCAGACACAGCGCATCGAGGATCGTTGACTTGCCAGCGCCAGTATCGCCGGTAATCGCAAACAGCCCTGTTCCGGCCAGCGGCTCACTGGCGAGATCGATATCAAACGACGGCAAGCTTGCGAGGTTCTTGCCCCGAATTGCAAGGATGCGCATGTCTCAAGCCTCCGCTGCGATCGTCATTGCTGCGCGGAACGCTGTGATGTGGGCAGCCTCTGGCGCCACATGGTGGGTGGCCAGAAACGCCTCGGCAAACATCGCTTCGGGATCGAGATCGGCGAGTTGCGTTTGCGCATCGTCCGCCGTCACAACCGCAGGGTCATCGACCTCAGGTCTTGCCACCCGCGGCTCCAACAGGCGCAGCGGGAACCTCTCCGCTAGCCGGTCGAGCTCGGCGCGATATCCAGCCGATAGCCCCTCGCGCTTAAGTGAAATTTGCACGAACGGCCATTGCTCAGTCGGTAGCCCAGGGTCACCCGCGACCCGCGCCAGTTGTTCGGCCACTGCTTCGAGCTTGATCTCCCCGCGCTGCGGGATGCGATGAAACGCAACCGGGCGGGCCAGCGGCACATGTTCGACCGAAACGACAGCTGCCCCATCGAGTGTCACTAATGAAACCCCGTGCGCGTAGTCGATCTCCGAGGCCGACAGCGGTAGCAACGACCCGCAGTACCGAATTATCTGGCTCGGTTGTAGCGACTTGACGTCCTGGGCTTTGTGCAAATGGCCAAGCGCCACATACGCCGCTTGCGACGGAAACACGTCGGCGGAGACCGCGTGCTGCCCGCCAATAACAATACGCCGTTCCGCCCCAACGCTTTCGGTCGCCCCCGCCACACTCAAATGTCCAGTGACGATGAGTGGCACGCCGTATTGTGGCAGGCGGTCTCGTGGAAAACCGTCGGGACAAAAGGGTGCGGCAACTTGGGTTGCTTGCATCAGCTCGGCATACAGCTCCCGAGTTGCATAGCTGTCGCTACGATCGTCTTCGAGCTGCAATCCAACGGACTGCAACTTGCCCGACCGCAGCTCCGCCGACCGTGGCGGTGCTAAACATGACGACGTGGGATACGACACCGCAAGCACGAGCGCCGCGACGTCCCCCATCGCATTTCGCAATTCAACCACGTGGCCCCCGCCATCAATCCGCCCAGGGGTCCGACGGACGTTGCCGATGACATGGACATCCATCGCCTGAAGTATCGGGGATGGCGCTTCAAGCCGCCCGGCTGCATCGTGATTGCCCGCCGTCACCACGATCGTCATCGCTGGTCGCGCACGCTTCAGCGCCATCAGAGTTTCGTAATAAAGCCGCTGCGACGTTCCCGACGGGTTCTGATTGTCAAAGACATCGCCTGCGACGATGAGCGCATCGGCCTCGCGCGCCGCAGCAAGTGCGGCAAGCTCTGCCAAAACCATCCTGTGTTCGCGCTCGCGCGAATAACCCACCAGCGTCTGACCCAAATGCCAATCTGCGGTGTGGATGATGCGCAGCATGACGGGTCCGCCCTATTGATTCATCACGCCGCCTGATGGACTGGCAACGTGCAAAGATCGCCGGTTGCCGCTAACGACGCATAGATTCACCGATCAACTGGACCAGCAAGGCCAACTCAAATCACCAAGGACGGCCCAGACTGGCAGCACCTACCCGGGCACGCAAGATCGCCGAACTTCACCACGGACAATAACTTGCGACGGCTAACGAATGCAATGCGCGGCCCATGCGCCACGTCTCATTATCAACATTTTGCTACTGTTTCGAACTTCGAACTTACGCGTTTATTGATCGCACAAGTGCGGTTTAATTTTTCATGGCCACCCCAGTGCAAGGGACCGCAACTGTTTGCTGCGGCGTGACAACACAACATCGAGTCCGCCCGTCGCTTACTCTATCTTATTAGCTCGATTAAGCCGGACGGCGGAATGTTAAAAATTCTGCGTAGACCTTTGATGCGCCGCCGCCAACACTATCGACGATAGTGCAACCCGCTTTTTGCGCAATACGTTTGATATTGCTTTTTGTCAAATATGCATTTCCATGCGCGCGCCGGAATTGGCGTCAGACAAGTAATGGTTTACATCGAAACGATAGAATGGAATGTGTAACGGTACGTGCAACAGCGCAAGGCCGCCGCCCTTTAGAGTCCGTTCTCACATTTTCAACGAGCGCATAAAAATGGCTGGCGCTCATCTGGCATCCCTCGCTGTATCGGTCGGTGGCCGACTGTCGTCCAATGCTACTTGATATGGCTTAAGGCGTCGCTTGAAGGATCAAGTTCAAAACCTAGCCTGTAATACCGATTAGCGTCATCTTTTCGACCTGCGACTTTGAGCAAATGACCGACCTGAATATGCAGATCCACGTCACGTGGTGTTAATACGAAAGCTTGGGAATAGGCCTCGAATGCTGCCTGAAAGTCGCCGTGCTCCTTAAGCATATGGCCGAACTGTATCCAGATATCGGGCTTGCCGGGATCGTATTTCAGTGCTTCGGAGTAAAACATCGCAGCCGAATGATAATCGCGAGAGTCGCGAAAAATATCGGCTTGCTGCACAAACGTATTGAAATTTTTGCGTCCTTTGACAGCTGCAATGGCGACCAGATCGGGCGTATAGGGTTGCTTGACAGGCAATGCCATCCTCCCGGCCTTAGGGACGGCCGGTGAGACGTTCACGCGTGTTGCACTTTGTTGAGCAAGAATTTCCTCAAGTTGATCGAAATGCTGCTCCCAGGTTGGCAATTGCACGGCATGCTGGCGCTCGATTTGAGCTGCCCGCCTCGCGGACCCTGGTTCTGCATACTCAAGGAGAGCTTGGCGCCAGGCCTGCGCATCGAGAGGATCAAGATAGTCAGCCGAGCCCTGCGCGGCCTCCCGAAATACTGGCAGATCGCTACAAATGACTGGTACGCCAAGCGCGATTGCTTCAACGATCGGCATTCCCCATCCCTCGCCGAATGATGGAAACAAAAGCGCCCGCGCGCCGTGGATGAGGTCACGTAATACATGGTCTTCGATGGCTGTCTTTTCAAACACCACGCCTTTGATCTGTGCGCATCGTTCGATGAAATTGAAAATCTGGTTACTTTCCCACCCGCGCTTTCCAACAATTTCAAGCCTCGGCACTGTTGATTTGTCGCCTCCATGGCACATATCCCGCCAAATATTGAGGACGAGAGCGTGATTTTTCCGCGGCTCGATTGTACCGACCATCAGGAAGTAGGGATGCGCGTCAAGCTGCGAAGAGCTTGATTGCAGAGCATGCGAAAATTGCGATTCAAGTCCGATGGTCAGAACATGGGCTGAAAGCCTTGGAATACCCTTGACGGCACCCCAATCGCTCAAGGCTTTTGCGGTCGCCTTCGAGTTTGTAAGTATGATTGAGTTCAATCGACATGCACTTAGAAGGCAATTTTCATGAGTTAGAGCGTCTTTTTCTTTAACATATTCGGGAAACTGCATTGGAAGAAGATCGTGAAAGTAGAATATAAATCGTACTCTCCAGCGCAAGTGCAACTCTAAATAGAGTGTCTCCCGATCGATTCCATAGTGGGACGCGTTAATATAGAATACTACGCCACATCGGCGAATGAACTGAACGAGGCTCGGGGGAATTTGAGGGTCTGCTGTCGGGGCTGATGCTGCAAAAACTGGCAACGCCGTTGAGATGTCGCGTGCGCCACTCCATTTGCGATCCAACAATCCCGTTATGCGCTCGACCACGCTCGTTGGCACGACCTCGAAGCTATTCCCGATCTGTCTGACGAACGCGACATCGACCGCGGCTGTCGAGCAAGCCCAGGCTGAGTATCGCAACTCGGTGCGATCGATCCCCGTTGGCGTGGCTTGTCCCATATTCGAGACGAGGCGCGAAACGTCCATGATGACGCCAGTGCGCTTTTCTTGCCCGGGCATCGTATTATCGACCCCACTTCATGTTGAGGCTAAATTTAAGCGCGCCATCGGTCGCGTCGGGCATGCGCAGATTAGGCATGTTGTCGCTTAGGCCTAATATGTAACGCCAATAATTCGGGTCGAATACGGCTGGCGGTGAGCGTCGATAAAGTTGGTTCACAAAGGCTTGGTCAATATGTGTGTCAGGAGCTGGAATTATTAGACGTTCAGCCAGAAACCGCTTTGTTGGCATTTCGAAATATCGCGCCTCATGCAGCGTTCCAGAAGATAAGCTCGCGCATATACCGACCCGTTGCAGCGCCAAAATGTCATATGGGTTCCAAGTGACCCACTTCAATTTCGGGAGCTTTGATAAGCGCGCTTTCAGCGCGTCGGCATCCTCTACGTAAGGGTGCGGTTTGTAATAAACGACGGGGTACTGGGATGCGAGTTCGAGGAGCGCGGCTTCAACGTCCTCATGGGCCGCGATTTGACCATTGGCGATCAAGGACGAGTCGACTTTGATTTGACCAAAGAATATCGCCGACCCCGTCTCAGGTTCGGCCGATCGATGCGTCCGCGCCGTGCGGCCAGTCGACACCCGAGCGAAACCGGCTACAACTTCATCTGGGATCTCTGTTTCACAGAGACGATCGTAGACCGACCGAACATTGGACCGTATGCCGAAGATATAGTCGGGCAGAAACCTGACTGGGTGAATAAATAAGTCGATGTATGGTATGTTATGTCGCGATAGCGCTAACCGTAGATATGGGGGCATTTCATATGCAATGACCAGCGCATCGGTGAAACGGTCAGCGAGTTCATTTTCGGTTGATTGGTCGTCAAGGTCGTCGAAAAGCGAGGCCCACCCAGCCGACGTGAATTCTCGACCAAGGCGCCGATACACGCTGATCCGTGACATCGGATCTGGATAATCAAACTCGATCAGCGGAAGACTTGGCACGCCTAGCAATGCCCCAACTGGGGGGCCGAACAGTTCAAAGATCCACCTCGTATTGATGGCGCCCGGTGGGGCCAGCCTATCGGGGACACGGTCGTCAACCCGGTAGAGATCGGATACGACGATGACGCGCTTCACGCCCGAGAGGGCCGCAGTGGCCGCGTGGGCGGAGGCCGCAAGATCAGCAAGCGGCTTGGTCATGGTATGCTCGACATCACATCATTCAACTCACGCGCCATCACCTGAAAATGCGACGCTACACCGCCGTCCGCTTCAGTTGTCTCCTCCGAAGTAAGAAACAACATTGCAACGGTCGTTAGGGGCAGGCGAGAGCGAACAACACCTTCAAACGACGCGTCAAGTCGTTTGTCGTGTCAGCGCTAACTGGCGTGGCAGGAACGCCCATAAGCGTTCGGTTCGCGCACATGGAAGCATCGCGAACGCCGCGTTGTGGGCGAAAAAAGCAAAACTGGCCGCTGAAGCGGCGTCGTCTGTTATGGTTCCGACAAGAGATCGGCTGGCCGCAAAATTTGGATGCCACCACGATCGATGGCAATAATGCCCGATTTCTGGAAACGCGCGAGCGTGCTGGTCACCCATTGCCGCGTTGATCCGACGATGCTGGCTAACTGCTCGTGCGTGATGCGGCGACTGATGCGGGGAGGATGCTGCCCAGCGTCGCTATCGTCGAGCTCGGCTAAGATCAACAGAAGTTGTGCCAGGCGTTCTTTTACGCTGCGCGTTCCAAGCATCTGAACGAGCGCTGAGTAGCAATTGCCTTTGGCGATTAAGCCTTCGATCAGGCACATGGCAAATGTCGGTATCGACAAGGCGAGCGACCGCACCACGGCGCCAGGCAAATATAACAATCGGCACGGCTCAACTGTTATGCCCGACCACATATGCGAGCCACGCCCAAACACTTCGGGCCCACCCACAAAATGACCTGGTGTCCAATAGGCTAACGTAATTTCTCTGCCCATCGGAGACGCGTAGTATGTGCGGACCCGCCCGTGTTCAATCAAATAGA
>JBBQNE010000097.1:0-12250 GCA_038329675.1 Hyphomicrobiales bacterium | reverse complement strand
GGCTTGAGGCGTCGAGCCAGAACCGTTGGCCGTCTTTGAATGCGGACCTGTTGTCAGTAAATTCGCTGGTCGCGCCAATGCTAGGCGCGGGGTTCTACTACAAGACCTTCATGTGGCCTGCGAGCTTTTGGGAAAAGCTCTATGAACCAGTTATCCGCCGGGCTGCCGGTCTCGGGCGCGCGGCTGGAGCCCCTGACCCCGATCGCTATGAGAAAGCGACGCGACACTGCGATATCCTGGTCATCGGCGCAGGCCCGGCTGGATTAGCTGCTGCACGCTCTGCCGCCCGGAGTGGGGCGAGGGTCGTCTTGTGCACGGAGGACTTTGCGCTCGGCGGTCGGTTATTGAGCGACGATCTCGTGTTGGATAACGAGCCAGCGACGCGCTGGGCCGCTGCCGTCGAAGGCGAACTCAGCGCATTTAAGAACGTCGAGATCATGCGTCGCACGACGGTGTTTGGGGCCTACGATGGCGGCGTTTACGGTGCACTTCAGTCGGTCAACGACCACGTTGTTGAACCGCCGGAATTTGAGCCACGTCAACGGTATTGGAAGATCATTGCTAAGCGCGCAATCCTTGCCGCCGGGGCGATCGAACGGCCGGTGGTATTTTCCGGCAATGACCGACCGGGCGTGATGTTGGCTGGCGGCGTCAATAGCTACGTCAACCGTTTCGCGGCGCTGCCGGGGCGGCGGGCTGTCGTGGTCTCGACAAATGGATATACGAGCCGAACCGTCGAGATCATGTCGCGGGCGGGCATCGAGATCGCTGCAATTGTGATGCCCAACGAGCGCGGATTAGAAGCCCCGCGGGGCGCCTCATCCGGCGAGACACTAACTGGCGATATTGCGCGCGTGTTCGGCGGGCGCTCAGTACGTGGCGTTGAGATCGCGACGACGTCTGGCGACAAGCGCACCGTTGATTGTGACCTCGTTTGTATGAGTGGCGGGTGGGCGCCAACTATACATTTGGCGTCCCATCTGGGCGCACGCCCGCGCTGGGATGAAGCCCGGGGCGTGTTCACCGTTGATAACCCGCCTCCCGGCATGGCGCTGGTTGGCGCAGCGAGCGGCCAGTTTACTTTGCAAGAGTGCGTCGATGGAGGGTCGGCTGCGGGTTCGGCTGCCAGTGAAGCGTGCGGGTTTAAGGCGCTGGCGCCAGACGCACCACGGGCTGGCGATGAACCCGCCGATGGCGCGATCGCGTCGCGTCGTCAGCCGCTGAAACCAAAAACAGCGTTTGTGGATTTCCAAAATGATGTGACGGCTGCTGACGTTGCCATCGCCGAGCAAGAGGGCTTCCAAGCCGTTGAACATCTCAAGCGTTACACGACGCTTGGCATGGCGACCGATCAGGGCAAAACGTCTAATCTAAATGGACTTGATATGATGGCTGGCTTGACGGGCAAGCCCATTCGTCAGGCCGGCACGACGACGTTTCGCCCGCCCTATACAGGCGTAACGATCGGTGCCCTGGCTGGCGACACGCGGGGACACGAGTTTAAGCCAACCCGGCTGATGCCATCACATGTTTGGGCCAATGAGCAAGGGGCGACGTTCATCGAAGCGGGGCTCTGGCTGCGGGCCCAGTGGTTCCCGCGATCAGGTGAGACGGCATGGCGCCAATCGGTCGACCGCGAAGTTCACACGGTCCGAAACTCTGTTGGCGTATGCGATGTCTCGACGCTTGGCAAGATTGACCTGCAAGGTGCCGATGCCGCAGCATTCCTTGAGCGGCTTTACGTCAACACGTGGCACAATTTGCCGGTCGGTCGCGCCCGATATGGCGTGATGTTGCGCGAAGACGGTTTCGTTATGGATGACGGGACAACGTCGCGCATTGCCGAGGACCGGTTCCTCGTGACGACCACGACGGCCAATGCGGTCAAAGTATCGCAGCATATGGAACTTTGCCACCAGTGGCTTTGGCCAGACCTCGATGTCCAGATGACGCCAGTTACAGATCAGTGGGCCCAGTATTCCGTTGCTGGGCCAAGGGCGCGCGACACACTTTGCGCGGTGATTGATCGACATTGGGACATCTCCAACGCAGCGTTTCCATACCTGCAAGCGGCTGAAATGACGGCGTTGGGTGGCGTCACGGCTCGGCTGTTTCGCATCTCGTTTTCTGGCGAACTCGCCTACGAGATCGCCGTACCGGCTAGTCATGGCGATGCACTCATGCGCGCTATCATGACAGCGGGTGCGCCATTTGGGATCGCGCCTTATGGCACCGAAGCGCTAGGCGTGATGCGCATCGAGAAGGGCCACGTCGGCGGTAGTGAACTCAACGGGCAAACCACAGCTTATGATCTCGGTCTTGGCCGGATGCTGTCGTCGAAGAAGGACTTTATTGGACGCGTTATGGCCGCTCGACCAGCGTTAAACAGCACGGACCGGTTGCAATTGGTGGGGCTAAAACCGCTCGACCCAGGATACGCGCTGAAGGCTGGCGCTCACGTCGTTACGGCTGGGGTTCCACCATCCCCGGCGACAGGCCAGGGTTATATTACGTCGGCGGCGTACTCACCAACGCTTGGCCACTCGATTGCTCTGGCGCTTGTCAGCGGTGGCCTTGCACGCGTTGGCGAACAATTCGACCTATTCGATCCCGTTCGCGGTCCAAGCGCGCCCGTTGTCGCGTGCCACCCGGTGTTCGTCGATCCGGAGGGAGCAAAGCTTCGTGTCTAACATTGCTCCAGACGTCCTCTTATCTGCGTCTCATCCGCTGAGCGACGTGGTACGCCCGCGCCGCTTCGGTCGACTTGGTGGAACCGCTGGCGTAACGTTGAAGGTCCGATACTTGTACGGATTAGCGTCTATTACGGCGAGGCGCGGCCAAGTGGACGGGCTAGCCCGAGCGTTTGCTGCGACCATGCCATGTGGGCTGCCACCGCCGGGCCAACGGTATCGCGCCGATGGGTTGTCGGTCGCCTGGACCGGGCACGAGCAGTGGTGGGTGTTGTGGGACCAGATGCCGACAGCTGGTACCGAAAACGCACTCGCCGCCAATGCTGCCTTTGCAACGCGGGTTGACCAGACCGATGGCCGATGCCTCATCCAGGTATCAGGTCCGCGCGCTCGGGACGCCTTGGCCAAAGGGATCGCGATCGATTTGGATGCTGCTGTTTTCACGCCGTCCGATGCTTGCGCAACACTGGCTGGCCATATTGGTATCCATCTATGGCAGTTGAGCACCGAGCCCATATTCGAGATCGCGGTTTCGCGAAGCTACGCGCGCAGCCTGTGGCAATGGCTTGAAGCGTCCAGCGCAGAATATGGTGGCGACGTCGTCGGGTAAGGCTAGCTAGTTAGTTCTGACGGCACTAACGCTGCCGCGGATACATGATGATGGCCAAATACGTCATCGGTGTGCTGATCAGTGCCGCGGGACCGTGTGCGGCGGTCGCATCAAACAGCAATGTATCGCCGGGCCGGAGATGGTATTGTTTGTCGGCATGTCGATAAATGACGGAACCCGTCAACATATAGATCAGCTCGACGCCAGCATGTCTGAAGCCGGTGTAAGGTTTGGCTTCCTCGGTTAACGTGATCAAGAATGGCTCGACCACGAGATCACCTGACAGCATGTGACCGAGCAGCCTATACTGGTGCCCGGCCTTTGTGCCGCGTCGCTCAATCGCAACGCCATGGCTGCTGGGTACAAACGAACAATCTTTTCTTTCGTCGTGGAACTGGAACAGTGTCGAAAGGGGGATGTTCAAGGCGTCGGCGAGTGCTTCTAGGCTTTCAAGCGATGCCGACACCTGACCGTTCTCGATCTTGGACAACATGCCAGCAGAAAGACCCGCTTCGCGCGCCAATTCGAGCGAACTTAGCCCGCGGCGTTGGCGGTAGGCGCGAACCTGTTCGCCGAGTGCGAGGCGCGCTGGCTTTCGGTCGACGGCGTGCGGCGCCCGTGAGCCCGTCATCAGCTCGCCAATGAGCGAGACGTTGCTGGTCTTGGTTTTCGCCGCGCGCTTCGGCTCGTCGGTTGGAGTGGAAACATTGCGTCGAGATTTTCGAGGTCGCGGTAGGTCCATCTTGGGTCCAATTTGGCGATAACAAAGCAGCATGGCGAGTTCGCCGTCGCCAACGAAACGCTGCCAACTGGTCGATTGAGCGTGCCGCTATCATAAAATAATTGGCAAGCGCCGTCGAACCCTCGCAGATCGCCGTTGACCGGTGTAACGCGACCGTTGAACCATTTGGGCAAAAGGCGTCACGTCTCAACCATGACACATCCGCTAACATCGACAGCATGGTGGGCGCAGCTGGGAGAGGCTGGCAGTTCGGTGCGCGATGTTGAAACGGAGGCGATTGCGCGGGCAGCTCTGGCGGAGGTTCCCCACACTCGCGATCGCGAGGTGAAGGCACGGATGTTGGCAGACGCTATCATTGCCGTTTTCGACCACTATTATTATCGCTCTCGTCGCATCCCCTACGCGGCCCGCCGGGCCTTTGAGCACCGCAATTGGCCTGAGGTTCCAATACTTTCGCACGACCGGCTGGCGATTTATGGCCGGTGCCTCGATAGCTTCGTGCCGTTCTTGAAGGCGGTATGGCCCGATGTGCCCGACGCTCGCGGTTACTGGGTCGAGATTGAAGCAAAGGTGCTGGAAACGATACGGCACCGTTACGAGGCCGACCTTGCGTTCGCGTGGCTGCGCTCAGTCCGCCGCGGGGTAACGCCGGGCGAATGGACGCCCGTTGCCTATGCTGGAAGCGGTATCCGATCGAGCCACCCACCCGACGATAGTGCCATTAGCAAACTGTTCTCATGCGAGGGCGAGGTCGACACGGTCACCGCGCTATCGCTGCTGGAGATGGTTGGATTTAGCGCGCCGTTTCGCGATCTACCGGGCGATGCCCGATTACTCGCCGACGAGATTAACGCTGCGCTTGCGCGAGAAGGTGGCGGCGAGCCAGGTGAAATTTCGATCCGCATGGTCGATGCTGGCTTCTTTCGCAATCGCGGTTGCTATTTGATTGGGCGGATCCAGTATTCGCGTGCCGCGATCCCGCTCGCGATCGCCTTGCTCAACGAGCCGTCCGGCATTTATGTCGATGCGGTGCTGTTTGATAGTGACGAACTTCAATTCGTATTTTCATCATCGCTAGCCAATCTGCACGTCACCAGTGAGCGCTATCACGAACTGGCGTATTCTCTTCACCGCTTGATGCCCAAACGCCCACTCGGGCTGCACTACGCTACAATAGGTTTCAACCACGTCGGCAAGGTCGCCGTGATCGGGGATCTGCGGGAGGAGCGGCGGCGGTCGGGCGAGCGGATGGCGTTTGCAGCAGGCGCGCGCGGCACTGTCGCGATCGGGTTTACGATGCCCTCGTCACGCTACGTGCTGAAGGTCGTGCGGGACCGCGCCGCTGTTGGCTATAAGTGGGGCGTCTATCCGGGCCGGGACGCTGTTCTTGAAAAATACCGTCTGGTTCATGAGATTGACCGAGCCGGGAGCATGCTCGACAATGTTATGTACGAGCGATTGCGGATCGATACCGCATGGTTTGAGAGTGATTTGATCGAAGAATTGCTGGCGGCCGCCGGGGGGACGGTAAAACTTGAAACCGGACACATCACTTTTGAGCACGTGATTGTTCAGATGAAGATGATCCCACTGCCAGTTTATCTGGCCTCAGCCTCGCGCGAGACCGCAGAGAAGGCGATCGAGCAACTTGGTACGTGCATCCGGAACAACGCCGCCGCCAACATTTTTAATCGAGACTTGGACGCGCGCAATTACGGCGTCGGCCCGATCGGTAAAATCTATTTGTATGACTACGATGCTGTTGAACCGCTCACCGATATCAAAATTCGCACCAATGTTGGCCGCGTCGATGGCGAGGAGGACGTGCCCGATTGGGTCTTTGAGAGCGGCACAATTTTTTTGCCTGAAGAAATGCTGGTCGGGTTACGAATTGAAGACCCGCATCTTCGCCGATACTTCAAGACGGTCAATGGCGATCTGCTCGGCGTTGACTATTGGGATGGCATGCAGCGGGCGTTGCTTGCGGGCCATGTTCCTAAGGTGCGCACGTATCCAGAAACTCGACGTCTCAGGCGGGACGCCTAGCACGCGGTGAGTACACCTACCGGCGGGCACGTTAAACTGCGGTTCCGAGTTGGCGCCGCACGTTCGTATGATGGGTTGCAGTGTCCGAGGAGTTGCCGCAACGATTTCAAGATGGACTAATCAATCACGCACGATCCCCGACCCCAGTTCTAATCGGCGTCGAGCCTCAAAGATGCGGCCACTGAAAACAAGTAGGCTCAGCTGCGTGGCTGCGTCACAACATTGAGTTGGTCGTCAAGCACAGGAACGCCGAAGTCGAGAAGCACTTTATCGATGTCGGCGCGCCGCTTGCGCAGAACGGTGTTGAGCTGTTTTTTCCAGTCGTTGTCGGACAGGCGAACGCCGAGTGTCACGCCGTAGCTCATTTTGGTCGAAAGCTCGGGGTCCGCTTTGATTGCCACCACCGACATCGGTTCTTTACTTTGCTTCGCAAGCCAACCCGCAAATGGGCCCCACAGTACGCCGCCATCGATTTCGCCAGATGCGATATCCTTGACCATCTGTTCTTGAGGCGACTCGAAGCGGCGATCGACCATCAACGGGTACGGTTTAGCGTTACCCATCAGGTTATGCTTCGCCATCAAATAGGCGGGCGGTGTATTTGCGATGATGCCAAGCTTTTTCCCCGAGAGCTTGGGGTCGGAAAGTTCGGTCACGCCGTCGATCGGGCCGCCTTTTTTGGTGATCAGCGCATACGTCGACCGATAATAGGCGTTCGTGTTCAAGACGAGTTCGTCGCCTTGGGCGTAGCCGATGATCACATCGCAACGCTTTGAAAATAGTGTTTGACGAACGAAGCCCGTGCTCATCGGAAACCACGTGTACTCCACGGGGACTTTCAATTCATCGGCAATCAAGTCCGCGATTTTATTCTCGAAGCCGTCACCCTTTTCGCTCGAAAACGGCAAATTGGACGGGTCGGCGCACACCCGAAGCGCGCGCCGATTTACGAGGTCAACGACACCCTGTTCCGCCGCAACCGCCGCCGGTGCAAAGCGCCCGTTAGCGATAACGTTCGGTGCTACGAAGCAAGCAATCGTAAATGCGCCGATGGCGACGCGACGGACGAGGTGTTTCATGGTGCCTTAGCCAGCCAAGCAGGTGTCTTCAAACTTGCCCTGTTCCTTGGTCTTATCGATACGACCCTTTGGCTTACCACGCGGTAAGGCTTCGTCCGACAAGGCCTTCAGGTAGATGTACATGTCATCCATGTAGCACATGACGTTCTTGTTATCGCCAAGCGCGGGCATGATCGAGTTGCCCTGATAGCGGACGTTTTGTTGACCGCTGGCAACGATGCCAACGAACGTCGGGTAGTCCATCGTCTTCAAGCTGTCGGTCAAGTTTGGCGCGTAGGTTGAGCCCTGTCCCTCAGGACCATGGCAAACGTGGCACTCGGAGTGGTAGCGGCGAAAGCCCGAATAGGTGAACCAGTCAACGACTCCATCGGCCTTGATATCGTAGATCGGGTCGCCAGCTTTTGTCGTCCATTTGCCAGTCGACGGATCCATCGACTTCTCAAGCGCAGCCGGAGCTGGAGCTGCTTGGGCTACGGATTGGGCTAGCGCCGGTAGCGCAGCAAAGACGGTTGTGATGGCGGCAGCAGCCATGGAGATTACAAACTTCATCGGGTTCCTCTTCGAGATCACGACATTTTTTCGGTCGGAGCTTGGCGGAGCGTCCAACTTTCTACCGCCATCGACCGTCTACGGCTAAAGTCGCATTTTTCAGGCAATAGTTCAAGTTCGCAGCGATGACTGGCCGAACGCTTTTTTCACGTAAAAACCGTTTGAGAACAGAGGAACAGCATCCCGGAATAGAAAGGCCGACGCGAGGTTTTCGCGCCGGCCCATCGTTGATGTGTCGAGACCCAGATTATGGGAGCGAGAACACTGTCAGCGTGCCACCGAGTGCGGTGTAGGCCTTGAGACCGGCATAGCCGCCCACAGCGCCGAGACCATCGGTTGGGTTCGTCAGACCAGCAGCAAGACCGATACCGGCCCAACCACCAACGCCCGACAGAATGCCAACGTATTGCTTGCCCTTGTGCTCATAAGTCATGACGTTGCCGATGATGCCCGACGGCGTCTTGAACTTGTAGAGTTCCTTACCATCCTTCTGGTCGACTGCCTTCAGGAACCCTTCGAGGGTGCCGTAGAAAACAATGCCGCCAGCCGTGGCAAGTGCGCCCGACCAGACAGAGAAGGCTTCAGGCTTGGACCAGACGATCTTACCCTGAGCAGCGTCCCAAGCGATGAAGTTACCCATGCCGCCGTGCGAGCCGGGGGCGGGGTACATCGCGAGAGTTGCGCCAACGTAGGGCTGACCTGCCGTGTACGAGACCTTGAAGGGCTCATAGTCCATGCAGACGTGGTTGGTTGGGACGTAGAACAAGTTCGTCTGCGGCGAGAAGGCAGCTGGCTGCTGGTCCTTCGTTCCGAGAGCGGCTGGGCAAACGCCCTTCGTGTTCACGTCTTGACCGTTCAAGAACGTCGACATCTTTGGGTTGACCTTCGGGCGACCGTACGTGGCCGACTTCGGATCCATGTCAACGCCCGTATGCCAGTTGACCTTCGGGTCGAAGTTCTGAGCAACGAGCAGTTCGCCGGTCGCGCGGTCGAGGGTGTAGCCCAAACCGTTACGATCGAAGTGAACAGCAACCTTGCGCTTCTTGCCACCGACGTCGATGTCAGCGAGAATAACCTCGTTGATGCCGTCGTAGTCCCACTCGTCAAACGGCGTCATCTGGTAGGCCCAAGCGGCAACACCGGTATCCGGGTTACGAGCAAAGAGGGACATCGTCCACTTTTGATCGATCTGCTTGCCATCGGGTCCAGCGCGCTGAGCCGGGTTCCACGTCGACGGGTTGCCCGTGCCGTAGTAGAACAGGTTCAATTCGCTGTCGTATGAGTACCAGCCCCACGTCGAGCCGCCACCGATCTTCCACTGGTCGCCCGTCCAGGTCTTGAGCGAGCTATCCTTGCCGATCGGCTTGCCGAGCGACATTGTCTTCTCGGGGTCGATGAGGAGTTCCGCATCAGGACCGACCGAGTAGGCACGCCATTCGCGCTTGCCGGTTTCCATGTTGTAGGCCGTGACGTGGGCGCGAACACCGAACTCGGCGCCCGAAATACCGACGATCACTTTACCCTTAACAGGAAGAACGGTTGCCGTGTTGGTTTCGCCCTTCTTGGGGTCGCCGTTCACAGACTTCCAAAGTTCCTTACCCGACTTTGCATCGAGAGCAACGACGGTGGTGTCAGCTTGATGAAGGAAGATCTTGCCTTCGGCATAAGCGACGCCACGGTTGACCGTGTCGCAGCACATGACAGGGATCACGGATGGATCCTGCTTAGGCTCATACTTCCAAATGATCTTGGCATCGTTGTCGAGGTCAAGAGCAAACACATTGTTTGGGAACGGTGTATGAACATACATCACGTTGCCAACGACGAGCGGCGAACCTTCGTGGCCGCGCAGAACGCCCGTCGAGAACGTCCAAGCAACCTTGAGGTTCTTGACGTTGTCGCGGTTGATCTGATCGAGCTTCGAATAACGCTGATTGTAGTAGTCGCCCGTTTGCAGGGTCCACTGCTTGGGGTCGGACGTTGTCTTGAGAACGTCTTGGCTGGCGAATGCCGGTGCCGCGACGGTCGTCAAGAGAAGTGCAGCTGCGAATGCACTGGTGCGCATCACGCTTCCTCCATTAAGGTTTCTTGCCATGCTTGCAAGTGTGGCCGCGATAACAACAGGGGCGCGGATTTTTATCCGATTGGTCCACCTGCTATTTCAGTGTGAGATCGTTGCCCCCACCGAAAGTCTCAACCACGCTTTCCTCATACACACTTTTGCGTGAGCGAGACAAGGCACGTTGTGACAACTAGTCTCGCACGCGCAAAACGTCACGGATGCTGACGATGCCCGATAGTCGGCAACAGCGTGATAATTTGCAACAAACTTCAAATGCTGCACCGCAAAATAGGCTGGGGACATCGCGGAACCCGTCCGTATACGCACGGAAATTTCGAGCACTTTTTTGCATAAAAGCCGCCCGTTCGGGGGTAACGATCGGTGCTGCGGCGGTCGTATTGCGGGTGCCGTTGATCGCGTGAGACCGCAACACACGACGCCGACCTGAAGGATCATGCCAATGACGGACTTCGATAAGGTCAACCGCCGAATGGTTCTCGCTGCCGGGTTCGCTGCTGTTGCGACGGCCAGCATCCCCCCATCTGCGGCGCGCGCAAAGATCCCGCAAGTCTTGATCACGGACGAGGTCGCCACTGGCGTGTTTGTATCGCGCGGTGAGCATGCGGTGATGTCTGCTGAGAACGGCGGGCATATCGCCAACCTCACATTCATTGTTGGCATGGAACGTGTGGCAGTCATTGATACCGGTGGGAGCGCGCGCTGCGGGTTAGCGCTTCGTGCGGCAATAAAAGCGCGAACCGGCCTGCCAGTGTCGCACGTGATCAACACGCACATGCACCCCGACCATGTGCTCGGCAATGCGGCGTTCGAAGAGCCGGGCGTCGAATTTATTGCCCACCCCAAAATGGCACGAGGATTAGCGGCGCGCGCGCAACGCTATTTGGAGCATAACGGAACGGCGATTGGTGAGGACTTCGAAGGCACGCGCATTGTGCTGCCGACGCGGGCGGTCGATGGTCAGATGGACATTGACCTTGGCGGACGGAAGCTTGTTCTGGAGGCTCACAAAACTGCCCATACCGATAACGATTTGACCGTCCGTGACGTGGCAACCGGCACACTCGTCGCCGGTGATCTCGTGTTTTCTGAACACATACCGACGATTGATGGATCGTTACGCGGCTGGATCAAAGTGCTGGACGGGCTGTCGGCGGTGCCAGCGGCGCGAGTCGTACCCGGCCACGGCCCTCCATCGATGCCATGGCCGGCGGCATTCTCCGATATACAACGCTACCTGACGACTTTGGCGTCTGACGTTAGGGCGCTGATCAAAGACGGTAAAACGTTAAATCAAGCGGTCGATGTTGCAGTGCGAGATGAAATGTCGCGGTGGGTATTGTCGCAGGAGTATCACAAGCGTAATATTGCCGTGGCGTTTGCTGAACTCGAGTGGGAGTGAAGCGGCACAATTGCGCAGGATCCAACCTGCGCTTTAAATCACGTCTGGAGTGTCCATGGCCCGCGATCTTCAACGACTGACGCGAGTAATGATCGTAGCTGTGGCAGCGACGGCGTTCAGCGTTCCAGCCGTGTTGGCGGCCGATGACGATGTGTGGCCATTGCTGAAATCGGAGCTGTTTGGCTCTAAGGCGATCAGCGAGCAGCCTGATTTTATGACGGTGGAAGCTCCTGGCCGCGCAGACGATGCGGCTCTCGTGCCAGTTACAATTAAGCTGCACGCGGGCTCTGGAGACGTGCGAAAACTAACCCTCATCGTTGAAAAAAACCCGGCGCCAATGGCAGCTGCGTTTACATTTGGCCCGGCAGCAGCCAGCGGGGAACGGGTTATTCAGACCCGCCTTCGTTTCGACATGTATTCAAACCTCCGCGCAGTGGTGGAGCTCGCAGACGGCTCGCTGCATATGACGACGCGTTTTGTGAAGGCAGCCGGTGGATGTTCGGCGCCAGCGCTGAAAGATGCCGATGAGGCGATGGCACTCATCGGTAAAACAGTGATCAAAGACATCGCGGCGATCGAGGGCAGTGATGTCAGCCGGACCGGGCAAGTGATGGTGAAGCATCCCAATTATTCCGGGATGCAGATGAACCAACTGACCGGGCACTACATTCCCGCAAAGTACGTGACAGAGATGGTCGTCCAGCACGGCGAAACCAAAGTGTTTGACCTTGAGGCTGGTATTTCGCTGTCGGAAGACCCCAACATCCGATTCACGTATTCATCCACCGGTAGCGCGCCGTTGAGCGTAACGACGACGGATAGCGATGGACGCGTGTTTAAAGGCACGGCACCGGCCAATAGCGGCTCGTGACAGCGGTCACTCCAGTCGAACCGGTCTGGGTACTGGCGCGCCAATCTAAAAGTTAAAGCGGCGCAGGCCGTTGGACGCCGGTACATGGCCCTTGAAAGTCGCACCTTGCGTATATCGCGCGGTCCCGCATACTCTTCCAGCCTATGAACGGCACGCACAAACCTGACAGTCTTAAAATCGC
>JBBQNE010000096.1:0-12491 GCA_038329675.1 Hyphomicrobiales bacterium | reverse complement strand
CAGCTCATCGCTTCGCACCTGTTGGAGGTCCACCACGACGACCTCGAGTGGGACGTGGACGGCTTCCAGGTCAAGGGCCTGCCTGACAAGCGCAAGTCAATGAAGGAGCTAGCCTGGGCCGCCTACAACAACGTTCCGCCCGGCATGGAGATGGGCCTCGAGGCGGTCGACTATTACGATCCGCCCAACTTCACCTTCCCGTACGGTGCCTATTTCTGCGTCGTAGATATCGACGTTGATACGGGCGAGACAAAGGTCCGCCGGTTCTACGCGCTGGATGATTGCGGGACGCGCATCAACCCCATGATCATCGAGGGCCAGATCCATGGCGGTCTGACGGAAGCGTTCGCTGTCGCCATGGGCCAGCTCATTGACTTCGACGAGAACGGCAACGTGTTGGGCGCAAGCCTGATGGACTACTTCCTACCGACGGCCGTCGAGACGCCACACTGGGAGACAGATTTCACGGAGGTGCCGAGCCCTCACCACCCCATTGGCGCAAAAGGTGTCGGCGAGAGCCCGCACGTGGGTGGCGTGCCCGCGTTCTCGAACGCGATTAACGATGCGTTTTCAAAGGTTGGCGGTGTTCATACCCACATGCCCCATACCGCAGCGCGACTTTGGGACTACGGCCGGAGCCTTGGCCTGCACACATGAAGACGTCTACCGTGTCGGCGTCAGATCTGAGCAGTCCTGCCGGGGTGCGACAGCGCCTCGGCGAGGCGGCCTACGTGGCGGACGAAACACTGGCAACGGCTCTGTCGCTGGCGCAGACGCTGTCGCGGCCGCTACTGGTCGAAGGGGAAGCGGGCGTTGGCAAGACATTCATTGCAAAAGCATTGGCTCAGGCGACCGGTCGCAAGCTCATCCGTTTGCAGTGCTATGAGGGGTTGGATGCCGGGCACGCAATTTATGAGTGGAACTACCAGCGCCAGATCCTGGCCATTGCTAACACACAGGCGGCGGGCGCAACCCTGAGCGATGCACGATTGTTTTCAGAGGAGTTTCTGCTCAAACGGCCACTGCTGGAGGCGATCTCGCAAGACGTGCCCCCGATCCTGCTAATTGACGAGGTCGACCGGGCCGATGAGGAATTCGAGGCCTATCTCCTTGAGGTCCTGGCGGACTATCAGATCACGATACCCGAGCTTGGCACGATCACCGCAAAATCAAAGCCGCTGACCGTGTTGACATCGAATGGCACCCGTGAATTATCCGACGCTCTGCGGCGCCGCTGCCTGTTCCATTACATCGACTATCCCGATTTTGCGACCGAGCTGCGCATCGTCCAAGCCCAGGTGCCGCAGTGCTCGCTGGCACTGGCCAGTCAGATCGTCGGCTTCGTTCAAGGGCTGCGCCGGGAAGACTTGAAAAAGACCCCCGGTATCGCTGAGACGCTGGATTGGACTGCGGCACTGTTGGGTCTCAACGTAGAGGGCATCACGGACGATCCCGAGGCTATCCACCGCAGCCTGTTGTGCGTGCTGAAAACGCGGGAAGACCGCGACGCCGTGCCGCTTGCCGTTTTCCAGCGGTTGGCGGGGAGGGCGGCATGAGCATCGTCCACCCCGATCCGCTGACGGCGCGCCGCCCTGAACCCGCAATCGACACTGTGGGTACGGTGCCGATGGAAGCCGGTGAAGCCGAGCCGGACGCTCCCGGCATCACAGCGCGCCTCGCCCAGTTTGCTCGCTTGCTCCGCGACAACGGATTTACAGTCGGGCCGGGCGAGGTCAGCGATGCCATAACGGCGCTTGCCGCTAGCCGACGATCCAGCCCGATGCCCACGGCGCGAGAGCTAAGACTCACATTACGCTTGCTGTGGTGTCATCGCCGCTCCGAGCTACAGCGGTTCGATGACATCTTCGACGCCTATTGGCTGCGCCGTGCCCGGTTCAAGCGTACCGTGTTCCGGCAAGTGCGTGCCGGCCAAACCCGGGGTATCGATGGGCGTGGGCCAAATGCTGGAGCCTCAGGGTCGGGGCTCGCGCGCTATTTCGATTGGGCTGACCGGGCGGAATCGGCCTGTTCTCTTCACGAAGGCGCGAGCCAGGACGCGCAATCGAGCCTGGCTGGCGCCTCGCGCCGGGATGCCACCGGGACGGTGGACTTTGGCACCGTGGCTGACCCCGAGGAACGAGCCGAACTGCTAGCCCTTGCCGAACGGCTGGGCAGGCGGATGCGCTACACCCTCACGCGCCGCTGCCGCAGCGCGACGCGCGGCGCAGTGCTCGATTTTCGCCGCACGCTGCATCGCTGCATCGGCCACGGTGCGATCCCCGCCAAGTTGATGTTCAAGAAGCGAAAAACCCCACCCGTATCGCTGCTGCTGTTCATCGATGTGTCGGGCTCAATGGATGCCTACTCGCTTTTTTTTATGCGGTTCGTTCACGCTCTGACGGGACGCTTCCAGCAGGCGCAAACCTTTATCTTTCACACCAAATTGGTGCACGTCACTGGCGCACTGCGCGATGCAGATCCCGAGCGTATGATGCAGAAGATGACGCTGATGAGTCAGGGCTGGTCGGGCGGCACGCGGATCGGTGCTGCACTGGCAACCTTCAACCAGCACTATGCGCAAACCTTCTGTTCCTCGCGCTCGGTCGTTATTATTCTAAGCGACGGCTTCGACACGGGCGAGGCGCGTGTCCTGGACGAACAGCTCCTTCTCCTGAAGCGCCGCTGCCATCGCATCATATGGCTTAACCCGTTGCTCGGGCGCGCGAGCTATCAGCCTGTCAGTATCGGAATGGCCGCCGCGCGTCGGCACATCGATCTGTTCGCCGCCGCCCACAATCTCAAAAGTCTAGCCGCTTTGGAGGACGCCCTTGTCCGAGCATGACGCTGGAATTGCCCTGGACGGCTTACACCTCGATGGCGTGCCCTGCGATGTTGCGGCATTCAAGCGCAATTGGGACGGCCTCACGCCTTACGTGTCGGTCACGGTGGTTCGCACTAGCGGACTAACGGCAGCAAAGCCCGGTGCACGCGCAATTGTCACTCAAGCAGGCGAACTGATCGGCTTCGTGGGCGGGGGTTGCGTCCGATCCGCACTCGTCAATGCCAGTCGTGCTTCGCTCGCAGAGGGCAAGCCACGCCTCGTGCGCACGCTGCCGAAAGATAAGCTCGCTGGTATCGCAGCCAGCGACGTCGACAGCTATCCAACCTCCTGTCCCAGCCGCGGTGAGATCGATTTCTTTATCGAGCCCGTGATCCCGCCGCCCCCTCTGGTGGTGTTCGGCGTCAGCGAGATCGCCCGCCATGTCCTCGCGCTCGCTCGTTCAGCCAACGTCACGCCGATCCGCTGCCTGGTTCCCGATCAATCTTCAGGCGCCCGTCAAGTGGCGCCGGCCGGTCTCGCGCAGTTATCAGGTCTTGCCGATGGTTTCATTCTGGTCGCAACGCAAGGGTCAGGCGATAAGTCCGCGCTGCAAGCTGCCCTGGCGTCACCGTGCCGTCGTATACTGTTCGTGGCAAGTCGCACCAAGGCTCAGCATATCCGACTCACACTGGCACACGACGGCGTTGCTGCAGCCGATATCGCGAGAATCATGGCGCCAGCCGGCCTCGACATCGGCGCGGCCGAGCCCGGCGAAGTTGCAATTTCGATCCTGGCTGAAATCATCCAGCTGCACCGCGCGCACACCATACGCAGCGGGCATGAGGCAACGCCTGCAAATTGGCAAGGACCGGCCGCTCTTCAACCCCTCCAGGTCGTCAAGATATGAAAATCACAGGCGAAAATACGATTGCTGCAGATCAGTTGACCGTGTGGGCGGGACTGAACAATCCCGACATCTTGCGTCGATCCCTGCCTGGATGTGAAAGCCTTGAACAGACTGGGCCCAACACCTTCAAAGCAACCATCACGACGCGCATCGGACCCATTACGGCGCGCTTCAACGGGAACGTGGAGCTGACCGACCTGAACCCGCCCAACAGCTACACGCTCGTCGGTTCGGGCTCTGCAGGGAGCATGGGCGGAGCAAAGGGTGCAGCCAAAGTGCGACTGGTGCCCGATGGTGCAGGGACCAAGCTCAGTTATGACGTCGATGCCGACATGAACGGCAAAATCGCGCAGCTTGCCGGTCGCCTGATCGAAGGGACGGTCAACATGCTGGCAGGGCAGTTCTTTGCCAAGTTCGGTGAACTCGTCGCAATCCCTGACGGTGCCCAGCCAGTCGCAACAAAAAAATCATCAGCCGTCTGGGTTGCCTTGCTCGCGGCCGCAGCAGTAGCCGCAGTTGGTGCACTGCTCTATTTCCGATGAGGGCTGTTGGAGCGCGCTGATTGCGACTCCTGTCTGGGCTTGGTGCCGCAGCATCTGCTGTAACTGTCAGCATGGTTGATCTGACCTGCGCTCTGGCTGCAATGCAAATAGAGGCGGAGGCGAACATGAGACACCCCTCGGCACGGAAGCCTGCAGGCCCTCAGAGGACGCGCTGTCCATCGCGGTAGACCTCCCTGACCACGGGCAGATTGCCTACCATCCGCACGCGCACCAGATCGGCCTTGTACCCTGGTGCGATCAGGCCGCGATCCATCAGGCCGGTTGCACGGGCCGGGTTCAGGGTTACGGTCCGCATAGCTGCTGGAAGGTCGATACTGTCGATCCGGCGGGCAAGTTCGAACGCACCCATCAGCAGACTGGCGGGAACATAGTCGGACGACATGATGTCGAGCACGCCTTCGCGCGCCAGTTGTTCTGCCGCCACGTTGCCGGAATGGGAGCCGCCACGAACGAGATTGGGGGCCCCCATCAGCACACAGATCCCGCGAATATGACTGGCTTTTGCCGCCTCGAAGGTGGTCGGAAACTCGGCGATCGTCACACCGTCGGCAGCCGACTCATCGACATGCTGAAGCGTCGTGTCGTCGTGGCTCGCTATTGCGATTTTGTTGGCGTGTGCGAGCTCGACAAGCGCCGCTCGGTGGTGATCATGGTTCGCCGTGTGCAATTCCAGCCGCTCAGCAACCATCCCATCAAGCACAGAATCGCTCAATCCCGACTTGCCGCCATAGTAGGTTTTCCACGTACCGACATCGCGAAACTGACGCGCGCCGGGCGTGTGATCCATCAGCGAAATCATGTCGATCCGGTTGCCCGCAAGTATCTGTCGTGTGGTGTCGACGACGTCGGGGGCGCAAAGTTCGCAACGCAAATGCGTCCGGTGGTCGGCGCGGAGCAGACCAAGTTCACGGGCCTCATTGATAGCGGCCGTCAAGTTATGGATCTGGGGGCCGAGCGAGCGGCTGTCGATGTCGGAGCCAACGCGCAAGCTGTCGAAGGCGGTTGTAATGCCCGATGCCACGATCTGCGCATCATAAGCGAGGACGGCAGCGACAAGGTTCCACACCACCTTAGGGCGTGGAACGACGTGGGCTTCCAAATGGTCGGTATGTAGCTCGACCAGGCCCGGGATCAGATAATCGCAAGACAGGTCGATGCCCCGTTCGGGCGCACGCCCCGCGCCATGCTCGGCGATTTTGCCATTGACCACGGCGACCCAGCCGTCGATCACCTCATGCTCAAGCACGACGCGGGCGTTTTCGAAAACGGTGGTCATGCCTGAGCTCCAGCCGGGGTGAAACGGGTCACATCGACAACATGGTCAGCGACGAGGACACGAACGTCTTCGTCGTGAAATACGCCCAGGATGGCGGTGCCGCTTTGTTTGGCGTCCAACAGCAGTTCGACCACGACGGCCCGATTTTCGGCATCGAGCGACGCCGTGGGCTCATCCAGCAGCAGGACTGCGTGCTGAGCAGCAAAACCACGGGCGATATTCACACGTTGCTGTTCGCCCCCCGAAAACGTGGACGGCGGCAAAGCCCAAAGTCGCTGGGGAATATTAAGCTGCGTCAACAGCTCAGCGGCCCTATCACGCGCTTGTATTGCCGTCATTCCGCCGTCTCGGGCTGCGCTAGTCACGATATCGAGTGCACTGATGCGGGGGATGACGCGCAAAAACTGGCTGACATAGCCCAAGGTCGATGATCGCAACTGGAGGATACGGCGCGGCGTCGCAGTCGCGACATCGACCCGCCCGGCCCCATCAGCGACCAGAATGGACCCGGCATCACAGCGGTAGCTGCCGAAAATCATTTTCAAAAGCGAGGATTTTCCTGCCCCCGATGCCCCGCCCAGAACGGTGCAGGATGCGGGCGGCACCGTGAAGGAAACGTCGCAGACCACAGGGATCCGGGTGCCACCCTGCATGTGCATGGTGAACGTTTTCGATACGGCGGCAAGTTCGATGGCAGGCGGCTGTAGGGTCATGAATTCATGCCTGCAGGATCGACGAAACCAGGAGCTGGGTGTAGGGCTCGCGCGGGTCGTCGAGCAGCTGGTCGGTCAGTCCGTGCTCGATCACGCGACCGTGCCGCATCACCATCATCCGCGACGACAACAGGCGGGCAACCGCGAGGTCGTGGGTCACAATGATGGCTGCCAGCCCAAGATCGGCAACGAGGCCGCGCATCAGATCGAGAAGACGCGCCTGGACTGAAACGTCGAGCCCGCCGGTTGGTTCGTCCATGAAAACAAGGCGCGGCGACGTCACCAGTGTCTTGGCGATCTGTAGACGCTGGCGCATGCCGCCAGAAAATTGCACCGGTTGATCGTCGATCCGGCCGACGTCGATTTCAACGCGGGCAAGCCAGTCGACAGCTTCGGCGCGGATAGAGCCATAGTTGCGCCAGCCAACGGCCATCAGTCGTTCGCCGACGTTGCCGCCCGCCGAAACGCCCATCCTGAGGCCGTTTCGTGAGTCCTGGTGGACAAAGCCCCAGTCGGTTCGTAGCAAAAGCCGCCGTTCAGCCTCGCTCAAGATCGCGCAATCTCGGGTAACGCCATCGCGCATGCGGTAGTGGACTTGCCCGCTGCTAGCTACGAGCTGGCTCGACAGCACCGACAGCAAGGTCGATTTCCCCGAGCCCGACTCTCCGACAATGGCAAGCACCTCGCCCTCGTAGAGATCGACGTCGACATCGAGACAGCCGATCTGATGGCCGTACCAGCGCGTCACCTGCCGGGCTGTCAGCAGTGGCGGGTCGAGAACCTCCTCGCTCGCAATCATGTGGTGCTATCCTCCAGTTCCACGAGGAAGCTGACGCCATGCCGCACAAATCCCAGGCTGTCGTAAAACGCATGGGCGCGGGTGCGCTTGATGTTTGATGACAGCACGAGCTTGTAGCAACCAGCCTTGTGGGCACACGCCATCGCGTGACGCATCATGGCGCGGCCAATCCCGCCCCCTTGAGCTGAGGGTGCCACAAGGACTTGTTCGACAATCGCCGAAGGTGCGCCAAGGTGGCCAAGATTGTCCATGACGAGCAAAGCATAGCTTCCGACGATTTCGCTCCCGCGCTGCGCCAGGTAGATGCGGTAATCGGGATAGCGCTTCAGTCTGGCAAAAAGCGTCCGGGCCATGTCGAGGCCTAGGACCTCGCCATTGTCCATGTCGGGCTGACCGATGAGGGAGAGGATCGCCGGTAGATCGGCGTCCACTGCTTCACGCATTGTAACGTGAGCTGGCTCCGTCATGCAGCCTCCAACGGTGCTGTGTGGCCAGCATCGCGCCGCGTTGTGCAATGGTCGGTGTCGGAGCAGACATGGAGGCGGGTTCCCGCGTCATCCATGATCACCTCATCGAGATAGACGTCAGTTGCTCCGCACAATTCGCAAGGCTTGTCGAACCGGGTACGCTCGAATGGGTGGTCCTCGAAATCGAGGCTGACGACCTGCGTAAAGGGTGGAATGGCATAGATCCGCTTTTCGCGCCCGGCCCCGAACAGCTGCAAGGCCGGGCAGTTGGACATTTTAGGGTTGTCAAACTTGGGGGTCGGCGACGGGTCTGTGATATAGCGGCCATCGACCTTGACTGGATAGGCGTAAGTCGTCGCCACATGGCCGTGTCGGGCAATATCTTCGTATAGCTTTACGTGCATCAAGCCATAGTCGGCCAGCGCATGCATGCGCCGCGTCTCGGTCTCGCGCGGCTCCAGGAACCGCAACGGCTCGGGAATTGGCACCTGATAGACGAGGACCTGGTGGGCCGCCAACGGCGCTTCGGGAATGCGGTGGCGGGTCTGTATGATGGTAGCGTCTGCCGTGCGCGTTGTTGTTTCAACGCCTGCGGTCTTCTTGAAGAAGGCGCGGATGGAGACCGCGTTCGTCGTATCGTCGGCCCCCTGGTCGATCACCTTGAGCACATCGTTGGGCCCCAAGATCGCAGCGGTGACCTGAATGCCGCCTGTGCCCCAGCCGTAAGGCATCGGCATCTCGCGGCTGGCGAAGGGAACCTGATAGCCCGGGATCGCAATAGCTTTGAGGATCGCACGGCGAATCATGCGCTTTGTCTGCTCGTCCAGATAGGCGAAGTTATAGGCCGATATCGTGCTCATTCGGCCGCGTCCTTGTTTGGCGTTGCCGTGACCGCGACGCGTCCCGTGGGCTGGTCCGACGCTGGCGCCACCCCTGCCGTGCTTGCGGCCGCGTGTTCGGCGCGTAGCTGACGCACGAGCGCGAGTTCGGCCTGGAAGTCGACGTAATGGGGCAGCTTCAGGTGCTCGACGAAGCCCGTCGCCTGAACGTTGTCGGCATGTGACAGCACGAACTCCTGGTCTTGCGCGGGCGCGCCTGTTTCCTCTCCCAGTTCTGTTGCTCTAAGTGCGCGGTCAACGATGGCCATCGACATCGCCTTGCGCTCGCTTTGCCCGAACGCCAGCCCGTAACCGCGCGTGAATTGCGGAGGCTGGGTCGGGCTCCCTGTGAACTGGTTGACCATTTCGCATTCGGTAATCGTGATCGCGCCGAGCGGCACTGCAAATCCCAATTCCTCGGGAATGAACGAAACTTCAACCTCGCCCATCCGGATTTCACCAGCGAAGGCGTGGGTCCGGCCGTACCCGCGTTGCGTTGAATAGGCGAGCGACAGCAGGAAGCCTTCATCACCGCGCGCGAGCGCCTGGAGGCGCAAATCCCGCCCGGCCGGGAAGTTCGCGGGCTCGCGGGTCAAATCGGCAACCTGAGCATCTGGGAGAGCTGGCGGATTGGCTTCAATCAGGCTGTCACGGTTGAGCAATGACGTCACATGCGGCATCGCTTCGGGCGGGCTGACGCATCGGGCAGGCACGGGCCTCGGGGGCGATGGCCCAGCGAGTGCTTGATCAATCAGGCGATGGGTGTAGTCGAACGTGGGCCCCAGGATCTGGCCGCCTGGAAGGTCTTTGAACGTCGCTGACACTCGCCGCTGGACACGCATCGCCCCAGTATCGACGGGTTCGCTATAGCCAAACCGGGGCAAGGTGGTGCGGAATGCGCGCAGCAGAAAAATCGCCTCGATCATATCACCGCGGGCTTGCTTGATCGCGATCGCCGCGAGGTCGGGATCATACAGCGACCCTTCGGTCATGACCCGGTCGACACCGAGCGAGAGCTGTTCCCGGATTTGGGCAGCCTCGATTTCCGCCACGGTTGGATCGCCCCGGCGTTCCCTGGCGAGGAGTTCATGAGCTGCAGCGATCGCCGCTTCGCCACCCTTCACTGCTACGTACATGACCTCACCCTGCAACGAGGCGGATGGAGCGTGGCAGCGCCGCGATTTCGTGCGCGCTCAGAAAAAACATATCAAGTCCGCAAGGAAAGGCTTTGCGGTTGGCCGCGAGAAGGTCGTCCGACCTTGCAATCTCAGGCTGAGTTGAAAAGCAAACCTGGCCGTCAACTCCGGGTCCCTCGAAAGCCTGGCCAGCGGCAGTTAGGGATGCGACCTGAATCAGCAGCGTCGTCGAAGTGTCTGGGTAGTCTGGAGTGCCCTGGCAAAACGTTTCCCACGGCAGCGCTTTGCCGTCGCCTGCAATAACCGCAAAATGGGCTGCAGCGGGATCGCTCACAACCCGTGCGCCGGTGTGGAAACCAATAAACCGGATAGCCGCTGGCGAAATCGCTGGATCAAACCAGACCGACGTCTCGAAGTCGGCCAGAGCCAGGAGCAAGGCGGCTGTTGTCTTATGCAACGGCTCTGGTGGCATGACCGCAACGTCGAGCCGGACGGGGCGGGCGGGCCGGGCGATGGCGTCAAGCACGGTGCGGAAAACGAACTGCGATTGAAACACTGGATCGCTGAAGCCAGCCTGCACTGGCGGGATAGTTGCTCGCGATGACACGCCTCAATCCTCGCCACGGACGAGGGTGAAGAAGTTGACCCGCGTCGCTGCGGTTTCAGCCCGCTGCACCCCGTCTTCGTGTGCAACACGCGTGCTCACGGGACCTGTAAGAGCGGTCTCGATCCGCTCGGCCCAGCCGGGCAATTGCCCTAGGGCATCAATAATGGCTACATTCCTGGCCTTTACGAGCGAGCGCCCGAGGCAATACCCAAACCCCATCGGCCCATGGCTACCAACACTGACACAAGCACGCGCAACGCTGGCCTCGCCGAAATTGAACGGCAGCCCGTCGCCCCCGATCCGACCTCGAAGCATCACCAAACCGGCCTCGGGGGGCCGGATGTCGGCAACGTGCGGCAAGGGAGCCAAGGCTGCGAGCGCATCTGTCAGTTCGGCCTCGCTTGCAAGGCTGCAAATCGCCATCAGGGCCTGCCGCTGGAGCGGGGCTGGTTGGTGTTCAAGCGTGCTCATCGTGGGTGATTAGCCGCTCTGCATGTCGGCTGTGTGAAGGTCGGTCCCGTGGAGCGGCCGGGTGACCCGGCCTTGTGGATTGTCGCAAAACTGTCACGGCATTGAAGCGAACGTGACATGTGGTGCTGTTAGCGCTTTTCCAATGTTTTGGAGGACGAGTGTGCGAACGCCAGCGATCAACGTCGTTCATGTTGCGAAGAGTTTCAGTGGCGGCAAATTTGCGCTGAACGATGTGTCGTTCAAGGTCGAGCGCGGCGAAATGGTTGCCCTAATTGGCGCCTCGGGCTCTGGCAAGTCGACCCTTATCCGCGCGATGGCCGGGCTCATTCCAATCGATATTGCCATTCGGCCTCGTCACGGCGAACCCGTCGAGGGCGTGATCGAAATTCTTGGCGAACAGATGCAGCGGGATGGCCGCATCAGCGGTTCGGCGACTAGCCTGCGTCGGCGCACTGGCGTGATCTTCCAGCAATTTAACCTCGTGCCGCGCTTGTCGGTGTTGACCAACGTGCTGATGGGGTGCCTCGGGCGCATTCCACGCTGGCGGGGGACGCTCGGGCTGTTTCCGCGCATGGAACAGCAGCGTGCGATGGACGCCCTGACCCGGGTCGGAATTCCCGAACAGGCGCTTAAGCGGGGGTCCGTGTTGTCAGGCGGCCAGCAGCAACGCGCAGCTATCGCCCGGACATTGGTCCAAGGCGCGGATGTGATCATCGCCGATGAGCCAATTGCCTCGCTCGATCCGAGCTCTGCGCGCCGCGTCATGGATATTTTGGCCGACCTGAACCGCCGGGACGGAATCACCGTGGTCGTCTCCCTGCATCAGGTTGAATACGCCATGCGCTATTGCCCGCGCACGATAGCCCTGCGTGCGGGCCGGGTGGTCTACGACGGCCCCTCGACGGCTCTGACGCCGACATTCCTCGCCGAGCTTTACGGTGCGGAAAGCGAAGAGCTGTTTCTGCCGGGGCCGCGCGAAGTGTCTACTGCGTCCGTTCCAACCCAATCAGGTTCCGTGTCGGCGGTGTTTTCGCCCGCAGCTGGCCCTTCAACCGTCGACGGGCCGCAGCCCATGCCGGCCTGAACCTTGATCAGTTTACCCACGAAGCCATACAGGAGTTGTAATAATGAAGCTCGCCAACCTTGCAGCAGTCGGCCTCACGGCTGCTCTGCTGATGACCGGACTTGCGGTCGCACAGGATGCAGCCAAGCCTGCCCAGGAAATCAATTTCGGCATCGTCTCGACCGAAGCCTCCCAGAACCAGAAGGTCAACTGGGTGCCGTTCCTCGAAGCCATGTCGAAAGCCACCGGCCTCAAGATCAACGCGTTCTATGCGTCCGACTATGCCGGCGTGATCGAAGGCATGCGCTTCAACAAGGTACAGGTCGCCTGGTTTGGCAACAAGTCGGCCATGGAAGCCGTTGATCGCGCTGAAGGCGAAGTGTTTGCGCAGGTCATCGGCAAGGACGGCAACCTTGGCTATTATTCGCACCTGATCACCAACGTCGACAAGCCTTTCGCCAAGCTGGACGACGTCCTGAAATGCGACAAGTCGCTTGATTTCGGCATCGGCGATCCGAACTCGACGTCAGGCTTCCTGGTCCCCACGACGTACATTTTCGCGGCCAAGGGCATCGATCCCAAGGGCTGCTTTAAGACCGTGCGCAACGCCAACCATCAGGCGAATGCAATGTCGGTCGCCAACAATCTGGTCGATGTTGCGACCAACAACTCAGAAGACCTCGAGCGGCTTGAAAAGAGCACGCCCGACGCCCGCAAGAAGATAAAGATCATCTGGACCTCGCCGATCATCCCGCTTGATCCGATCGTCTGGCGCAAAGACCTCGATGCC
>JBBQNE010000095.1:0-12611 GCA_038329675.1 Hyphomicrobiales bacterium | reverse complement strand
CGGTCGAGGTAGACGCCATAGAAGACAAGCTCAATGAGCTTATACAGCGGGGACGGCTGGATCGCTGAATAGACGGTGCGGCCGTTGTCATCGCCCAGATTTGTCCGCTGCCAAACCTCGTGGCAAAATCGAATGAGGCGGTTGCCCTTCCACTGCGGATTTTCTTTGAGCAGCCAGTCTGGCGCTTCTTCCTCCAGGTATTCGGGCGAAAAATAGTCCGGGCGGTAATCTTCCGCTTCGCCGACCGAAAGGTAGGACACGACAAGCCGCCGACTGCCGTCAGGGGCGCGTTTCAGCCGCTCGACGTCCTCGCTGGTGAACGCCTTACCGGGCGCAAGACCCGCCGTCGCGTCGACGACCAGGAGCCCGTATGGTGAGGCAGCCGCAACGTCGAGCGACAGCGATGCGAGTTGGTAGCCCCAGCTCGTTACAGTGTTGACCCGGCGCAACCGATCGGCCTGGAACCGTGCAGCGGCGGCCTTTTGGGTGGCTGTTGATGCGGGCGGCGCAGGGTTCGCCGACTTGCTGTCGACAGTTGGCGCTTGTCGGCCGGGTGGCCGAACCGCTGGCTTCGGCGCTGGCACCGCGATTGGCGGTTGACCGGCGACGGCCGATCCAGACTGGGCGGCAACGGTTGAAGGACCGGTGAGTGCCAGTGCCCAAGACGCGATAACAGCTGCTGCAGTGGCCGCTAAGGCCCGCCGACAGGTGAATACGCATAGCAAAGGTGTCATCGGGTGCCTCCCCGACAAGCCGGGTTTAACGCCACTGCCACTACGCGCAACAAGCAACCTCAGTTGGGCGCGATGGTGGCGGCGGCGCGGCATCAACGCATCTATTGGACGCAGTCCGCCGACTTGAGCCACGGTTAAAGGGCAAGTTTCAACCCGACCACCGTTGGTTCAACGGTCCACGGACGCTGCAGCCGTTGGCCCGTTCTGATCGGCGCGCGCTAACAATGGCGCAGCCGCCACTCCAATCGTGATTTCGTCAACGATCTCAGGTGCATCAATCGAGGCGTGCGCAATGAATGCAGCAATACTCGTGACCATCAGCATCACGGCAATCCCAAAAATTGCGCGGGTTAAAAACCAGCCAAAGCCACGTGTTCTAATGATCGCGCCACCCGTTGGGGCGGCCGCGTCCGCTGCCGTCGTCATTGTAACCCTCGCCGTCTCATTTGGGCCGTTCAGTGAACCGCGTGCGCCAGACACTTAATTTGGACGGCCACGATCGGGTACCCAACCAATGAGCTTGGCCCCGCGAGCCGAATCGAAATCGTTGTCCTATAAAACCGTTGTGAGCGCACGACGGCAGCGTCAAGACAACCCGGCGTTCGAAAAGCGGCTTCAACCTGAACGTGGCCCACGCGCCACGCGCCACGCGCCACGCGCGACCCCGACCCCGACCGACCCCGACCGACCCCGACCCTGACCCCGACCCTGGCCCTGACCCTGGCCCGCGCGCCACGCGCATAATTGGCTCACCTGCAACGAGAACCACTTGCATCGCGCAGCGTGGCCCGCCACGGCTTCACCCGGCATCTGATCCCTCGCCGTCACTCACAAAGGCCCGCGCGTGACCACTTCATTCGACGCCAATCTCCGATCGACCGTGGCAATTGTCGCGGCGTTGAACCTCGCCTACTTCGGCGTCGAATTCGCCGTCGCACTTGCAATCGAATCCGTTGCACTGTTTGCCGACAGCATCGATTTTCTCGAAGACGCTTGCGTGAATGTCTTGATCTTGCTGGGTCTCGGCATGGCCGCCCCCCGCCGAAAGATGCTCGGATTGGTCCTTGCCGCGTTGATCCTGGTCCCGTCGATGGCTGCTCTTTGGACGGTCGTCGATAAGATCCTATCGCCCTCGATCGCTGCGCCGTTGCCGATGTCGTTGGCAGCCGCCGGTGCACTTGCCGTCAACCTGACCTGCGCGATGCTACTGGCGCGCGTCCGCGATACGGGCGGGAGCCTGTCAAAAGCGGCGTTCCTGTCGGCCCGCAACGATGTGGCAGCCAACATCGCCATTATCGCGGCCGCTGGCGTGACCGCGCTTTATCCTTCGATCTGGCCCGACGTTGTTGTCGGCATCGCGATCGCGGCGCTTAATGCGACGGCCGCGCACGAGGTCTATGAGGCAGCGCTCGCCGAGACCGACGATGGTGTCGCTCCTCGCCCATAACCGACCAATTCGCCGTGAGCCGCCGTCACGTTTCGGCAAAGGTTTGGAAACTAAGCCAACCGAAGCCACAGCGGTCTGCAAAACGTCGCGGGTTAAAAAACAGGCAGGCTAATCGAAGGGATTTATTTGCAAATCTGTCACATGATGAATTGACGCGCAGTCGATGCACAGACGTCTGACTTGTTGGCCGCGCGAATCGTGCGTAGCTTTTGATCTCCATAAAGAAAGCGCTCAGCCGACCAGGCCGTCAAGGTCAGCGGGCAGACGATGACGAGGGATGGTTCGCTCCGAAAGGCAATCCCCACACCTGGGAAACCAGGTGTGAATGACACCGGAGCATCGCCATGATTGAACTCGTGCTGTCGATCTGCCTTATCGCCGAACCCCACAAGTGCAAGGACGTGCGCTTGTCGTTTGCTGAGCAATCAGTCTCCACCCATTCCTGCCTCATGAACGGCCAAATCGAAATCGCCAAGTGGATGGACGGCCATCCGACGTGGCAGGTCGCGAAATGGTCGTGTGGCCGCGCTGGGGTCTACGCCAAGGCCTGATCGTGGCGTGGCGGTCGCAACAAACGCAGCAGTTGACGAACCGCTGTGGTTTGCCTCACGTCGGGCTTCCAATTGGAGGCCCCGATGTCCGCGCCCGCTCAGCCGAAGTTCGCAACCCTCGCCGTCCACGCCGGCGCCACACCCGATCCCTCGACGGGGGCTCGCGTGACGCCGATTTATCAAACCGCGTCGTATGTTTTCAACGATGCCGATCACGCCGCCAGCCTGTTCGGTCTGGAAGCGTTCGGCAATATCTATACCCGCATCGGCAACCCGACGCAGTCCGTACTCGAAAGCCGCGTCGCAGCCCTTGAGGGTGGGACGGCGGCCCTTGCAGTTGCCTCAGGCCATGCCGCGCAGTTTTTAGCGCTCCACACGTTGATGTCGCCAGGTGATGAGTTGATCGCGGGTCGGCAGCTTTACGGCGGCTCGATCAACCAATTTAACCACTCGTTCAAAAAATTCGACTGGCGCGTCAACTTCGCCGACGCCACCGATGCTGAAAGCTTCCGCCGGGCCATCACACCGCGGACGCGGGCCATCTTCTGCGAATCGATCTGCAACCCAGGTGGCGTCATCGCCGACTTGCCCGCTATCGCCAAGGTCGCAAAAAAAGCCGGGGTCCCGTTCATCGTCGATAACACGATGGCGACGCCTTACCTGTGCCGCCCCAAAGACCACGGCGCCGATATCGTGGTTGAAAGCCTGACGAAGTTTTTGGGCGGTCACGGCAACTCAATCGGCGGCATCCTTGTTGATTGCGGCACGTTTGATTGGCTCAACGCCAAGATCCGCTATCCCGTCATGGTCGATCCGAACCCAAGCTACGGCGGAATGCGGCTGGCTGAGACGTTCGGCAACTTCGCATTCGCAATCGCCGCCCGCGTCATGGGCCTTCGCGACCTCGGCCCGGCGATCGCCCCAATGAACGCGTTCATGATCCTGACCGGCATCGAGACGCTGCCGCTGCGGATGCAAAAGCACTGTGAGAACGCGCTGGCCGTCGCGCGCTACCTTGAGAGCCACCCGGATGTCGCTTGGGTCAACTACGCAGGCCTGCCCGACAACCCGTCCTACGCGCGCCATCAATTGATCTGCCCCAAGGGCGCAGGTGCGGTCTTCACCTTCGGCGTCAAGGGTGGCTATGAGGCAGGCAAACAGTTCTGCTCGGAAGTGAACCTGTTTTCGCTATTGGCCAACATTGGCGATACCCGCTCACTCGTCATCCATCCCGCATCGACGACGCACCGCCAGTTGACCAACGAACAGCGCATGTCAGCTGGCGCTGGCGATGATGTCATCCGCTTATCCATTGGCATCGAGGACGCCGACGACCTCATCGCCGACCTTGACCAAGCGCTGGCGAAGGTCGCAACCTTGGCCAAGGTCGCGTGAGGGAGCTCGCAACCATGACCGACGATCTGGCGCCCTATCGAGACGCCATCGAAGCAACGTGACGCCCGATCATCGAGTGCCTGTTCGGCGGCCCATCTTCTGGCTCCTCGACGGCTGATCCGTTGTCAAGCCGACTGGGCGGCATGCCGTGGTGGCCAGCCGACCGGGCCTGGCCAACCGATGTCGCCGGCCGCCCGCTATTGCTACTGGTGCAGTTGAATTTCGCGCAGATGCCAGCGCTCGACCCGTTTCCGCGGTCAGGGCTGCTGCAACTTTTTATTGGCACCAACGACGTTTATGGCTGCGACTTCGAGTTACGCACGCCAACCGGGTTCCACGTCGCCTACCACTCCGCGCCATCAGGACCCTGCCTGATGGCGCATCCGCTGGCCGAGATCGCCCGCGACGTGTGTTCGCCGTTGCACGAGCCGCTGAAAGCTATTCCGTTCGCCGTCGCTATCGACACCATGACGGTCGATAGCAGTGACTACCGGTTTGAGACGATGTTGCCTGGGATCGCCGCGTCGGAGGACCTGAGGGAAGACTACTTCGAAACCGTCATGATCGATAAACCCGCGATCCGTCTTGGTGGCTATCCAACGTTCACCCAAACCGACCCGAGGGTCGGTTTGGCCCGCGCTGATATCGGCGACTTCACGCTCCTGACGGTCGATACGACGGACGGCATCATGTGGGGTGATAGCGGCGTGGCGCAATTTTTCATGCACGAAGCCGATCTCATCGCGCGTGACTTTCCAAAGGTGCGCTACAGCTGGGACTGCTGTTGAGGCGTGCCACGGCCGGGTATTGGACAGAAACCCGCGGCTCAGCCACCCCGTTCGCGGCGGACCTGATACAAGACCAATTCGCCATTGCGCGTCTCAAGCTTCGTTAAACGGCCAAGGATATCCATCCCCAGCAGGCTGACCGCAAGAGCTCCCGGTCTCGCGACGAGCACGTCCGGGCCAGGGAATACAATCCCACCGATTTTCAGTTCACCCAACGAGGCAAAGGCAGCCGACGTTGCGCCGTTCGCAGTGCTAACGGGAACATTGAAGCGTAATAGCCTATCGAGATTGGGACCAATCACCCGTCGCGCATCGTCGTAGGCGAGCGTCGTGATCGAGGCCCCGGTATCGACCATCATCCGCACGGGCATCTGACTAACCAACGTGTTGACGTGGTAGTGGCCGTCGCGACCGATCGGGACGCGTACCAATTCGCCTTTCGTCAGGTCGGCTTTGTCATTGAGTCGTTTCTGCGAGGGCAGATCGTAGCTTTCGCTGTTGACATATTTGCCCTGCAGGACGGCGACGAGCCTGGAGCTGACTGGGGCTGCAAACGTCGAAACTGCAAAGAACACTAATAAAACACCCGCCGCCATGGACCGAGCGGGTTGGGTAAACGAATCGGTAAGCCCGAGGTAGGCAAAGGTCAAAGCCGCGCAGACATAAAACGCAAAGCCGGACGCCTGAGGCATTGACAGCATGACGATGAAGATCACAGCGATCGCGAAGGGGGGCAGCATCAACATGTTCCTTCTGCGCCAGACGTTTCGTCCAACCAGACTGTCGTCCAACGCGTCTCGTTCGCCGCCTGTGTCCGCACAGTTGATCTGAAACGCCTTAAGAAATTCGTATCCTGTCGGCCTCAGTCGATTATCGCAGACGCATGCGAGACCAGCTTTCGACAAGCTAGACAGGGCCGTACACACTGTTATGCGCGCGGCACTCACCCGCGTTGACCTTCGCGTAACGGCCCCATACGTTCCGCCGTACTATTACGCGTAGGTCGATATCGACCCATTGCCCTGATCGGAGTCCGATATGTCCAAAACGATCCACCGCACCATGATCATCCTAGGCTCGGGGCCTGCTGGATGGACGGCTGCGATCTATGCCGCCCGTGCCATGGTTAAGCCGTTGGTGATCCAGGGCTCGCAGCCTGGCGGGCAGCTGACAATCACGACCGACGTTGAGAATTATCCAGGCTTCGCCGACGCGATCCAGGGGCCGTGGCTGATGGAGCAGATGCAGGCACAGTCGGCCCATGTCGGCACAGAAATTATCATGGACCACATCGACGCGGTCGACCTGAAGCAGCGGCCGTTTAAACTGACGGGATCGGGCGGCGACGTCTACACCTGCGACACGCTCATCATCTGCACCGGCGCGCAAGCCCGTTGGCTTGGCCTGCCGTCGGAAGACGCCTTTAAGGGCCACGGCGTATCGGCGTGTGCCACGTGCGATGGCTTCTTCTACCGCGGCAAGGAAGTGATCGTCGTCGGCGGCGGCAACACAGCGGTGGAGGAAGCGCTATTCTTGACGAACTTCGCCAGCCGCGTGACCGTCGTCCACCGCCGCGACGCCTTCCGCGCCGAAAAGATCCTGCAAGAACGACTGTTTAAGAACCCCAAAGTCGAGGTCATCTGGGATAGCGCCATCGACGAGATCACCGGCACCGCCGACCCCAAGACGGTGACTGGCGTCCGGTTGCGCAACGTCAAGACCGGCAAACTGACAGATCGCGCGGTCGACGGCATCTTCATCGCGATCGGGCACGCGCCAGCGACTTCTCTGTTCAAGGGCCAGCTCTCAATGACCCCGTCGGGCTATCTCATCACCAAGCCCGACAGCACCGAAACCGATATCCCGGGCGTGTATGCAGCTGGCGACGTCAAGGACGAGGTCTACCGGCAGGCCGTGACGGCGGCTGGCATGGGCTGTATGGCCGCGTTAGAGGCCGAGCGTTGGCTGGCGACCGCCCATCATGCCAAGATTGCGGCTGAATAGTAGACCCCGATTTCGATGGGACATCGCCGCACGGCGTTAACGCCCGAGGCGACGGTCGATGCCGCGCTGCAACCGTTCAGCGGCCGCGCGGCTCGATCTTTCGGGCGTTTGATGCTCCTGCCCATCGCGAGTGAACATGAGGACGGTGAACGTCGGCTCGCGCGTGTCGTAGGTATTTTCGCGGATCTCAGTTCGGGTGATGTCGGCACCAATGTAGCGGTTAGACCGGCGTGCGATCAGTGATGATCGCTCAATGGTGACGCCATCGGCGTCGAAAAACCAGCGCTGGTGCGCTCCAACGATCGCGCCAACGACAAAGATGCCACCAACACTCCAAGCACCCAGAACAATGACGCCAAAGAACAGCGTCAACACGTCGATGCGGGTGAACGCATGCCGGAGCTCGTAGGTTGGCAAAATGATCGCGATCAACCCAACAACGAGCAGGAAGCCGCGCTTGAAGCCGTTGGCGAACGCTTCGAGGACCAGCGGGCAGTCCTGGTCATCCGCGTTCGGGTGACCGTTAGTTCGGGTGGGCGGTGAAGACATACGCCTGAGGATACGTTCGACCGGCGAACAAAGTCTTTCAGCAATTGATTGAATGCGCTCAACCCACCGCGCGCAGTTGCGACAGCGCATCGGCTGGCCAAGCGAGGCGGGCGAACTCGGCCGCGGTTAACTCACGCATCCCGGCGTCTGCCATCGGCTCGGGGCCGATCGTGCCATCGCGCGAGGTGACGAACGGCAAGTACCGCTCGCGAAACACTGATAACTTGATGCCAAGCGGGCGCTTGTTTGACCAGCTACCAGCCGCATTGAAAACGGCCGCTTCGCGGCTTGCCCAGACCGGCAGGCAATCGCGGCCACCTATGCGCGACGATGGCAGCAGCGCTGGGCCGTTCGCGCTTTCGAGCACCCAAACGGTGTCTGTCGATCGCATATTGGCAACCAGCAAATCCGTGCGCTCCCGCCAGATGCGCTCGCTGAGCTCGGTTGGCGCAATCACCGGATCGGCCGGGTCCGTGCTCCAATCGTGTCCAACAAGGCAGGCGTTTGCCAGCAGCATAGGCAAGACGTCAGACAGCAAGTGGCCGAGCTTGACGGTATGGATTTCAGGATTAGCCGCGATCACGTGCGACCACTTCGAGGCTTCGCTTTGGCTCGACCAGAACAACACGACCGCCCGCGTTGGGTCGCCGCGAAACGGGACCGTGGCCCATCCATCGTCGCCAGCCACGAAGAACACTTCGCCCGTGACAACGATTTTGCGGATGAAACGTTCGCGTTGAACGAGGTCGGGAATGCGCGCGGCGACTTGCATGGCTCTCGTGCTCCCTGCACGCAATCTGGTCGGAGCCGTGCGACGTGTCGGGGGCGGCATTTACAAACGCTCCGCGGTGCCTACGTGCGCGGCCTCACGCACCTGCACCGCCCCACGAAATATGCGTTGCGACCTGCGCAAATGCCGTTGGTCCAACACCGCACAGATGTTGACATGACGTTAACCGAGGTGAGTTAACGAAGGCTTTCCAAGACGCAGCCGACCGCATTCATATCGCGCCAGCGCAGGCGGCGGCGTTCCAGCGCCTCCCCATTATCGCCCCACAGCGCGATCTGGTGGTCCTCATCGATGTGAGCTACGTCCCACGCAGTTTCTGCCGTCAGCTTCCCGTTGTGGACGGCAAGCCCCAGGATCGCCGACCCTGTCAACGTGGTCGCAACGTTGACCGCCGCCAGCGGCAGTGCATCGAGCCGGGCGACGACGGCGTTTATGGCAGCCCGCACCGCATCGGGCTGAGGCATGTGGACGATCCCGACCGTTGTCACGAGTGGCGCGTCAAGGGTTACGTTGGCCCACTGGACGAGCGGGTCCCAACCCGCCGCCTGTCGTGCGACGAGATCGGCTGGCGCTGGCGCCCGGTAGCACAGCATGTCGCTCATCGCGTAGTCGACGACTTCCTGACGAACGGCATCCATATTGGGGGCCACAATGTCGATTGCCGCATTGACGAGCTTCGTGACGGGCATTGTCGCTGGCACAATTCGGTCGCCTTGGGCGTCCCATTCCGCTGCAACAAGCCCGGCCAGCCGCGCGTTCGGCACAATCAACGGCGCCTTCCGCGGCGTCTTCAGCGCCCGGCCGTCGAGTAAAACCGCAAGCCCCGCCGCAGCAGGTTCAACCGTTACGGCTGTGTAAAACCGCCGTGGAAAAGACGCGGCCGCGTCCCGTTGCCCAGTCCTAGCCCCGGCCCCAGCCCCCGGCCCAGCCCCCGGCCTGCGATCGCCAGCCTCGGTGCTCATGTGCCAGTAGCGCGGAATGCCCGTCCGCGCGATCGCTCGAGCTGTTGGTCGATCAGCGCGGGCACCTCACCGTAACCATGCGCGATCACCGCAGCCCCTGACGCCATTAGCGCCGCAACATCATGGTAGCCCCACGCGACGCCGACTGGCACCACACCGGCTGCGGACGCCATGTCCATATCGTACGTCGTGTCGCCGAGCATAACCGTGTCAGCAGCCATCGCCCCCGTTTCGGCCAGCGCCCGGTGAACCATCGAGGGATGCGGCTTGGAGGGATGGTCGTCGGCCGTTTGGATGGTCGCGAAATAATCGCCAAGCCCCTCGCGTTCAAACAGCGCGTCGACGCCACGGCGCGATTTGCCCGTAGCCACACCGAGCCGCGTGCCCGCTCGGTTGGCCAGGGTTTCGATGGCGGCGCGGGCGCCGGGATAGAGCGGTTCATGATTTTTGGGGTCTGAGCGCAGCTCGCGAAACGCGGCTTTGTAGCTTTCCGCCATGTGCTCAGCGATCTCGGGGTCGCCACCAGGAGGCAGCAACCGACGTACCGCTGGAACCAGCGACAGTCCAACGATGGACAGGATCGTCTGGCGCGGTGGCACAGCTAGGCCAGCGCCTTCAAAAGCTGCAGCCATCGAGGCAACGATAAGATGCTGACTATCGACGATCGTGCCGTCGCAATCAAAAAGGATGAGGCTCGTCATCACAATGGCTTACTCTAAGTTTGGAGTAAGGGCGAGCCCGCGACCTTGCCGGGGCACGCATCCACGTCGCCAATCTGCGTGCGCGCACTCCGTTCCCATGAATGCAGCCTGAAAAACCACCCGATCTTTGCGGTGTCTTCAAAATTTAATTATTAAGCTCGGCATTGACGCGGTAGGCGCTTGAAAGCTATTGATAATTTGGCACGCAACGGCTGATCGCGTGTTGGGCTGGGAACCCCGCTGGTATGGTTCCGGTGATCCGTAACGTCGCAGCACGCCCCGGTATGAAACCATCCGCCCGCCGATACGTTCTAGCTTCCTCTAACGTCCCGTCGCTTAAGGAGACTTCAACGCCATGAAAACCCTTTTGGCTTCCCTCGCCCTGGCGCTTGCCATGGCTCTCGCCTGGGCCCCCGCCCAGGCTGCCCCCGCCGCGCCAACGCGCGCCGCTATCGCCGCCGTTCAGCCTGTCGCAACTGAAGTTGGTGGTCGGCACCATCGCCGCCATTTCGGCAACCGCTTTGGCAACCGCTTTTATGGCCAGCGTCATCGCTCGCATTCGGGTTTCTCGTTCTACGTCGGCCCCCGCTTTCGTCACGGCGGCTACCGGCACCACTGAGGCTGCATTAGCCTCTTCATCAGACGCAAGGCGAGGCTCAGGCCTCGCCTTTTTTGTGCCGACGAACCATTCAACGTCCAGTTGTCGCGAACTTTGTTTCTTTGCCCCTCGATTTATCGCCGCTGCGGCAGCAGTTGTTCCAGCATCATTGCCCGATACTCGCTCAGGACCGGGCCCAGCAGCCCCAGCTTTTTAGCTAAGTTGCATCACGGGGCGGCTTTTGGCATGGTCCGGCCGCGTTTTGTCCCACTCCACCGCGGACGCGACAGTTGCTGAGGGGTCGTCCAGCCCGCCAGCCTCCTGGCGTGTGCCGCAAGTCCGCATTGGATGGCGGTGGTAACGGCCAACTCAAGTCCGAACATAAGCAGCCATAAAGCGAAGGGGAGAGACCTCAGTGGATCAAATCATGATGGGGATCATTGCGTGCGGGGGCCTAGCGGTCCTTTACGCGGTGGTGACGGCACGCGCGGTGATGGCCGCAGACGCTGGTAACGCGCGCATGCAGGAGATCGCCGCTGCGATCGCGGAGGGCGCATCGGCCTACCTCAACCGGCAGTACGCCACCATCGGCGTGGTCGGCGCGGTGATCTTCGTTGGCGCCTGGGCGTTGCTTGGACCCTACGTCGCGTTCGGCTTTGTGATCGGCGCAGTTCTATCGGGGCTGGCTGGCTACATCGGCATGAACGTGTCGGTGCGCGCCAACGTTCGCACCGCCGCAGCGGCCGCCAAATCGCTGGGCGCGGGTCTCGAAATCGCGTTTAAAGCTGGTGCCATCACCGGCATGCTGGTCGCTGGCTTGGCGCTGCTTGGTGTCGCCGTCTACTATTGGTTCCTGACCGGGCCGATGGGCTTCAAGCCGCAAAGCCGCACGGTCATTGACGCCCTCGTAGCGTTGGGCTTCGGCGCATCGCTGATTTCGATCTTTGCTCGGCTTGGCGGCGGCATCTTCACCAAAGGCGCCGACGTCGGTGCCGACCTCGTTGGCAAAGTCGAAGCGGGTATTCCCGAAGACGATCCGCGCAACCCAGCCACAATTGCCGATAACGTCGGTGACAACGTCGGCGACTGCGCCGGCATGGCCGCTGACTTGTTTGAAACCTACGCTGTGACCGTCGTCGCAACCATGGTTCTCGCAGCCATCTTGTTCACCGGCACGGCTGCGACTCAATTGATGATCTATCCGCTGGCGATCTGCGCGGTGTGCATCATCACCTCGATCATCGGCACGTACTTTGTGAAGCTTGGGTCGAACAACTCGATCATGGGCGCGCTCTATCGCGGGTTCATCGTCTCAGCCGTGCTGTCGGCTGGTGGCCTGTGGCTGGCAACGAACGTCGTGTTTGGCGGAAACTGGGGCGAAATCGGCAAGACCGTCGATGGCGTCTCGATCACCGCCTGGAACATGTTCCTGTGCGGACTGATCGGCCTCGGCGTGACCGGCCTCATCGTCTGGATCACGGAATACTATACTGGCATTGGCTTCCGACCGGTCCGTTCGATCAGTCAGGCGTCTGTGACGGGACACGGCACGAACGTCATCCAGGGCCTCGCCGTCAGCCTTGAAGCCTGCGCGCTGCCAACTCTCGTGATCGTGGTTGGCATCATCACGACATTCAAACTCGGTGGCGTGTTTGGCACCGCGATTGCGACGACGACGATGCTCGGCCTCGCGGGCATGGTTGTCGCCCTAGACGCGTTTGGCCCGGTTACCGACAACGCTGGTGGCATTGCCGAAATGGCGGGCCTGCCGAAAGAAGTTCGCAAGTCGACCGACGCGCTTGATGCTGTTGGCAACACAACCAAAGCCGTCACCAAGGGCTACGCGATCGGTTCAGCCGGTCTTGGCGCGCTGGTGCTGTTTGCCGCCTACAGTTACGACCTCAACTTCTTTATCTCTGAGGCCAACAAAGTCGGCTCGACGAGCTACCAGTACTTCAAGGGCGTGAAGCCAGACTTCTCCCTGGCTAACCCCTACGTCGTCGTTGGCTTGCTGCTCGGCGGTCTGATCCCGTTCCTGTTTGGCGGTATCGCCATGACAGCGGTCGGCCGTGCTGCTGGCGACGTCGTCGTC
>JBBQNE010000094.1:0-12621 GCA_038329675.1 Hyphomicrobiales bacterium | reverse complement strand
GAGCCGTGAGGTTGATGGCGAGGAGACTTCAACCACGATGGTCGGCGCGGGCAGCACCATCGATGCCATGTCTTGGACGACGCCGCATTGCACAGCTGCGTCCGGTTCGTAATTCCGCTCGCCATCGCTTGATGTCGCTGGAACAACGACAGACATCCCGTCTGTAAACACGTCGCACGGCACACCCGCGCGACGAACCGCATCGCCGAGTTCGCGATATATGAGCCCCTTCGCAACATTATGGATCGCGCGCTCCGCCGCCATTGCGACCGGTTCCCCATCGACGAGTTCATAGCGCTGCGGCTGGGTCATCGCCCAGTCGCGGAACTGCGCCGCCGTCATCTTGATTTTCTGCTGGATCGTCATGGTCCGACCATAGCCCGATCGCTGGCCGCAAACTAGCGGCCCTAACAGCAGCGCCACCTACGCCGTTTTGGGCCGCACCTTAACAACGCTGCGACCGGCGTAGCGGGCGGCTGTCTCAAGCTCTTCCTCAATGCGAATGAGCTGGTTGTATTTTGCAAGCCGGTCGGAGCGGCAAAGGCTACCCGTTTTGATTTGCCCGCAGTTGGTTGCAACTGCGAGATCGGCAATTGTCGCGTCTTCGGTTTCCCCCGAGCGATGGCTCATAACGGCCGTGTAGCCAGCCCGTTGCGCCATCGAAACGGCATCGAGCGTTTCAGATAGCGTGCCGATTTGGTTGACTTTGATCAGAATTGAATTCGCGGTCGCCTTAGCAATGCCATCAGCGAGCCGCGCTGTGTTGGTCACGAACAGGTCATCGCCGACAAGTTGAACGCGCGCGCCGAGTTTGTCGGTCAGTATTTTCCAACCCGTCCAATCGTCTTCCGACATCCCATCCTCGATCGAAACGATGGGATAACGGTTGCACAAATCTTCAAGGTAGGCTGCCATTTCGCCACTTTCGAGCGCACGGCCCTCGCCTTCGAGTTTGTAGACGCCGTTATGAAAAAACTCGGTCGCTGCGCAATCGAGTGCCAGCATCACGTCATCGCCGGGTCTGTAGCCAGCTTTTTCAATCGATTTGACGATGAAAGCGAGCGCTTCATCGGCCGACTTCAAATTTGGCGCGAAGCCGCCCTCATCGCCAACGTTGGTATTGTGACCGGCATCCTTGAGCGCTTTTTTCAGCGTGTGAAAAATCTCAGCACCAATCCGAACCGCTTCGCTCAGCGTCTCCGCGCCCACCGGCATGATCATGAATTCTTGAATGTCGATGGGGTTGTCGGCGTGGGCGCCGCCGTTGATGATGTTCATCATCGGCACCGGCAGAACATGCGCGCTTGTTCCGCCAACGTAACGGTAAAGCGGCAGTCCAGACGCCTCCGCCGCAGCCTTGGCCGTTGCAAGCGACACCCCAAGGATCGCGTTGGCCCCAAGCCGGGCCTTATTTGGTGTCCCATCCAGCGCAATCAGCGCCGCGTCGATCCCGCGCTGATCCTCAGCATCGAGGCCTGACAGCGCGTTGAAAATCTCGTGGTTGACGGCGTCGACGGCTTTCAGAACGCCCTTACCCTTATAGCTGCGATCGTCTCCATCGCGCAGCTCAACGGCTTCGTGCGCACCAGTGGAGGCACCCGATGGTACGGCAGCGCGCCCCATTGACCCGTCTTCGAGGTGGACATCGACTTCGACCGTTGGATTGCCGCGGCTGTCGAGGATTTGGCGGCCGACGATGTCGATGATGGCAGTCATTACAGTCTCCGGACGGGCAACGGGGCGGGCGACACTTCGGACAACGGCGGGCGCGACGGTTTGGCCAACGACAGGCGTGCGATGGCGGCTTGTAGCGGGTTCATCAGTTGGCGCAATAAGGCAATCGGAATGCTGCGTGGGCGAATGCTGCACTGGTACGCAGACTTAGCTAAGCTCGCCTACCGGCATGTGACTTAACGATTCCAAAGCCCATGCCTCCAAACCCGATCCCCTCCACCCGATCCCCTCCACCCGACCCCCTCCACTCGATCCGTCCCAGCCTGAGGCCGCTCACCCAATGCAAACCGGCGCAACAGACGAGGCTTCAGACACCGCCGCACTTGTGCTGTTTTCGGGTGGACAGGATTCGACCGTTTGCCTCGCTTGGGCACTGGAGCGGTTTAGCCGCGTTGAGACGATCGGGTTCGACTACGGCCAACGTCACCGCGTTGAACTCGACGTGCGAGGTGACGTGCGAAACGGACTTGCAGCCCTTGAACCGGCCTGGGCCGCACGGCTCGGCGCCGATCACATCCTGGCCTTGCCCGAGCTTGGACGGATCAGCGAAACGGCTTTAACGCGCGACGCGGCAATTGAACTGACGGCGGCGGGCTTGCCATCAACGTTTGTACCCGGCCGCAACCTGTTGTTTTTCACCTATGCAGCCGCGATCGCGTACCGGCGCGGCATCGCCACGCTCGTTGGCGGCATGTGCGAAACCGATTACTCGGGCTATCCCGACTGCCGCGATGCGACCCTCCAGACGCTGGCCAGCGCGGTCTCACTTGGTATGGACCGGGAAATCGCCATCGCGACGCCGCTCATGTTCGTCGACAAGGCTGCGACGTGGGCAATGGCGTTCGACCTTGGCGGGCCCGACCTCGTCAACCTCATCGTCGCCCAAACGCACACGTGCTACCTCGGCGACCGCACCAGACACCACGCCTGGGGCTACGGCTGCGGTGCGTGCCCGGCGTGCGAGTTGCGAGCGAACGGCTGGCGGGCTTGGCAAGGCGCGATTACGGACAATCCGCAGTAGGAGCCACGCCAACGTTCAGATCTTGAACGGCGTAAAATCAGTGCCTCGGTCAAAGTAATCCTCGCCCTCGGCGCGCTTTAAGAACGTCACGATCCGCACCGTCGCTGGCAGCATGATGATCTCGACCAGTGTCTTTAATCCGAACTGTGACCACATCAGCGTGAACACGAGTTCGTTGGGCATCAGCCCCGAATTGTAAAACGCAAGGGGGTAGAATATCGCGCTATCAACGGCTTCGCCAGCAAACGTCGAGGCAACGAAGCGGCCAGACATGTGGCGGCCCTCAGTTGCGACTTTCATGCGGGCCAGAACATAAGAGTTGACGAATTCTCCAACCGCGTAGGCGACCATGGATGCAATGGCGATCCGCCACGTGTTGCCAAACGCGATCTCGTAGGCCTTCTGGTTGGGCCATGTCGGTGCTGGTGGTAGCGCCACGACGACAGCGGCCATGATCGCTGCAAATGCCAGGGCGGCGAACCCGGTCCAGATCACGCGGCGCGTTCGTGAGTAGCCATAGACCTCCGTCAGGATGTCGCCAAAGACGTAGCTAATGGGAAAGAACAGGACGCCTGCGCCAAAGACGAACGGCCCCCATGGCATCTCGACGACGGCTGCCTTCGCTGGCCCGATTAAGTTGGCACACACCAGCACAACAACGAACGCGACCATCACCAGATCGAAATACCGGTAAGACCGCTCGGCCTTGGGTGTCGTGCCCGTCATTCAGCCCTGCTCCGTAGCGCCGCACACCGTCTAGTTTGCGGCAGCAGTGTTTGAACGGCTGCCCGTGGTGAAGCGATCAACTCTACTGAGCTTAGCGCTGTTGCCATCCCGGTAGATCGCTTGCCGCTTTCAATCGGGCTAGCTTAATCGCTCGGTCGACCGCCACGTCATAGTCGCGCACCAAAAGCCGTTCGGGGATCAGTTCGCGAAAGTAATCGGCCCATAAAAATTCAGCGAACGGCGTGCGGGTTTTGGCGAATGCACCAGCCTCCCGGGCCGACCACGCGAGGTCGCGGTAGCCGTCTCCGGCCAACCCATCAAGTCGTGACGGCAAGCGCGAGGGAGAAATCCGGCGACCGGTCGCATCGAATGGGTAGACTCGGCCGTCGCGTTCCATCCGGTGCCAGAACGTAGCGACAGGTAACACCGACAGGTCCTCGATCACGTGAACAAAGGCCGTTTCGATATCGCTTTGCCATAACGCGAGACCCAGATGGTGATGGTCGATCATGAACAACTGGCCGCCTGGTCCACGCACCGACGGGATTGGCCTATCGGCCAAAAACCGTTCGATGCGGGCTTGCTTATCGAGACGTTTCTCGATGCGTCGGCGCTTCACGGCCACTGAACGCATGCCGACCGCTCCCTGGGTCGGCCGCAACGCATCGAGAGCGACGATGACCGGCTCAGTCGATGGCTTTTTGGGTATTGGCAATCGTTGTGGTGGTCGTCTATCGGCGGCAGGAATGAGCGGTTCGAAGCGTGATTTTTCGGTGTCTCGGCGCGAACTCATGCAACGAACCATGGCTTGTGTGACAGTCGCGTGACTGCTGCCAAATTGAGCATCGATGGTTAAGTTGGACTTAACGGGAGCCAATTGACGCCGCGACAGACGCCGTGACGCAATCAATTTTGGACCGCGCTAACAGATCGTTTGATTGGGCAGTTTACGCGTCTGGTTATCCGAGTTGGGCGATCTGCATCAGGTCTTTAGCGTCGTTAGATGCGGGTCGTCGAAATCGGGTCGTCGAAATCGGGTCGTCGGCATTGGTTCTTCGGCGTCTGGTCATGTGTACCGTGCTCGACAAACTGCCGCAGGCACGTCATGAACCATACCGCACCCCTTTGTAAGAGCCACCGGGAGACCCAGACATGAACGAGGAACCGACACGCGAGACCTTCTTCGGCGCCTGCCCTCATGACTGCCCCGACACCTGCGCGATGATCTATGAGGTCGTCAACGGGCGCTTAGTCGAAGTGCGAGGCAACAAAGACCATCCGATGACGCGCGGTGGATTGTGCGTGAAGCTCAAGGACTTCCACGACCACCACCGCAATCCCGACCGGTTGATGTATCCCTTGCGTCGGGTCGGCCCCAAAGGTTCCAAGCAGTTTGAGCGCATCACCTGGGATGCCGCCATCACCGAAATCGGCAAGCGCTGGCGCGATATCATCGCCACCCACGGCAGCCAGGCCATCATGCCCTATAGCTACCTTGGCAATATGGGCCTCGTGCAGGGTATCAATTCGGGTGATCCGTTCTTCAACAAGCTCGGCACCACCGTCAACGAAAAGACGTTTTGCGCATCGGGCTCGTCAACCGCTTGGCTTCTCACCGTTGGACCGACCGGCGGCACGGACCCCGAAAGCTTTGTCCATGCCAAGTACATCGTGATCTGGGCGTCGAACTCGATCTCGACGAACCTTCACCATTGGCCATTCGTGTTCGAGGCGCAAAAACGTGGCGCCAAGGTCGTCGTCATCGATGCCTACCGCTCACGCACGGCAAAGGCGGGCGACTGGCACATCTGTCCAAAGCCCGGCACCGACGGCGCGCTCGCGATGGGCTTCATTCAGCAAATGATTGCGCAGGGGCTCGTTGATCGCGAATGGGTCGATAATCACGCCCACGGATATGACGAACTGGCCGCCCGTGCAGCCGAATTCACGCCCGAGTACGTCGAGGGCATTACTGGAGTGAAAGCCGCCGACGTCGCGACGTTTGCCCGCGAGTTCGCGACCGCTCAACCCTCTGTCATCCGCTTCGGTGTCGCACTGGAGCGCAGTGCGGGCGGGGCCCAGGCGATCCGTGCAGTGTGTGCGCTGCCCGCGCTCGCTGGCTCCTGGCGCCACGTCGGCGGCGGCCTTTTGCAGATGCCGTTGTGGGATTTCCCGGTCGATTGGGCCAAGGTTTCACGGCCTGAGTGGATTAAGCCCGGCACCCGCGTCGTCAACAATCTCCGCCTCGGCGCCGCGTTGACGGGCGAGATGCCGCTTGATCCACCGATCAAGTCGCTGTTCGTCTACTGCACCAACCCCGTTAGCCAGGCGCCTGAGACCAATAAAATCGTCAAGGGACTTCAGCGCGAGGACCTGTTTACTGTGGTTGCCGAACATTTCCTGACGGACACCGCCAAGTACGCCGACATCGTGCTGCCAGCCGCGATGGCTGGCGAGGCCGAAGACATGATGTGGTCGTGGGGTCATTTCTACTTCACTTACAATCAAAAAGCCGTCGAGCCGCCGGGCGAGTGCCTGTCGACAAGTGAAATGTGGCGACGCCTCGCCGCTGAGATGGGCTTTGACGACCCGCACTTCAAAATGACCGATAGCGAACTGGCCGCGCACTTCATCAATTGGGACGACCCCAAGATGGCCGGCATCACCATGGAGCACTTTAAGCAGAACGGGTACTTTAGGATCAACGTCGGCGCTCCCGACACCCGCACGCCGCATGCGCAAGGGCGCTTTCCAACGCCGTCGGGCAAGGTCGAATTTCTGCTCCATGACGCCAAGAACTTCGTCGCTGGACCGTTCCGGATGATGTATGAGGGCGAACAATCTGGCGAACCCGTCGATCCGCTGCCGGGTTATGTTGCGCCGCGCGAAAGTCCCGCGACGAACCCCGACAAAGCTAAACTCTATCCGCTCAATATTCTCTCGCCCAAGAGCCATGGCTTTCTAAACTCATGTTACGCCAACGAGCCGCATAAAATTAAAGGTCAGGGCGACCAGTTCGTGATGATCTCACCAACCGATGCAGAATTCCGCCAGATCCGCGACGGTGACCCGGTTCGCGTCGGCAACGGCCGCGGCGATTTTGAGGGTGTCGCCCGCGTCACTGATGACGTGCCGCCGGGCGTGGTTGTTGCAACGCTTGGCTACTGGCGTTCGCTCAACCGGGCCGATGCTTCGGTGAACTGCATATCATCTGATGAGTGGAGCGGGCTTGGGCGCGCGCCGACGTTCTCGGATAATCTCGTTGAAGTGAGCCGAGTAAACTAATCGGGCTTAGCCATGCGGGCTATCAAGCTTGGGTAGTTTATCAAGCTTGGCACGGCGGGTTGTGTCCAACGCGCTCCGACGGTATCAATCCGCTCTAACCTTGGAGGACGTATTGGCTCGGACACCGTCACGCCCGCCGTCAGTTCGCGCAACGACCGCACGCCCAAATGGCGCGCGCGGGGGCGCTGCCCGTGGCGGCAAAGCTGCGCCGCGCAAGGCTCAAAGGCGACTGCGCGCCACCCAGACACAGTCGGCCCCCGTCAGCGGCGCCGCTGATCTTGTCCCGCACGGGTCCGTCTCACCAGCGTCCGCCACGAAACTTGGTAAAACACCGGTTATCCAAAGCCCTACGGATGCACGTCGACTTCATGTGTCGCCGAAGATGCAAAAAAATAAATCCGAACCCAAAGCCAAGCCCAAGCGCACGAAGTCGCCACGCAAGCCAGCGTCAGATAAAATGACGTTATCAGCGGCGGCTCAAGTCAAGGCGGCGCAGACGGCTGCGGCGCAAATTGCGGCCGCTCAAATCACGACGGCTGAAGTCATCAATCAGGGTCGGTCGCAGTTCGTGCGGTTGCCAAAAGGATATCGGCTTAAGGGCGGCTCCGTTCGAATCAGCCGAGCCGGTGACAAAGTCATCATCGAGCCGGTCAGGCCGCCAACGTTCGATTTGCGCGCTTGGCTCGATGAGATTTTAACGCTCGACCCCGCTGACGTCCTCCCCGATGACGACGCGGCGGACTGACGGGCTGAGGCACAGGCGCGGATGCGCCTGCAGTGCATCCTCGTTACGCTCAACCGCCGGGAATTCGATCGCGTGCGAGGTCTAATGATGACTGACGGGCAAACTGATCAGCCAAGATCGCGCACGCTGAACGTGTCGCAGTTGCGCATGTCCCCAGATTGTAGCCCAGTTTTAAACCACCGCACACGCTGGGCCGCAGTGCCATGCGTGAATGCATCCGGCACGATCCGGCCCGTCTGACGCTTCTGGATCATGTCGTCGCCAATTTGGGTCGCTGCATTGAGCGCTTCTTCGATGTCGCCCGGCTCAAGTCGCTGTTTCATCTTGTCGTTGACCGCGGCCCAAACGCCCGCCAGACAATCGGCTTGAAGCTCCATGCGGACCTGGACGCGATTGGCCTCGACCTCACCCATGTTCTGTTTCATTTCCTGCACCCGGCCAGCAATGCCGAGCAGCGTTTGCACGTGGTGGCCCACCTCGTGGGCGATGACGTAGGCCTGCGCAAAGTCGCCGGGTGAATTAAATTGCCGCTTCATTTGCTCATAAAACGCTAGGTCAATGTAGACCTTACGATCGAGCGGACAATAAAACGGCCCCATGGCTGCTTGCCCAACGCCGCACGCTGTCCGCGTGGCGCCGGTGAACATCACAAGCTGTGGCTCTTCGTAGCGCTTACCGAAGGCTTGGAACTTACGGTTCCAAACGTCCTCGGTGTCGGCCAGGACGCGCTTGATGAAAGTACCCATCTCATCTTCGCCCGCTGGACTTTTAGCTTGCGGGTTGCGGCCTGGAATTTCAAATGGGTTTTGCTGGGCTGAGCGTGGGACCGGCCGGTCCTGCTGCGGCATCGGGATCTGCATGTTACCGCCGCCGCCGGAGCGCAACAAATCGAGCGGGTTGAGGCCAAACAACAACATGAGTGCGCCGATAATGAGCATCGTCGTAAAGCTCATCCCGCCGCCGCCGATCGGCAGCGGGAAGCCCATTCCACCGGCGGACCGTTGTCCGCGGCGATCATCAACGTTGCCGCTCTGGCGGTCGCTGTCATCGTAGCGCATGGCAATTGGTCCCGCGAATTGAAGTCAGGGCTCACGGCCTCGTCGCCTGACACTAGAGCGTCGGCCACGGCCGCTCAATGGCGTTGAGCCGGGTTACTCTTTGGCGCGCTCTTGGTAGCTGCCGTCTTCGGTTGAAATGACGATCCGCGTGCCACTCCCAATGTGGGGAGGGACCATCACCCGCATGCCGTTGGACAGGACAGCCGGCTTGAACGACGATGACGCGGTCTGGCCCTTCACCACAGGGTCCGCCTCGACGATCTCGAAGATCACCCGCTGTGGCAGTTCGATCGAAACGGGCTTGCCGTCGTGCGTCGACACGGTCACTTCCATCCCCTCTTGCAGGAACTTCGCCTGATCGCCAAGAATATCGGTCGTGATGGAAATCTGTTCGAAGCTCTCGGGCTGCATAAAGTTGTAGCCCATGTCGTCTTGATACAGAAAGCTGTAGGTCACTTCTTCGAGGTAAGTCCGCTCGATGGTATCGGTGGTGCGATAGCGCTCCACGTTTTTGATACCGTCGGAAATGCGTCGCATTTCGAGGTGCGTGACGGGGGTGCCCTTACCTGGGTGGATATTTTCGGCATGCATCACAACGTAAAGTTTGCCGGAAATGTCGAGCACGTTTCCTTTGCGCACTGAGCTGGCAATGACCTTGGGCATCGGCGGTTCTCTGTTCACGAATGGGTCGTACGCACGCCGCTTTGGCGTGCGCTGGCCGGGCGCTAGGAGATCCCGGATCGGCGGTGTCATACTCGGTTCGCTAGTGGGGGGGAAGCCCAGCGCACCGAGCTGTTTTCCTTGTGATTTACTATGACGGTTGCCTCACCCTGGTGGGACAGAGACCGCCACGCCGACCGCCGTGACCGGCTGATAGCCCGAAATCGTATCAAAGCTCGGCTACGGGCGTGGTTTGAGGGCGAGGGCTTCACCGAGGTTGAGCCGGCGTGCCTGCAGGTTTCGCCTGGCAACGAGGCCCACCTCCATGCGTTTGCGACGACGCGAGTTGGGACCGATTTGCGGCGAACTGGGATGTATCTCCACACCAGCCCCGAATTCGCGATGAAAAAGCTTCTAGCGGCAGGTGAGGAACGGATTTTCGCGTTTGCCCCCGTTTTTCGTAATCGCGAGGACGGGCCGCTCCATGCGAGCGAGTTCACGATGCTCGAATGGTACCGGGTAGGCGAACCGGTCGAGGCGCTGTGGCGCGACTGCCGGGAGATTTTGAAGATTGCGGCGGAGGAAACGGGCCGTTGGGTCTGGTCAATGCCCAAGCGCGGCGCTCCGTTGAGCGGTCGTCTCGAACCCTTCGACCTCGCCCGCAGCGACCTGCGCACCGTGCTACTGGCCGACATTGATCGCATCACGGTCGTCGACGCGTTCGCCCGCCATGTCGGCCTCGACCTACTGGCGGCCTACACTGGCGACGCGCCCGATGCGGTTCGGTTTCAAACGTTGGCGACACAGGCCGGCGTGCGCACCCAAGCCGACGACACCTGGAGCGACGTGTTTGCCCGGGTGCTCACGGAGCGCGTTGATCCTCATCTTGGCCAATCGCGGCCGGAAATTTTGCACGCCTATCCAATCAGCGAAGCAGCGCTTGCCGAAGCCGATCCGATGGACCCTCGCTTTGCACGCCGCTTTGAGTTGTATGCGTGTGGTGTCGAACTCGCCAACGGCTTCGCTGAGCTGACAGAGGTGGCCGAACAGGCGCGGCGGTTTGAAGCCGAGATGGAAACGAAGGAGGCGCATTATGGTGAGCGCTACCCGATCGATCCGGATTTTCTAGCCGCGCTCCCCCATATGCCGCCTGCCAGCGGTTGCGCGATGGGCTTTGACCGGCTGGTGATGTTAGCGACCGGCGCCCATACCGTCGCCGATGTTATCTGGACGCCTGGGGTGTGATAATCAAATCGGGTTGAAAGCACGCCGACCTTTGATGGTGCCTGCTACCCTGGACACGCCGATGCACACGCTTGATGACCTCGTTGCTGCTGAACTCATTACGCCAGCCGATCGGTCGCGGCTCGGCCCGGTCGTGGCGCGCTACGCCGTCGCCGTAACACCAGCAATGGCGGCGCTTATCGAACGCCAAGCCAATGGAGCGGCAATCGCTAACGACCCTATTTCGCGACAGTTTTTGCCCGACGCGCGCGAGCTCGACCATCATCCAGCCGAAAGTGCTGATCCGATCGGTGACCACGACAAGACCGTGGCGCCAGGCGTTGTCCATCGCTACCGCGATCGTGTTCTGTTGAAGTTATCTGGCGTGTGTCCGGTCTACTGCCGGTTCTGCTTTCGCCGCGAGATGGTTGGACCCGGTGCCGGGCGAACCCTCACGTCGGATGAATTGCACCAAGCGCTGGGCTACATCTCGGCGACACCGACGATCTTTGAGGTGATCATAACCGGTGGCGATCCGCTGATCTTGTCGCCGCGGCGCATCCGGGAAGTGTCACAGGCGCTGTCGGACATCGATCACGTGAAGATCATCCGCTGGCATACGCGCGTCCCTGTGGTGACGCCTGAACGCATCACGGGCGACATGGTCGATGCGCTAAGGTCGCCGCGGCAGCCGGTTTACATTGCGATTCATGCCAACCACCCTCGGGAATTGACGTCCAAGGCCCGCGCGGCGCTGCGCCGTATCGCTGATGCGGGCATCCCGCTCGTGAGCCAGTCGGTGCTCCTGCGGGGCGTCAACGATGATGCCGACACGCTCGAAGCGTTGATGCGCGCTTTTCTCGAGTGTCGGGTGTTGCCATATTACCTCCACCATGGCGACCTGGCACCTGGGACAAGCCATTTCCGAACGACGATTGCCGACGGTCAGCGGATCGTTGCCGAATTGCGTCGGCGGATGACCGGGCTCGCACAGCCAGCTTACGTTTTGGATATTCCAGGCGCTCACGGCAAGGTGCCAATCTCGGCAGGGTCGGTGACTTTTAGCGGTATGACACCCGGCGGAGACGCTCAGTGGCGCGTAAAAGACGCTTATGGACGCGACCACGTCTACATTGAGGGGCAGACGGCTGACCGTTGACCTATACACCCGTTCGCCCGTTGCCCCGACGGCAGAAACTTCACACGATGGAGGGGCGGCGAGCGGAGTGGGTCGGCCGAGACCAAAATGTGGCTACAGGTAAGCTTTGCGAACGTCCACTCGGCCGGTTGACATTATTCGAAGCGGTTCCAAATTAACGGCGGCATCCGCCAAGAAAACCGACGAGGCCCCTATGCTCCGCGTTACTGCACTTATGCTTATCGCCGGTCTCTTCCTGATTGGCGGGCTCGCACCGGTTCCCGCTACAGCCGAGCCATCGTTTGCGGGGGCGTGGGCTGGCGACAAGAAAAAGTGCCGCGTGTCGCAAGAGGTGGAAGACGCCCCCATTTTGCTGACGCCAAAGGGCTACGACCAATACGAGACGCACTGCACCTTCAAAACGCTGATGAAAAAGGGTCGCACTTATACCGCAGACGCCAGTTGCTCCATCCAAGGCGACATCCAACCAGCACAGTTCGTGATGTTCGTCGCGCGGGGCGGAAAATCAATGACGCTATCCAACGATGGCGGTCCTGGACGAAGGTTGCAGCGTTGCCGTTGACGGTTTTGCCTACTCAACCGCGGCTGTGACGTCGCCCTCGTATCGGAGTTGAAACTTGGACCCTCTCAAGGCCCCATTGCCTGGAAGCGTGGCGCCAACCGATCACCTTGCTGTGCGATTGAAAGCGATCGTTGAGAGCGCGTGGTTCCAAAACTTTATCATCGCCGTAATTCTCGTAAATGCGGTGACGCTTGGTCTTGAGACGTCGAAGTCGGCGACTGCAGCGTTTGGTGGCCTGCTGTGGGCGATCGACACGATCTGCCTTACGATCTTCGTTGCTGAAATCGCGGCAAAGCTGATCGTCTATCGATTCCGTTTTTTCCAAAACGCTTGGAATGTTTTTGACTTCGCGATCGTTGCGGTCGCGCTACTTCCCGTCGGCGACGGCCTGTCGGTCATCCGCGCGCTGCGCATTTTGCGCGCGCTACGATTGATCTCGATGGTCCC
>JBBQNE010000093.1:0-12740 GCA_038329675.1 Hyphomicrobiales bacterium | reverse complement strand
GCGTCTCCTCCTGCATCGCGTCGCGAAGCTGCACGTCGAGACCCGAAAACGGCTCGTCCATCAACATTACGGCGGGACGCGGCACAATTGCGCGGGCCAACGCCACGCGCTGTTGTTGCCCCCCCGACAGCACATGCGGATACGCTTCAGACATTGACGCAAGGCCGACACGATCAAGCATTGCCATCGCTTCACTACGGGCTTGCGCCGTGCTGAGCGATTTGAGGCCAAAGGCGACATTTTCGGCGAGGTTCAGGTGCGGGAAAAGCGCGAAATCTTGAAACATCAAACCGACGCCGCGCTTCTCGGGCGCAACGAAGTGACTAGGGCCAGCGACCTCGACGTTGTTGATCAGAACGCGGCCAGCCGTCGGCTTTTCGATGCCGGAGGCGACCCGGAGCAGCGTTGTTTTCCCACAGCCGGACGGGCCAACGAGGCAAACGACTTCGCCGGGCGCCACCGCCAGCGACAGCCCAGCCAACACCTGCTTGTCGCCATAACGCCGTTCGAGATTTTCAAACGTGATCCCAGCAGCAAACGTCGCCGCAGCGCGTGGACGACCGGGAAGTTCCGGCATTTTTTCTCGGCTGGCGTCAGCTGATGGGGTGGCGATCGACTTAACGGTCGACCGTGGGCCCGGTGTTTTTGCGCGGTTGACCTTGCCCAGGGCGTCACGACTTTGATCGAGCCAGCGCTTTAGCATCGGGTCCGGCCAAATCCTCGATCTTGGGGTAGTAAGGCACGGCGCGCTCGAAAGCCTACCCCGTCATATGGTCTGCCCATCGGCTGAGCAACAGGTGCGAGTGGTAGCGCGTTCAGCGTCTAGCGCGGCGCCAAAACAACGGGTGCCCACGCCGATGGCGCAATCGGGCCTGGGTTGCGACCCTCCCATCCCCGAACGGCCGTACCCGGCTTGCGACCAGCCACCCGCCTAGCGGTGGACAACGCTGGACCTGGAGCGCGCTCGCGGGCCACCGGCGCAATCGTCACGACCGGTACGCGCGCTGTCGTTGCGACCGGTACGCGCGCCGTCAGCCCATCAACGCCAGTTTCGCCGGGCTTAACCCGGCCGTAGAACGGCATCAGTGGTTGCGCGGTGGTCGCGCGTTCATTCTTGGCCAGGAGTGCGGCCAAAACGCTGTCATAGTCCTTGACCGGAGCCACCGTTGCTTTCGGGATGACGTGCACGATTTTAAAGCCGCGCGCCTTCAATTCAGCGAGGAAGCGCGGCAGCACCCGCGCCGTTACGGCCTTAATATCGTGGAACAAGACGATGCCGCCGTTCTGGGCCTCGACCTCGCGCAGAGTTCGCGTCAATAGCCGCTCTGGATCAGAAATGTAGCTGTCGTTAGATACCACATCGACCGTAAAGGCTGCCATCCCGCGGGTTTGAAGATGGCGTAGCATCGGCCCGCTATCGGATAGTCCTGGAAAGCGGAAAAACGGCGCAATAGGTTGTCCTGCCGCCATCGTTACAGCGGCATGGCCCTTTTCGATCTCCTCACGGGAGCGCTCGATCTGGACGCGTTTCAAATTGAGCGGATGCGACCACGTGTGCGTGCCGAGCGTGTGCCCACGCGCAACGATTTCACGCGTCATGGCGGGGTAAGCAATCGCCATCCGGCCGACCGAATAGAACGTGGCGCGCGTACAAAACTTGTCGAGCGTATCGAGAATTGGCCTCGTTATGGCGGGCATCGGGCCGTCGTCGAAGGTCAAAACCACTTCCCTAGGCCCGAGAAAGCGTGGTTCGCGGGCCTGCGTCGAGATGGCGCCAAACAGCGCTCCCGTCGATGTGTCGATTTCAACGACCCGTGCCACGCCCAGCGTCGACCCGTCAGCGGCGCAGGTCGGCATCTGTGCGGCATGCACGGCCGAGGCTGACGTTAACATCACCAACGTCGCGCACGCGATCACACATCGCCGTGGCGTGCGCAGCCGTGTGACACCAGTGCTGGGGGACAATTGAACGGCAGCGGCGACCATGCAAACCTCATGTCGGGCAGAGAGCCAACACCAGCTTTTTAGCACGGGATTTCGATTCGTGGTGTCGGCTCGCCAAGGTCAGCTTTGGTAACCGCGCCCAAACCGTGAACCGGTCATCAGCCGATTTTGGCGATGATCCCCGCAGAGGCCAAGAGTTTGATGACTTCGCCAGCGCGTCGAGCCGCTTCTGCCCGATCGAGGTCAGTGTCGGTCAAGTCGGACGTTAGCCCCGCAAGCCGTGCCTCCGTCAGCACGAATGGAACGGCCGAGAGAGGCTTAACTTCGACGTCCGATCTGAGCGTGCCTTGCTCCCCGAACGCAGGCGTTGCCATGGCCGCAAGGATCACACCACCAGCCAACGAAGCGCCGGTTAGCGCGTCGACGAGCATCACGATTCCCGTCGCTGGGCTGTCAGCGAAAAGGTCGGCAGCCACCGTCCGCGACAGGGTCAGCCGCGCCACTGCAATATCGTTCAGCCCGCACGCCGACGCCAGTCGGCTTGCCATCGTGTCGAGCTCAACGAGGCTCTCAATTGCGATCCGCGACACCGGAACGAGGTCGGTTGCCGTGCGCACGAGATAGCTGGCCTTTGGATCAAACGCTGTCTCCGATAACCACACCAGTCGAACTTCGAGCTCCCGGGCGGCAATTGGCGGCTGAGTGCCCGCCGACAAAATGGCGCCCCGGCCAATGTCGAGATCGTGCTCAAGCTGAATGGCAACCGCGTTGCCTGTGCTCGCTATCTCAAGGTCGCCGTCCATGGTCGCAATCCGCAGGACGCGACTGCTTTGACCCGACAGGACATCGCTAATTCGGTCGCCGACACAGACACGACCAGCGTTAATTGTGCCAGCCAGACCGCGAAAGTCCTGCCCGTCCCGAACAACCATTTGTACGGCCATGCGGAACGGTCCGGCCGTATGAACGATGCGCGATGGGGCTGATGCGAGATAGTCGAGCAAAACCGGTCCGGTGAACCATGGCGCTTGGCTCGAGCGCGCCGTCACGTTGTCACCGTTGACCGCTGAAACTGGGATCGCCACCGCGTCAAGGAATCCGAAGGCTGCCGTGAGGTTGGCAAAGTCGGCGGCAATTCGTCGGAATGTATTGAGGTCCCATCCCACGAGATCCATCTTGTTGATGGCAAGCACAACCCGCTTCACGCCCATCAGATGGAGGATCGCGGCATGGCGGCGCGTTTGGCGCTTCACGCCAGAGCGGGCGTCGACGAGCATAATTGCGACGTCGGCATGAGAGGCCCCGCTGGCCATATTGCGCGTGTATTGCTCATGCCCGGGACTGTCGATGATGACGATACGCCGGTGACTGCTGTCGAAATAGCGCCAAGCGATGTCGATCGTGATGCCCTGTTCGCGCTCCGCGACGAGGCCATCGACCAACAGCGAATAGTCTGGCGTCCCAGTTTTGGCGGCAGAACGCGTAATCGCTTCGCGCTGGTCGTCATAGATCGCACCGGCGTCAAACAAAAGTCGGCCGATGAGCGTTGATTTTCCATCATCAACCGAGCCGCAAGTTAGCACGTGCAGTACGCCGTCCAGCTTCCGTGAGGCTGGGCCTGCGGGTGGTAACGGGCTCAATTGAGCGACGGGTGCCGTCGGGGTTAATGCCGAGACGGCCGCGCTTTTATTCGATGTGCGGAGAGCTCTCGCAGCCATGATCAAAAATATCCCTCTTGCTTCTTCTTCTCCATTGCACCCGTTTGGTCATGGTCGATCAGGCGCCCCTGTCGTTCTGAGTTGCGCGCATTGAGCGTTTCATTGACGACGTCTGAAATGTTGTCAGCCGTCGAGGGGACCGCCGCCGTCAGTGGATAACAGCCAAGGGTGCGAAATCGGACCGAACGGACGACCGGGCTCTCGCCGGGCTTTAACCGCATCCGCTGATCGTCAACGACAATGAGCTGGCCGTTCCGCTCAACGACGGGTCGCGGGGCGGCGAAATATAACGGCACGATGTCGAGTTTTTCGCGCTCAATGTAGCGCCAGACGTCACGCTCGGTCCAATTCGACATTGGGAACACGCGAACGGTCTCGCCCGCGCCAAGCCGCCCGTTCATGAGTTGCCACATCTCAGGACGCTGACGGCGCGGGTCCCAGCGATGGCCGCTGTCACGAAACGAAAAGACCCGCTCTTTCGCGCGAGACGCTTCCTCATCGCGGCGGGCCCCACCAAACATGGCATCAAAGCCGTGCATGTCGACCGCCTGTTTCAGCGCGGCAGTCTTCATCACATCGGTGTAGAAGGATGGCGCGTAGTCAAACGGGTTGACGTCACGGGCAACACCGTCGGCGTTCGTGTGGACGATAAGGTCGAGGGCGAGCTTGCGCGCCTGTTCGTCGCGGAAGGTGATCATCTCGCGAAATTTCCATGTCGTGTCGACGTGGAGCAACGGAAATGGAAGGCGGCTCGGAAAGAAGGCTTTACGCGCTAGATGCAGGAGAACCGTCGAGTCCTTGCCGATCGAATACATCATCACCGGAAGGCGGAACTGCGCGACGGCCTCGCGAAAAATATGGATCGCCTCGGCTTCGAGCACGCTGAGATGGTCAACTGCGATCGTCATGCGCGCGCCTCAGGTGACGTTTGGATTTGGACAGGATCAACGGCAGTTGGTGTCGGCCGCTTCGAGTTATTGTGCAGGCCGCATTCCTTGCCATCGCCTGCGGCGGCTGCCGTTTCGCTCTCCCACCACCAGCGTCCAGCGCGGATATCCTCGCCAGTTTGGACGGGACGTGTGCACGGCTGGCAACCGATCGATGGATAGCTGCGCGCGTGCAGCGCGTTGAGCGGAACTGCGTTCGCGTCGGTGTAGTTTTGCAGACGCGATAACGTCCAATCAGCCAGTGGGTTGAGTTTCACCACGCCTGTTGCGTCGTCTCGCGATGCAAACGGCAAGGCGCCGCGGCCCGTCGACTGTTCACGGCGCAGGCCCGTTACCCATCCCGTCGCGCCGACCAACGCGCGGGTGAGCTGGCGAACCTTACGAACGTCGCAGCAAGCTTGGCGGTTGGCGATTGAATGACGGAAGCCGTTGATCCCATCACGCGTGACCAGCGCTTCAACAAAAATCGGATCGGGATAAAGAACGCGGATCGGCAAGCCGTAGCGAGTAATACTCAGCTCGATCGTGTCCAGCGTTTCGGGGAAGTGACGGCCCGTATCCAGTGTGAAGATGTCGATGCCCGCGTCCCTATCGCCGCCAATGCCACTGGCGTAGATCGCGTGAAGGATCGCTTGGTCCTCGATACCGAGGCTCGTTGAAAACGTGATCCGGCCTGCGAGTGCTCGTCGGATCGCCAACAGACGGTCGGATAACTCTGCCGTGCCTGTCAGAACGGCGTCGAGTTCCGCGATCTGGGGAGACGTCGTGTCGGGTGACGGCAGCATGTTTGAAGATGACCGATGCGAATGGGTCGATTACCCAGGTTTCACGTCGGCATTAGCGGAAAAATTATTGCGTCAGAACCGATATATTCCGCGATGTATAGAATTTAGTTTCATATGACCCCTCCAAGCGAAGCCTCACTTTCTATGCGGCCATCTCGTTCCGCCAGCCACGCGAGCGCGCCGCTAGCGGCTGTCACGGCGGTCGCGAAGGTGCCCTGGAGCAGATACCCCCCAGTTGGGGCCTCCCAGTCCAGCATTTCGCCAGCAACGAAGACGCCGGGGCGGGCGGTTAACATCAGCCGGTCGTTGAGACCTTCAAAGCGCACCCCGCCCGCCGTCGAGATCGCCCGATCGAGACCGGCTAAACCCGTGGCATTGAGGCGCAGCGCCTTAATGCGCCGCGCAACATCGGCCGGGCGGCGCGGCAGTGGACCGGCTTCGCGGATCAGCGTGATTGACGTCGTGTTGAGGCGTAGCGTTTTGCGCAAAAATGTCGAAAACGACTGCTTGCCACGCTCAGCTGCAAGTTTGCCGATGATTGTCTCGATGGCGTCGTCTGGCCGGAGATCAAGCGTCAAAATCGAATGGCCCGTGGCTGCGATATCAGCGCGAACCTGCGGGGATATTGCGTAGATTGCCCCACCTTCGAGGCCGGCCGGGGTGATGACAGCTTCGCCTCGCACCGGCCGACCAGCGCCAGCTGCAATCGCGATGCGCTTCAGCGGCTGGCCAGAATACCGTTCGCGGATTGGTCCCGACCAATCGATCAGCACGCCGCAATTCGTTGGCTGCAGTGGCGCGATATCGGCCCCCGCTGCTGCCAGTGGGGCTGCCCAGGCCCCCGTTGATCCAAGCCGCGGCCAGCTCGCCCCGCCCATGGCAAGCACGGTGGCATCGGCGTCAACGGCGCGTGCGGCGCCATCGGTGCCCATAAAAGTCGGGCGACCTGCCAGATCAAAGCCCGTCCACATATGCCGAGTTTCTAGCTTGACGCCGAGCCCATTAAGTCTGGCCAGCCACGCGCGCAGGACCGGTGACGCCTTCATCGAGCGGGGAAAAACGCGCCCCGACGAGCCGATGTAGGTCTCAATTCCAAGCCCGTGCAACCAGTCGATCATCGCGTCTTGCGAAAACACATCGAGGCTGCGCGTTATTTCTGGCTCGCGTACGCCATAAGCGCGGCGAAAGCGGTCGGCTGGCTCGGTGTGTGTGATGTTGAGCCCGCCACGGCCAGCCATTAGAAATTTGCGAGCTGGCGATGGCATGGCTTCGTAAATTGTCACGGCGCAGTTTCGTGACGCCAGATGTTCAGCTGCCATGAGTCCGGCGGGGCCAGCGCCCACGATCGCGATGTGCGCTGCTGACATGGGGCTACCAAGTCCCCGTGTTGGACATTGAAGACCAGGGCTCGGCCACTGTCAGACCTGCGCCCTTTTGCAACAATTCAACGGAAATACCGTCAGGCGACCGAACAAACGCCATCCGTCCATCGCGCGGTGGGCGATTGATGACGACGCCGGTTGACTGCAGGTGTTGGCAAGCTGCGTAAATGTCATCGACCTCAAAGGCCAAGTGCCCGAAATTACGCCCGCCAGCATAGATTTCGGGGTCCCAATTGTAAGTCAGCTCAATCAGTGGCGCCTTAGTCGACGCCGCGGTGGTTTCGTCACCTGGAGCTGCCAGAAAAATGAGAGTGAAACGACCCTGTTCACTCTCAATGCGTCGAACTTCCCGCATGCCTAAACCCCCACAGTAAAACGCCAGCGATGCGTCAGGGTCGCTGACACGGATCATGGTGTGGAGATAGCGCATTTGGCACCCTTAAAGTATCGACAGAGGTTCTAATCTTTGGTGCGCCGGCTCGAGGTACTCCGGTCAGCCGCCCACGCTCTGCGACCCCGTTTACCCAATTTATGTGGTGTTTGCATCCCAAGTCTGTAGACTTGGCGACGCCGAGATGCCTGCACGTCTGTTGACGTGGCCACGGGTGCCCGCATGCGTCGGCCCACGTATCGATCTTGGGCCCACCGTTCAGTTTGCGACCTTTGCGTGCTGTTGTTGCCGCGACCGTGGACCATTACCAACAGCCAAGCCAGCCTGCTTCAAGGGGGACGATCAGCATTATAATGCATGACCAATTCATGGCCGAATTAAGGAACCGCCCACGTCGCATTGCTGTTATCTTGTGCAGCAGTGCGGGAACAATGGCCACGGTTTACGCTCTGGAAAACGACGGCCGCATGACACCTTAAACATTTATAAGGCTTAAATAAATTAATCGTCAGTAATGTGGATGAAGCGGTTCATATCACGTGGATGGCAATTTTAAGGGTGGTCGCGACGCCGTGGGATGATATTGTTCAGTGGTTAGCGAAGTTTGATTCGGAGCCCTAGAGGGCAAAACCAGGGTCCAAACCTGTGTTCTGGGGTTGAGGCGTAGACGCAACCAATAGTTGAAACTGTCAGTGGGGTACTGTTATGGGGGATTCCTCCGGCTTTGGCGAAATGAAGTCGCCAGCGGATTTGGAACTCGAGCGGCTTGCCGAAGGTCTCGAGGTCATGGAGGTGGCTGGAACCATTAAGTGGTTCGATGTCTCCAAGGGTTTTGGTTTTATTGTGCCGGATGACGGCAGTTTGACGGATGTATTACTCCACGTCACGTGCTTACGCGCAGGCGGTTTTCAAACGGCCTATGAAGGGGCACGGTTACATTGCCAAGTGCTCAGACGTCCAAAGGGACTGCAAGCATTCCGCATCATTAGCATGGACGAATCGACCTCGATTCATCCCTCCCAACTTCCGCAGCGCACGCACGTTATTGTCGTTCCTGAAAGCGATTGGGAGCGCGCTCTCGTCAAGTGGTTCAACCGGGTTCGCGGATTTGGCTTCTTGACGCGCGGTGAAGGCACGCAAGATATATTCGTGCACATGGAGACCCTGCGGCGCTTTGGCTTTACTGAGCTTCGACCGGGGCAAATTGTTCAGGTCCGCTGGGGTAACGGCTATAAAGGCTGCATGGCAGCCGAGCTTCGTCCAGATGGTCCTCCGCCGGGATATCCGTCCTCGCACTAAACCATTAGGCCGAAGCGACTTGGGTGCGAGTCACTCATACGCAAGGTGATGTGCTGATGGCATCAAAACGAATTTCAACAAGGGCCATGCGTGTGGCCCTTGTTTTTTGTTTCGCAGTGGTCCTGTGTGGCAGTGTCAGCGGTCTTAACCCGCTTTCCTACACTGGTTTCTACACTGGCTCCGGTTCAGCAGAAGCAAAAATGGCCCGAGACACGGTTTGGCTCGTCACGGGCGGTAAGGAATACAAAATTGACGCCGAGATTGCTGCAACCCTCGAAGATGCCTCGCTCGGCCTCATGTACCGGACGGAGTTGCCAGAAAACGAGGGAATGCTGTTTCCAAGCCAGTTCCCGCGTGAGATTTCGATGTGGATGCGCAATACCTACATCCCGCTCGACATGCTCTTTATTCGAGAAGACGGTATCATCCATCGCATCGAGGCAATGACCGAGCCGCATTCTGAGGCGATCATATCGTCAAAGGGCGCTGTAGCAGCAGTCCTGGAACTCAAGGGCGGCTCCGCGGCCCGTCTGGGCCTGATTCCCGGTGACCTCGTCCGCCACCGGACCTTTGGCAACGCGAAGTGAACTCTTGGCACGCGCGAACGTCCGGCAGTTGTTAACGCGTTCGTTTGGCTGGCGTGCGTCGAGAGCACCTTGACCGAACGGCCGGATTTGGTCACACACAGGATTACATCGGGGCGTAGCTCAGCCTGGTAGAGCGCTTGCTTTGGGAGCAAGAAGTCGTGAGTTCGAATCCCACCGCCCCGACCAAACGTTAACTTGGGTCCCGTCTCACAACCCCACCGAAGTCATTAGGCAATCATGACCGTCCGCATCTATCGGCCAGCAAAAACGGCTATGCAGTCGGGCTTGGGCAATACCGACGGGTGGGTCCTGGAAGCCGATACCGTTGAGGCGGTCTCAATTGATCCGCTGATGGGTTGGAGTGGTTCGGCCAATACTGCCAAACAAGTCCAGCTGACGTTCACCACTAAAGAACAGGCGGTCGCCTACGCCGAGCGCGAGGGGCTGGCTTATACCGTAAGCGAACCCGTCCCGACAAAACGGGTACGTCGGTCGTATGCGGATAACTTCAAATATGGCCGCGTCGGTTCTTGGACGCACTAATCTCCTGGACGCCCTAATCTCCTGGACGGACTAGGCGACATCTTCGCGTTGATGGTCTTATGCCGTCCACGATGGGATTAGGCTTCACCTGCGGTCAGCGAGCGGCCGCAATTCACGGTGAGGTTAGAGGTTACGCTGTCCAGCCCTCGTACCGGAAGTGGTCAATTCTGAATGATGAAACTCGCGCGCCATGTTCTTGCGGTCGTCGTTGTCATCGCAGGTGCGGCTTCGGCCTATGCGGCGGTTCCCTTCTACACGGCGTGGACGATCCGAGAGGCGGTGCAAGCCAACGATAGCGCCTACCTTGAGCGCAAAATCGTGTGGACGTCGGTTCGCGCGACATTGAAGGAATCGCTTGGCAAATACGCCGTGAACTCGGCCGGTGATCTTGTCGAACCGACCGCCAACCCGACTTGGTGGCAGCGGACAAAGGCCTACTTTGGGCAGGGTGCGATCGACCGTTTTGTCGAAACGACGGTCACGCCGACGGGGCTCCATGCTGCCCTCCAGGCGCGCAAGCAATATCAGGCGACGTTTGAAACCGCTGTCGATCCGGCAAAGAAACCGTCGGCCGCGCAACGCATGGCGAAGCTGTGGTCGCGCGTAACGCGAGCCGTGTTTACGAATACTGGGCGGCTAGAGTTGGAGATGGTCGACCAGTATGAGCCCGACCGAACGATCGCGACGGTGCTGGAATTGCGCGATCTTGAGTGGGTATTGACCGAGCTGCGGCTTCGTCCGACGGATAAGGCTGACGCCGTGCGGCTCCAGCTGGCGCGCAACTGACCGGGCGCAACTGGCGCGCCCAACTGGTCGGCAATCGTCTGACCAACTCGTGGCGAACCGATTATTTCTTTGAGGTTTGAACAGATCGCCAAATCAAACCAGCGCGAGGACGACCGTTAGCACCGGCAGCGCGAGGATCGTGGACAGCATGATGGTCGCCATGACGAAGTCGGGCTCGACGTCCTTTTCAAGCGCGATGATGCTCGCTAGCACGGCGACCGGCATGGCCGCTTGAATGATGCCAATCGCGCGCTCGACGCCGGTTACGCCAAATTGGGGCGCCATGGCAAACGCGATCGCTGCCCCGCCGATCAAGCGCACGAGGCTGGCGAGCCACGCATCGAGCGTAAACCGCGGCATCCCCGTCAAGCCGAGCTGAACGCCAAGAGCGACCAGCATGACGGGGATCATCGCGTCGGCCAAAAGCTTGATACCGCGCGCAGCCGGTAGCGGCACATCGATGGCAAACATGTTGACGAGGATGGCTGGCGGCAGAGCAATGAGCGCTGGCGTCTTCAACACCGCAAGCACCGCCGATAGGCTGAGACCGTGCCGGTAGTTCGCCGCTGCTACCCCGACGACGAAGTCAAACGACAGGATCGCCAGAAAATACACGACGCCGATTGGCAAGTTTTCGGGCCCCATGTGAAATTGTACGATGGGTAAGCCGATGTTGCCGGTGTTGCCGAACGTAGCCACGAGCACGTACGCGGCAACGATCGCCGGTGGGCGTCGCAACGCGAGCGCGACCAGCAGGCCGAGGATCGCAACGGCAAGGTTTGCCGCCATCGCATATAGCGCAACGCGGGCGGCGACATCGAAGTCGATCTTGGCCGTCGACAACGTCTGGAATACGAACGCTGGGATAAACAGGTAGTAGGCGGCGCGCGACAGGGTTCGGGCCTGGAGGTCAAGCGGCTTGGCGATCAGCGCTCCGATGCCAATCAGGGCAAACACCGGCACCATCGTGCCGATGAAGATCGTCGCCAGTTCTTGAAGGACCACCGCGCCTGCCACCTGTTGTCGCGCCTAGGCATCGGCATAACAGGAATCGCAAGCCCGCCGCTACGGCAGCTGTGGAACGGCACTTGTGCAAGGGTGTGTGTGGGGCGAGCTCGGTTTCACAGCCGCTTCCCAGGCGCCCGCAGCGTGCACTAAATGGCGGACGGCGGATCCGCGCTCTGAGGCGGGATAGGCCATGGCCATGTCATGCAGAGCCATCGCGCAGGATCAATACAGCATGCCAATGCTGCGGAAGACCAGCGATGTTGCGCTCACCAGCACGCCTCTGCGGTCGTCCGGCGTCCTTGCACTCTCAACTAACCCTTTGCGTTCAAGCCTGTCGATCAACGCTGTCACGCTGCCGGGCGTAATACCCAGCGACACTGCAATACGCGAAGGCGGCAAAGCGCCATGCTCCAGCAGGTTCAAGCAGCGCAGATCATTACGCGACACGAAAAATTCTGCAGACCATCGCCGCCCTGTTCGGTGCGAGCGTATCGTCGAGGTTATAAGTCGTTGCGTTACAGGTGTGGGTCGGGCTGAACAGACAGTAAGTTGGCGCACCGTACTGGATAAAAGTGCGGACACTTATGTCATTGAAATAGTTCTGTGATCTCCATCAACATCATCGCGCTTGACGACGTGGCATCTACGTCTTGCGCGCAGCGATGAAAATCCGTGGATCCTTGCGCCCCGAACCGTGGCGCTCTCGTTCGAAGATTTTGAAGCGTGCGTCCGTGATCTCAGACTCAAGTGCTGAAGCGGAGAAGAACGAAACCGTCGGCGCCTTGCCGAGCAGCCGGGCAACGGGGACTGCCAAGCAAATAGCGGGTTCATCTCCAACAAGCATGGGGTCTTCGAGATGAACAGGCCGCCGGGTTTCAGCAAGCGGTGGACATGCGCCAGCATCCTGGGTCGTTCGGCCATCAGATGCAGAACGTTGAACGCCAGAACGGCATCGTATGTGCCATCGGAACCAGGCGCACGGTCGGCGGTCGCGACCGAGAATTCGACGTTCCTGCGTGCCTCGGCCGCAGCCTTCTGGCGCGCGATGACGATCATCCCGCTGGATACGTCCGTCACGACGATGCGGGTGACGTAAGGGAACCCATCTTCCTATCGTGCAGCCGACAGCCGCATCAGCGCAGCATAGCGCCGCCCATTCAACAGGCCGTGAGCGAGGAACACCTTCATGTCCAGCAACTCTTCATGGCTGAAGGCGGCAACAAGGTGCCGGTCAACCCCACGGACGCTGAGGAGACCTTCAAGAAACCCGATGACAACGGCGGTGTAGGGATCGTGGGGCGCCTCTTTGGCACTCGCCCCCAAGTTGAGCCAGTCGTGAACATCGGAGAG
>JBBQNE010000092.1:0-12798 GCA_038329675.1 Hyphomicrobiales bacterium | reverse complement strand
GTAAGCTCGACGCATCACTGGTGGCGGTTGAGGAGATTTTTTCAGCGCTCATCGAGGTCTCGCGAATCGACGCGGGGCGGCTTGAGCCGGAATTGGATACCTTTCCGCTGGCCCCTGTCCTCGAACAGCTGAAGCTTGAGTTTGAGCCGGTGGCGGCCGCGCGCGGGCTCGAGTTCAAAATAATCGCGACGCACATATGGGTGCGATCGGACCGTCGGATGCTGCGGCGGGTGCTGCAAAACCTGATTCAGAACGCCATCAAGTACACGCATGAGGGCCGCGTACTGGTGGGGGTGCGCCGCGCGGGCACTGAGGCTGCGATTAGCGTTTATGACACTGGCCCTGGCATTGCCCGGGAACATCAGACGATTATTTTTCAAGAATTCCAGAGGCTCGGCGATAGTGGGCCTGAGCGGGGCACGGGACTTGGCTTATCGATCGTGGAGCGAATTTCGCGCATGTTGGGCGCGCCGATCGTGCTTACGTCGCAGGTTGGGCGAGGGTCGATGTTTGCGATCCGGGTCCCCATGGCGCCGCCTGCGGAAACTGACTTGAAACGCGTTGCAGCTGGACCGGCGGTGATTAGCATTCTCGGCCAGCGTATCTTGTGCCTCGACAACGAGCCAGACGTGCTGGCCGGTATGGAGGCGCTGTTGCGAGAATGGGGCTCGACGATTGAGACGGCTGGCAGCGCGGAGGCCGTAACGAGCCGGCGCATGGGGTTCCCCAAAATGCGCAACTTGTGGCCCGATATTATTTTGGCCGATTACCACCTCGACCACGGCCAGACCGGCCTCGATGCAATCGCAGCGATTCGTCGGGCATCGACGTTCGACATCCCAGCCATCATCATCACGGCCGACCATTCGACGGACATTCAGCGCGAGATCCGCAACGCTGGTTTTATCCGGTTGCGCAAGCCGCTGAAGCCCGCCGCATTACGCGCCGTGCTGACACAAGCGGCGTTAGCTGGCAAACGCGCCGCGGCGGAGTAACGGCGGCGCAAAATGGGCCGGGCGTCCGTTCATGCGCGCGGTTGGGCTTGCAAGTTGCGGGTCACCTAGCTACCTTATCGGCAATTCGGAACTGACGAACCAGTGCTTTGTCCGAGTTGTCATCGATCCGAGGTCGTGTTGGTCGAACTTGTTGCAGGAGAACGCGTCGTGATTGATCTGCATTATTGGACGACGCCGAACGGGCACAAGGTGGTGATGTTTCTCGAAGAGGCGGGCATCGATTACCGGATTATGCCCGTCAATATTTCGAAGGGCGAGCAATTTCGCCCGGACTTCCTGGCGATTGCGCCCAATAATCGCATCCCGGCGATCGTCGATCACGCGCCATTTGGCGGCGGCGAACCGATCTCGGTGTTTGAGAGCGGTGCGATCCTGCTCTATCTGGCCGATAAGACCGGGCAGTTCATTCCAGCCGATCTGCGCGGGCGGACCGAGGTGTCGCAGTGGTTGTTTTGGCAGATGGGCGGGCTTGGGCCGATGGCCGGGCAGAACCATCATTTCGTGCAGTACGCGCCCGAAAAGATCCCCTATGCGATCGACCGCTATGTGAACGAGACGAACCGTCTTTACGGCGTGCTGGACCGGCGGTTGGCGGACCGAGCGTATGTGGCTGGCGACTACTCCATCGCCGACATGGCGGCCTATCCGTGGATCGTTCCGTGGAAGCGGCAAAACCAAAATCTCGACGACTCTCCAAACCTGCGGCGTTGGTTTGAAGCCATCCGCGCGCGGCCAGCGACCGTGCGGGCTTACGCGCGCGCTGAAGAGATCAACAAGGCTGCCACGGTTGACGAGGCGAGCCGCGCGATCCTGTTTGGGCAGACGGCGAAATCGACTGGGTAGGCGTCCTGGCGCGGCGACAATTTCGCCGGATCGATATCAGCCGCGATAGCGCGAGAATTGCCCCCTTGGTCGGAAGCGCTCAAGATAGAGCGGCACCTCGGCCTCGACGGGCGTCAGGGATGTGACACCGAGGCCAGCTAATGTGCGACCGTCGGCGAGCGCAGCTGGACTTACGACATTGTCGCCAGCCTGCAACATGCGGACCTGGTCGACGGTGATCGGGCGTAGCGCATTTGGCAACGGCTTGGTCATCACGGCTTGGAGTTTGGCTGCCCAGAACGGGAGCGGTAAATAAAAGCGTTTGCGTTGCGACCATTCGAGCGTGCGATCGAGGAGGTCGCGGAACGACAAGACGGCTGGGCCGCCGAGTTCATACACCGCGCCGGGTTTGCCTGCGCCCTCGGCTGCCAGCACGATTGCCTCAGCGAGGTCGCCCACAAACACGGGCTGGAACTTGGTTTTGCCGCCGCCGATTAGAGGCAGGAATGGCGACATGGTTGCAAGGTTGGCGAACCGATTGAAGAACTGGTCCTCGCGGCCAAACACGATTGATGGACGCAGGATGATCGCGCCTGGAAATTCTTCGAGCACGGCGCGCTCGCCCTCGCCTTTGGTGCGAGCGTATTGGGCTGATGAGGCATAGTCGGCGCCAATCGCGGAAACATGCACAAAACGGGTGGCGCCAGCTTCGCGTGCGGCGCGGGCGACCTCGCGGGCGCCTTCGACGTGCAGCTTATCGAATGTCTGGGCGCCGGTTGGGGCCAGCACGCCGACGCTATTGACGACGCAGGTTGCCCCTTCGACGGCGCGGCGGACGCTATCGGGGAAACGGAGGTTTGCCTGCACGGCGTGGATTTGTCCGACGGCGCCGCCCGGCTGGAGGTGGCCTGCGAGGTCGGGGCGGCGGACTGCGGCGCGCACGCGCCAGCCGCGCTTGGCGAACGCGCGCACAGCGTAGCGCCCGACGAAACCCGATCCACCAAATACCGTTACCAACCGATCGCCTGCCGCTGCCATCTGACCCCGCCGTCCTGTTGAGCTACTTGCCGTACCGGTTTTGCGACCGGGACGTGGGCATGGCTATATAGGATTTCGGCGTCAGTGACGCGTCGCGCCTTAGCGACACGGTTGCCGCCGCGCGCTCATCGCCCTGCGGCGCGACGTAGGGTCGTCACTATCGCTGTGCAAGCGAGACCTGCCTGATGCTCGGCTGGCGGGACGCTTGCCACGTCACCCGGTTTTTGGATTTTGGTCAGCTAGTAGGAGGCTCGAGTTGGAATGCCAGCAGGCGCGCGAGGTCGCGTTGCTCCGCGTCACGGATTGGGCACCGCCAGCCCGGTTACCTCTGGCTCAAAATCCATTGCACGATCGCCGCGGCTTCCTCCGGCGAGACTTGGGCTTGTGCGGGCATGGCCATCGGCCCCCACACACCGCCTCCGCCAGCCATAATTTTGGCGCTGAGCGCTGCTGCGGCCGCTTGGTCTCCAGCATAGCGCTCGGCGATGGCCTTAAAAGCCGGCCCGTTCATCTTGCGTTCGAGGTGGTGGCATGCGCCGCAATTCTTGCTGCGGACGAGGTCGGATGTAGCTTCGGGGTTGGCAACGGCCGCCGATGACGTAGCCAGCAGCGCTGCAACAACGGCGATGGCTCGGAGTGTGATCATGGCGGGTTTCTAGCCGAGGATTGTTCATCAATGTGCAGGACGACGCATCTTCGTCCGTATTGTCTTCGACGGTATTGTCTTCGGCCGACGGACGGTCAGCTGAATGACGGTCGGCCAATTGACCGGGGCCCAATTGCGATCCGGGTCAATTGCTACCCGGGCTAAATGACCGGGAGCTTGAGGCGCGCACAACGTTGCCACCTCTTGCTCCCGGCCTACGTCTCAGTTCGGGTCAGGTAAGTTCAGGTCAGTTCGGCTTCATCTGGTAGATCTCGCCACCGTCCGTCGCGACATACAAGAACCCATCGGGAGCCTGCACCACTGAACGGAAGCGACCGGCTGGCATTGGCAACGACACCGTTGTCCGCGTCGATGACAAGCCATCGGCTGGAACATCAAGCACGTCGAGGCGGTTGCCAACGGGCGTACCGTGGATGCCAATGCCCATCATGCCAACGAGCATGCGGCCGTCCCAATCCTTCCACTGCGCGCCGCTGAGGAAGGTGCACGACGACATGCCTTGCGACAGGCCTTCGTTGTTCCAGGCGGGCTTCATGGCAGCTGGGTAGGTCTTGAGGTCGGTCATCGGCATGAAGGCAGCGCGTTCCTTGGGGTCCATCGCGCCCATCTGGTTGGGCGAGTAGCCGCAATAGCCGTCCGGGCAGTCCTTGCGGCCGCCGACATTTGGGCGAGGATCCCAACCGGCGTTGCCGCCAGCAACGAGCGCCGTCACCTCATCGCTGTGCCATGGGCCGTTCTCGGCCGTGAACGGCTGGTTCGAACCTGGCCGGAAGCAGATGCCCTGTGGGTTGCGATGTCCGTAGGTGTAAACACGCGCATCGAAGCCCTGTGGCGCGCCGTTCCCTGGGGCTGCCTTCCCGTCGCGGTCAATGCGCAAAACCTTGCCGCCGACGCGCGTTGCGCTTTGTGGCACCTCGCCGTTGTGGGTGTCGCCGGTCGTGACATACAAGAACCCGTCGGCTGGGCCGAAGCGGAGTCGCCCGCCGTTGTGCGCTCCTGGGTCGCCGAAGGGGTGGTTGCTCGCGGCCGGCTTGTAGGGAATGTCGGTGACGATATCGGTGCGGTTGGCAACCTTTGTCATATCGGCGTTGACGGTTAAGCGCATGACGCGATTGGTGCCAGGCGCCGTCGTGCTTGAGGCCGAGTAGACATAAATGAAGCGGTTGGTTGCAAAATTCGGGTCGATCGCGACCCCGCTCATCCCGGCTTGGCCGCTGCAAAACAGGTCAGCTGCCGTTTCAGGATAGCCCTTTGAATCCTTCATGCCGAGCAGGGCGCTGACGGTTCCTGTCGGCGATCTGACAGACAGGCCAATGCACTTCTCAGTAAAAAACATTGTGCCATCGGGAAGGAAGGCCATGTCCCAGGGCGCATCTCGACCTTTCAGGACGACGGTGCTCGACAGGGTCGGCGCTTTGCTTTGGGCGATGGCCGTCGAGGCGATGCCCGCTCCGGCCAAAACGGCCAGTGTGAGCGACTGATAAAGACGCTTGCTCATTGTGGTTTCCTCGGGTGATCGTTGTTTATTATTGGTCTTGTTTTGTGCGTCAAATTCGGGTCGTCCGTTTGATGGGAGCGGTCACGATGGACCGATCGCCGGTTGCTCATCTTCGTAAGCAAGGTCGTTACGGCATTATAGTGCTTTTGGTTTGCTTCGGTTCCTAAGGCGTTTGACTTGCTCGCGTTTCGCCGAGCGATGGCACGCCGTCCCCGCCTACTGCCACTGGACGCCGAAGGCCACTTGGCGGCCCAGCAGCGCATTGTCAGAAACCTGTTCGTAGCCAACGCCAAACGACAGTTGCAGTTCCCGCAACAGCGCCAAGCGGGCCCCAAGTTGGAAACTGCGCTCAAATCTGACCTCAACGCGGAGGTCGCCGATCAAAACAGCTTTGACAGGCTTCCATCCGCCAACGACCGCAAGTGGGCAGCCATTGGCCGCTTCGCTCGTGAGTTGTGCGAGTTGGCGCTGGGAAGGGGCGATGCGGCGGACGTTCGTCAGCGCGATGCGGACCGATGATACGCCGGTGAGCGAAGCGCGCGATAGCCCGGTGCTGCCAGCCAACCAGTCCTGGGCGTGCTCCTGGGCATGTTCGCGCGTTGCGATCGAAGCGGCGGCACCCGTTCCGATGACGTAGGGTTTGAGCTGGACCGTTCTCAGCTTGCCGATTGGGGTGGTGTGGCCGCAGCGAAAATCAGTTTCGGCGGTCCACAGTTGGCTCCATGAGTGGCCTCCGGTAGTCCCGTTCGGGTCGCCGCCAGCCACGGCCAGGATCAGCGCGCCAGGCGTATACGGGAAGCTCGCTGGATCATTGCCAATGGCGAGCTTCGGTTGAACTTCGTCGTGACCAGGGTAGGCCCGCGAAATCGCATCGCCGAGCGCCGGTCCCCGCGGGCTTGCGCACCCCGACACGAGAATTAGTGCCACGACCGAGGAGACCGCGGCGGTCGATCGGCGCACGAGCCGACGGCAATCGCAGCCAGCGATCCAAGTCTGGATGGTCATCCCGGTCTTGATCCCGGTCTTGATCCCGGTCTCGGCCCCGGTCTGGGCCCTGATCCTGGCGTTGCGTTTTCTGCCAATCAGCGCCAACGGTTCGTCCTCCCGTCCGCCGACCGTCTCATTCCATCAGCGATGGCTGACATCACCGGCGGGCGACGCGCGTCGTTCCGATGACCTCTGACACCGGGCGGAATCGCGCCGCAACCATCCGCGGCTCGCTTATAAATTCAAGCACGTTCGGTGAGGCTTCGCTTTGCCCGATTTGGTTGATCACGCTGAGGCCAAGCTTCAGGTTGACCGTATTGGCAATGTCGAGCTGTGCCGATACGTCGGCGCCAGCCTCAAAGTAATAGCCGACCGCGACCTTGCCCTCGAATACCTTCGTCAAGGCCCAGCGAAAGTCCTGACATTCGGGTTCGGCGGCGACCTGCGCAACCCGCCGCTTAAGCAGCCGGAAATCGAGCGTGTATTCTTTGAGGTCAGTTATCGTAACCGACACGCGCCGTAAGATCCTGGCCTGGAATGGCGATAGCGAAAATACGGTGTCGCCCTTCGCGACGTTCTTGAACGTCAATTCGCCCGCTTTGACTTCAAACTTGAAAAACGTCGAGTAGGCGATCTTTTGCAAGCCGGCTTGTCCCGCTGGAAATGCGAAGCTATCGGGGTTGCATTTGTTGTCGGTCTCGGCGCGATAAAAACTCGTGCCACCGCGATTGAGATAGGCGACGCGCGGGTTTGACACTGACCCCAGATAGCCAAATGCACTTGGTGGTCCGTCGAAGACGACATCGGGTATGCCAGGCCGTTCGATGAACGGGATCAGCGCGGGGGCGCCACTGGTTGAGGCAACGATCACTTTGGCAAGCTGGTCAAAGCCGAAGTCATCCGCACGGGCTGCCTGTGGCACCATCGCCCCACCAAGCACGATGGCTAACCCGAGGTGTGCCATGACCACGCGGCTTGCGCTGACCTTCAGGCCCGCTGCGCACTTCGACCAACGCATAACGCCTCCAACGCGGCTGCCAACCAACTCGAATTTTTGCCGGGCTCACGTTACCGCGTACGTTCGCCAGCTTGTGTCACTGCTCAGTCCACCTATCTGGCGCCTGAACGATGTGAGCAACAACAGCACGGTCTCTTGAGCGCATGCGGGCTCGTCGTGTTGCGATTGGGTAACATTGCTGCCCGCGTCAGTTTGCATCCGTTGCCATGGTCTCCCGGCAACTAACGATGACATTCGCAGTTGGGCATCCGCAGTTGGCGCCTGCCCTGTCCTGTGACCTCAGCCACTGTCCACCGTGACGCAAACGCCACGATTTTGCGCTTTTGGCCCCGCGCTCTGGCCCTATCCCCGCAAAATGCGTCTGCAACCTTCAGCGCCAAATTCGAAACGCCCGTGTTTTCTGCCTTTGTTGATTTTTTTCGTCAAACTTATCCCCGCGTTACGCTCCTGAGGTATGTTCCTGATATACCCGACGAACTGCGCGACAATCACAGCGACCTCCCAACCGCACCCCTGCGGCCGCTCGACCCGCTCTCGTCCAACACCCCTTCTAATTTCGATCCGCGACGGCGACCGCCGTTTCGCGATCGATCGCCTACGCCCGTTTGACCACGGACCAGCCTCACTACGGACCTTCAATCTATGACGACCACTACGTCTCGACCACGACCGTCCACGTCGTCGGCCGACCCAGACTGGACTGCCGTCAGCCTCGCCTACGCCGACGATACCCAAACCATCGCCTCAATCTGCGACCGCTTCGACATTACGGCGGCGCAATTGCGCCGCGCGCGAACGGCTCAGGGGTGGACCGCCCGCCCAAGCGCCGTCGCAGCTCGCCTTAGCGCAGGCGACGGCCGATCAAACGGTGCTTTGCAAAAACCGCTGAAGGATCTCGCGACGAAACCGGTCCGCCAGACCCCGGCGGGACTGATCGAGACGCTATCGGAGTTAACCGCACGCCCCATTTTCACGGCTGCCGATCCGGTGCCCGGGACAGTCAATCCCGATTCCCGCACATCCGACCGCACATCCGACCGAACAAACGCCACCCGAGCTAACACGTCTCAAGCAAACACCGCTCCAGCTGACACCGCTCAAGCGAACCCTCCGCGCCAGCCCACGGCCAGCCAAGCTGCAACTGCTACCAGCAAGCGCAAAACCACAATCGCTAAATTCTACGACGCTATCCATCGCGATATGGGCCGGATCGACAAGCTGATGGATGCGACCAACCTTAAAGCTGGCGACGCCGAGCGGCTCGTTCGCGCGCTCGCCTCGATCATTCAATCTTACGAACGTGTCCTTGAACTTGACCCTACCATCCGATCTGCCCGCCACCGATCTGACGCCAAATCGACCGAACCCAAATCCTCCGATCCCAGGTCTCACCGCGCCGGGGCAAGCGCTGGCACCAACGCCGCCACCGGCATCGATCCCTCCGGGGCCGCCGATGCGGAGCGCCTTCGCCGCCAGATTGCGGAGCGCCTTGAACGCCTCATGGAAAACGGGCTCGCTGCCCGAACACCTAGCGAGCCTGCCCCATGACGAGGCCGCTCGTGTTCTCGCCGATTGGGAATTGTGGGCCCGCGACGACCAATTGCCACCCATCGCAACCGGCTCCGGTGAGCCATGGCGCGTCTGGCTCATCCTCGGCGGTCGCGGTTCTGGCAAGACCCGTGCCGGGGCCGAATGGATCCGCGCCAAGGCGCTCGGTATCCCGCCGTTCGCCTCTGAATCTTCACGCCGTATCGCGCTCGTTGGCGAGACGCTCGGCGATGTCCGCCACGTCATGGTTGAGGGCATCTCCGGCCTGCTCGCCATTCACGCCCCACATGAACGACCAACCTTTGAGCCATCCAAAATGCAACTGACCTGGCCGAACGGCGCGATTGCGCAAATGTTTGGCGGCGACAATCCAGAATCTTTGCGCGGACCGCAATTCGATACCGCCTGGGTCGACGAGCTCGCCAAGTGGCATAACCCCGACCACGGCTTCGACATGCTCCAGTTCGGACTGCGCATCGGCCGCCATCCCCAGATGGTGGCGACTACCACGCCCAAACCAATCCCCGTCCTTAAGCGGCTGATGGAAGATCCGACCACTGTCGTCACGCGCTCCCGCACCGCCGATAACGCTGCCAACTTGGCCCCGTCGTTCATGACCGAAATCACTCGTCGTTACACGGGCACCGCGCTCGCCCGCCAGGAACTTGACGGCGACATCGTCGACAATCGCGCTGGTGCGCTGTGGCGTCGCGATTGGATCGAAGCCAACCGCATCGGTAAGGCGCCCGACATGAAAGTCGTCGTCGTCGCCGTCGATCCGCCCGTCACCGCCACCGCCTCGTCGGACGCTTGCGGGATCATGGTCGCTGGCATTGGCCCCGATAACCGCGCCTACATTCTGTCTGACCGCACCATCCAGGGCCGCGAGCCGTCCGTATGGGCGCGTGCTGCGGTTGCTGCCTACAAAGACTTCATGGCCGATCGTCTCGTTGCGGAGGTCAACCAGGGTGGCGACCTCGTCACTCAGGTTTTGCGCCAAATCGACCCAAGTGTTGCTGTCCAGAAAGTTCGGGCCACGCGCGGCAAGTGGCTGCGCGCCGAACCCGTCGCTGCGCTCTATGCCGAAGGCCGCGTCTCCCACGTTGGCTCGTTCCCGCAACTCGAAGACCAGATGTGCGCGTTTGGTGCCGACGGCCTCGCGTCTGGCCGCTCACCTGACCGCCTCGACGCCCTCGTCTGGGCCCTCACCTCGCTGCTCCTAGCCTCCAACCGCGACCCGCACGTCCGCAGCTTTTGATGCGCGTGAGTAGTCCCTGGCGAATAGCGAATTGCAAACGGTGCTTATCCCCCTCTCCCCGTCCTCACGGGGAGAGGGAAGAGACGAGCATCGACGCGAAAGCGGAGATGCCGTCGAGGGTGAGGGGCAGACATGAAGTCAACACCTCACTGGTCCTCCAACGGACCCATCACGTCCGCAAGCCCATGAAGAAACTGACCAACATCTTCGAATACTGCTTGATTCGAAACACGATAAACTCGGCATCTCATATCCTCTAAAACCTCAGACCTCCGCCGATCACAAGCCACGTTACATGGCTCTCCACGCGCGTCGCTCCGTCAACCTCGACAACGATACGCTTTTCCCGACAGAGGAAGTCGGCAAAGTAGTCGCCGACCGGCGCTTGACGAACGAACTTCAGTTCTAAAAATCTGCGGTTCCGCAACCGATGCCAATGCACATCTTCAGTAGTGGTTTCATTGGCTCGCATCACCCGTGATCGGCCGTTTTCCAAGACTGAACTCCACGCACAAACCAACCTCGCAAAAATGACAGTGCATCCACTTAGATAGCCGAACGATCGCCAATGCTCGCACTCGTCGCGCTCTTATTCCGAACATCCTGATCGCCCGCCCTACTGCCTACTGCCTACTGCCTACTGCCTACTGCCTACTGCCCACTGCCCACCTCCCAACCACCCTCCAACCCGATCGCACCCATGCCCCTGCTGCCACCCGCCGCCGGCCGCGCCCTTGCGCGTCTTGCCGCCCTCGCGCGCCTGCCCACCGCGCCTGACGCTAAAGCCTCGAGAACCGGTCCGCTGATCGCCTACGAGACGCTTGGCGCGCCAGCGTGGTCGGGCCGCGCTTACGCAGCCTTCGCCCGCGAGGGTTACATGTCGAACGCGGTCGTACACCGCTGCGTGCGAATGGTTGCAGAGGCTGCTGCCTCCGTCCCTTTGATCCTCTACCATCGCCGTCATGAAATCGAGGACCACGCCCTCCTCGACCTGTTATCCCATCCAACGCCCAACCAAACCCGCGCGGGATTTCTCGCCAACCTCTACAGCTCGCTCCTCGTCTCCGGTAACGCTTATGTCGAGGCCGTTGCCGTTCGTGGCCTGCCGCCGCGCGAGCTGCACCTTCTGCGACCCGACCGTATGCGCATCATCCCGGGACAATCGGGTTGGCCCGCCGCATTCGAATATACTGCCAGCGGCGGCAGCGTCCGTTTCGATGCCGAACCTGCCGATGGCGCGCTGTGCCCCATTCTGCATCTCAAGCTCTACCATCCTCTGGACGACCACTACGGCCACTCCCCCGTTGAAGCTGCCGCCACCGCTATCGACATCCACAATCAGGCCGCGCGCTGGAACAAGGCGTTGCTCGACAACGCTGCCCGTCCATCAGGCGCCCTTGTTTACGCCGCGCGCGAAGGCCGCTTGAGCCCCGAGCAATTCGAGCGCCTCAAGGCTGAATTACAAGACGGCTTCCAGGGCGCTAAAAATGCTGGCCGTCCGCTGCTTCTCGAAGGTGGGCTCGATTGGAAACCACTGTCGCTCAGCCCGCGCGAGATGGATTTCATTGAAACTAAACACGCCGCCGCGCGCGAGATCGCGCTGGCCCTCGGCGTGCCGCCAATGCTGCTCGGCATCCCCGGCGATAATACGTACTCCAATTATCAAGAAGCAACTCGCGCATTGTGGCGCCAGACTGTACTCCCGCTGGTCGAGCGCACCGCCGCTTCGCTCGTCGACTGGCTCGCCCCGGCATATCCGCCCGACCCCGGACATTCTTTTGGGAACGCGCCTGCCGACACCGTTGTCGACCCGTCCCTATCGGCCTCGCAAAATCATCACACCGCCCGCGACCTCCGCCTCATCCCCGACCTAGACCAGATCGTCGCCCTATCCTCCGAGCGCGAAGCCCTGTGGCGTCAGCTCGAAACCTCAACGTTCCTCACCACCGACGAAAAACGCGCCGCCACCGGCTACACACCACTCGCAACCCCGACTGGCAGTTAACATCGCCGGGCCACCCGACAGTCATCGCGATACCCGCCCCGACCGCTGCCTTGAGCGTCGGCGCCGTGCCGCGTCAGATCTCCCCCTCACCGTAACCTGACCCACCCGACATGCTGAGACCACCACCCGCCGCGCCGGCGTCACCGCCGCGGCCGCCTCCGTTTGCGCCGACCACTCTCGCGCACGCCCAACTCCAATCGCTCCCACTCGCCTCCGACGGTACGTTCTCTGGTTACGCCAGCCTGTTCGATGTGCCCGACCAGGGCGGCGATATCGTTGCCCGTGGTGCCTTTACCGAAACACTCACTCGGCTTGGCCCATCGGGCATCCGGCTTTTGTTCCAGCACGACCCAAAGGAGCCCGTCGGCGTGTGGACTAAGCTTGCCGAGGATGCCCGTGGCCTTCGCGTCGAAGGGGCACTGACGCTTGGTAATTCAAGGGCCCGAGACCTGGATGCGTTGCTGCGGGCTGGCGCAATAGACGGCCTGTCAATCGGTTTCAAAACCATCACAAGCCAACGCATTCCCGGATCGAACCTGCGCCGCCTCACTCGCGTCGACCTTTGGGAAATCTCGATCGTAACCTTTCCGATGCTTTTCGGTGCCCGAATTTCGGGATTATCGCCGTCAAGTTATCCCCGCTCTCTGCGGCCCAGCGATACTCCTTCTCAGGCACTTCCGCTGTCGCAGGTGAACAGTCGTCCCAAGCCATCTGCAACCGCTCCTTTGGAGGAACTCACCGCCACCATCAGATCCGCCACCCAATTTCGGCGACCACCCCGTTAGCCGGTAGACCAACCCCGCTTGCTCCAACCCACTGATCCTTCACAAAAGAAACCCCTCATGCTCACCCCGCATAACCGCACGTCGGCCGCATCGGCAACCGCCGCCCTTGAAACCAAATCAGCCGATCTTGCGATCTTCGATGATCTCAATCGCGCC
>JBBQNE010000091.1:0-12832 GCA_038329675.1 Hyphomicrobiales bacterium | reverse complement strand
TGTGATAACGGGCTCCATCGTCGCGAACACGTCCTCCTGCTCGACGAAGCTCATCTCGACGTCGAGCTGATAGAATTCGCCCGGCAAGCGGTCGGCGCGGGGGTCCTCGTCGCGGAAGCATGGCGCGATCTGAAAATAGCGGTCGAAGCCTGACACCATCAGCAGCTGCTTATATTGCTGCGGGGCCTGCGGCAGCGCGTAGAATTTGCCGGGGTGGATGCGCGACGGCACCAGAAAGTCGCGCGCGCCTTCGGGCGATGAGGCCGTGAGGATCGGCGTCTGGAATTCGTTGAAACCAGCGGCGTGCATCCGATCTCGGATCGAGCGAATGATCGCCACGCGCGCCATGATGATCTTGTGGAGGCTCTCGCGGCGCAGGTCGAGGAAGCGATATTGCAGCCGCATGTCCTCTGGGTAATCGGGCTCGCCGAACACGGGCACGGGCAATTCGGCCGCCTCCGCCAACACCTCGATCTCTAGCGCAAATAGCTCGACTTCGCCCGTTGGCAGTTCCGCGTTCAGTGTTCCAGTTGGCCGTTCGCGGACGTTGCCATCGATCCTGACGACCCATTCTGAGCGTAATCGTTCGGCGGATTTAAACGCGGCCGAATCCGGATCGGCGACGACTTGTGTGATGCCGTAGTGGTCACGAAGATCGATAAACAACAATCCGCCGTGGTCGCGCACGCGGTGGACCCAGCCCGACAGTCGCGCTGTCGCACCAGCGTCCGACCGGCGCAATCCGCCACAGGAGTGGGACCGGTAGCGATGCATTCCGTTGCTAGCCTTCCCATTGCCAGCAGATGGTGGGGAGGTCACCACGCCTGCCGATGGTTTCGTCTTGTCCTGTGCTTCGGCCATGGTCGCGCGTCCCGTATCGCTTGGTTCGTTGGTTTTTGTGGTTCATGAGCGCCAGTTGCGCCGTGTCACACGTTTGCTGTCCGCAATCGCGGTTTTTGCCGGATGGTGCAAGAGGCGGCGGTGCAAGAGGCCGCGACAAGCGCATAGCGGCCCCCAACGTGTCAAGGACAGACGGCTGACAGGGACAGACGGCTGACAAGGAAACACGGTCGTCACAGACGCCCTAGAGAAGCTCGCGGTTCATGGTGCCGGGCCGTCGCGCCGGTCTCGCGCGTCGTTGCTCCGTTTGTCGCTTTGGGCCCCACGGCGTTGCTCGGCCTCGCGTTCAAACTCGCGCTGGCGGCGTGTCGTTGTCCAGATGCCCCACACCGCCACGACGAAAGCTGCCCCGAACATCAGCACGAACTTCACCGTGCCTGGATCGAACGCCTGTGTCTCAGCCATCTCTAGGGTGCTCAGGGGTTAGCGTTGCGTTCAACCGGGCCCGGCGCGCCAACCGTCGCGTTGGTATGACCGTCGCCCGGTTCGGGCGCGGGCAAAATGCCAGCTTGAACCGCGCGGGCCAGGATCAGCTCCGCGATTTCGGCTGGTCGCTCCTCGTGCGCCAGATGGCCGACGTCGCGCAGGAAGACCACCTCCGCATTGCGCAAGCGGTCGCGCAAGGTGAAGCTCGCCTCGGGCCGGATCATCCGGTCGAGAGCGGCCGCAACGAGCACCACGCGTGCATCGAGTTTGGGCAGGTCCGGCTCCATCGCGTCGAGGTTCCAATTTGCCATCATGCCGAGCGCGGCGGCGACGTGCCCCGGGCTGCGGGCGAGCGTGCCATAGAGTTCCAGCCCTTCGGCCGTGAGTGTCGAGCCGGTGTTGGCGAGATAGCCTTTCAGCACCGACGGGTCGGAGTTGCGGGATGCAGCATAGCGCGGCACAAAATCGATCCCGACCAGAAACTTCGCGATCGGCGAAAAAATCGTGCCCGCCAGCCCGCCCAGCGGCAGGATCGCGCCGTTGAGAGAAATGAGCGTGTCGAGCGGCAGCTTGCCGTCGAGACACATCCGGGCGAGGATCGCGGCTCCAGCCGAGTGACCAGCTGCAATGCGCGGCGCGATGCCAAGCGCCGACAGTAGCCCTGCAATGCCGCGCGCCATGCCCGTCAACGACAGTCCTGCGTTGTCACCCGAACTGGCCGTCGGCATCGACGTGAAGCCATGACCCGGCAGATCAATCGCCACCACCGTCATGCGGCGAGCGAGGATTGGCATCACATCGCGCCACGAATGGGTCGAGGCCCCTGTCCCGTGGACCAGCAGGATCGGCGGCGCGAAGCTGCTTCCTGGTGGTCGCATGATCTGGACGTGCCAGACGAGGCCGCCGCTTTCGATGAAGCGGCTCGTTTCGCGGTGCGGCCAGTTTTGACCGTCGCGGGCAAAGTCTAACCGTTGCGGATTGGCCATTGCGTCACGCCCCCGGCAGGCCGGCGCGCACGGCGGCGGACAGTTTCGTTGCATCGGCGCGGGGCAACGCCAGGAACCGCGCGCCAAGGACGGCTGCGAGTTGGCTGGCCTGCGGTTGCGGCCGGTCTGAGGTGTCGATCACGAGCGCTGGGACGCCGCTGATGCGCAGTTGAGCTGCGGCTGCATGGGCATCGGCCTCGCCAACCGTGCGGCCGGTTCGGCCATCGCGCGCGACGTTGGCACGGCCGTCCGTTAACAGCACCACGGCTGGCTGGCGGCCCTTGCGGCGCGCTCCAGCGGCGAGATCGCGTGCGGCATCAAGGGCTGCTGCCAGCGGCGTCGCACCGCCGCCAGGAAGCTGCGCCAGCGCTCGCTTGGCCCGTGCCAGCGCGCGGGTTGGAGGCAACAGCAATTCGGCGCCCGTTCCACGGAACGCGACGACGGCGACCTCGTCGCGGCGCGCGTAACAATCAGCCAGCAATAACTCGACCGCGCCTTTGGCTTCGGCCAAACGCGACAGAGCGGCCGAGCCCGAGGCATCGACGGCAAAAATCAGCAGCGTGCCGGATTTTTCCTCGTAGCGTCGCACGACGAGATCGTCGCGACGGACTTCGATGCGTGCCGGGGCTGTGCTCTTGCTGGCTTTCGTTTTCGATGCTGGCTGCTTGTTGACACCTAGTCTGCTGCTCTTGTCTCGTTTGGTGCCGACAGATTGCGCTTCTGGATTCTGGGTGTCTGATTTTACTCGCTCAGCGCGGCGTATCGTTTGCCAGGGGGCGGCGCGTCGCAGCGTTGCCACGAGGTCGAGACGGCCACCGCGGCGGGGGTCCCCGGGGCGTGATGTTGCCGGGCGACCGCGGCGCAACGAGTTGCGCGATGCTCCGCTGCGGGCGGCGTCGTTTTGGGTGCGCGATGCGCTCGACCCCGATTGCAACTGCGCTAGCAGGCCAGCTGGGATCGCGGCCTTTGCCGCCGCAATGAGCATATCGGGCGGCTCGGCATCGTTGGATGGACCATTATCGGGTGGCGCTTCTTTAGCCGATTGTTCGGTTTGATCGCCGGGCGGCTCGGCTTGTTGTTCGGGAGCCTGTTCTGGTTGCTCCTCTGGTTGCCCCTCTGGCGGCGCGTCTGGCGGCGCGTCGTCGTCGGACGTCGGGTCGGCTGGCAGTTGCGTCGCGCGATGGGCCAGCACGAGTGCGGCGGCGAGACGGGCATCGTCGTCGTTTGCTTCATCCCGGCCGTCAAGAGCGGCTGCCGCACGCGCTGCCTTCACCGCCAAGAGGCTTGCGCGGATCGACGCGATCCCCAGTGCGTATGCCGTCGCCGTCAGCCCGGCGATCACCCGATCGGGCACCGTCACATCGTGTAACCGCGCGCGGGCAGCGGCAATATCATCGGCATCGGGCGTGTCGAACAGATTGATCGGCTCATCGTCGCTGTTGGCCCCGGCGCTTCTCATTCCTGGTTGTCCAAAATCTTCAAGGCCAAGTACAAATCCTGCTGGCAAAACGTTTATCGCATCGGCATCGAGGCGGAACGCAAGCCGGTCGGCGAGGGCTTCGGCCACGCGCTCGTCGGCATCGGCCGGGTCGTTTGCGCGGTTGGTGCTCTCATCCAGCGCGATCGTCGCAAAGCACGATGGCGCGCCGCCCGAATGCTTGCCACTTGGCCCGTCTCCGTCGATCGCAGCTACGATGGCTGAGACCGTCAGCGGGGCCAGCCGTTCGGCGCTAGCAAGAATGATCGTGCCGCCATCGGCTTCGGCCAATAGCCCGGGTGACATGACCGGGCGGCCACGAGAGAGCGTTGAGGCGAGGTCAAGACCGCCGCAAAGCCGATCGTGCGTTACGCTCAGCGGGATCCGCCGCTGTTTGCTAGCAGACCCGGTTGCTAGTTGAAACGCGGCGATCCAGGTGTCGCGACCGTGCGAGGGGGCCGAAACCAAAACCGCGCCGCCGAGCCCGGCAGGATCGACCGCTAACAGCGCTAGCACGTGGCGCGCGCGGGCGTCGCGATCGGCAATGTCGACCTCAGCGCTACCCATCGACGGCGCGTTTTCCCGAGGGACTGATTGAACTAAGCGGGGCTGATTTGCGCTCGGCTGGTCGAGGTCATTTGCTTGCGATGCACGTCGCGTCATTGCGCATGTGCCCCGAGCTTTGCCCCCAATTTTGCTTCGAGCTTTGCTTCGAGCTTGCCCTCTGGTTTGCTCTCAAGTCGGGCTTCTGGCGGAGCGTCGGGCGCGCCGTTCCGGCGGGCGCGATCCGCCTCGCTGGAATTCAAAGGTGTGTTGGCATTTGAAGTTGTCGTCGTCGTCGTCATATCGCCCGGCGGCAGCACATCTGCCACGGCCCGAGCCACGCGCGCCGATGAGCCTGCTTCATCGAGCGGATCGCGGCGCAGACGGTGACGCAGTGCCGGGGCTGCAAGGCGGCGAATGTGGGCCCGCGTCACCGCCGTTTCGCCCTCGAATGCAGCCAGCGCGCGCGACGCCCGGATGATCGTCAGTTCGCCGCGAACGCCGTCGGTCTTCAGCGCGACGCAAAGTCGGGCGGCGTCTTCTAAGGCTATCTCTGGCACGTCGATGTTCGGCAGGGCTGCCCGCGCGGCGACGATCGCTGACCTGAGTGCCGTTTGTTCACCCTCCCATTTCGCCAGGAACGCTGTCGGGTTTTGCTCGAAGGCATCGCGACGGCGGACGATGTCGATGCGTTCGGCGATCGCCGTTGGCGTTACCACCTCAACGGCTAAGCCGAACCGGTCGAGCAATTGCGGGCGCAATTCGCCTTCTTCCGGGTTGCCGGAGCCGATCAGCACGAAGCGCGCGGGGTGGCGGACGCTAAGGCCTTCACGTTCGACCACATTTTCGCCCGATGCTGCGACATCGATCAGCAGGTCTACGAGGTGGTCTTCGAGCAAGTTGACTTCGTCGATATACAAAAACCCGCGGTTGGCGCGTGCCAGTAGTCCGGGTTCGAATGCTTTCTCGCCGCGGGTCAATGCTTTTTCAAGATCAAGCGCGCCGACGACCCGGTCTTCCGTTGCACCTAGCGGTAAGTCGGCGACGGGCACCGGGCGCGTCACCGTTGCGCGCGTTTTTGCGCAATTGGCCGGGCACTGCGAACGGTCGGAGGCGGGGTCACACTGGTAGGGGCAGTCTTTAACCGTGACGATCGGTGGCAACACGGCGGCGAGCCCGCGCACGATCGTCGATTTACCCGTGCCGCGATCGCCCAGAGCCAGCACGCCGCCAATCTTGGGGTCTATTGCTGACAGGATCAGGGCGAGCTTCATTTCCGCCTGACCGACGAGCGCGGTGAAGGGGAAGGCTTGGTTCATTGTCGCGCTCCGCACGTGGCTTCGGCGGGGTTATGTCATCTTTATCTGACATGGGCCAGTCCACACGGGCCAGTCCACACGGGCCAGTCCACACGGGCCAGTCCACACGGGCCAGTCCACACGGGCCAGTCCACACGGGCCAGTCCACACGGGTCCGTTTGTTGATCGAGACTTGAGCCCAATGGGCCGCCGGAGACAAAAAAGGCCGCACGTGCCTTGAGGCGCGTACAGCCTTCCCATTTTGAAGTCCGCTAACCGGGACCGACGGCGTACTTACTTCGATTTGCACTTCTTCTTCTTGGCGTCATAGAACTTGCCGACGCCGCACTTGCCGGGGGCGTCCTTCTTCTTCTTGGCGGCTTCGGCGAGGCCAGCGGTGCTAACCAGCGAAGCAACGGCGAATAGTGCGGCGAAAGCGATCTGAGCAAAGCGCATAATAAAGTCTCCTGCGAGGATCAGGCGTTGGTTTCGTCCCGCGCTCCTGACGGCCTTCGGCAGCCAGCCCCTGCGTGGGATGGTCGCGTTTTAACCACAGTCCCTCAATCGGCAATCGTCGTTGGAGCTTTTGCTCGACGTTCGGGAGCGATCAGTTGCGCTCGGGCCACATGGTCGCCGAGATGGTGCATCGCCGCAAAACAGTCTGAACGCTCATTCATGCGACAACACCGTGTCGCCGCGATCACACCGCGATGGCGTCATTGTCAAACCGTACCCCATCGCTGGAATGTTTTTTTAGCGCACCGGGGTGACGTATGTCCCAGCCGACCCATCGGACGAGTGAGCCTTCGACATCACGAACCGGGTCTGCGACACTTCAAGATCCCCGGGACCACGCATCCTGGGACCACGAAGAAAAGCCCGCCTTCGATTGGAAAAAGCGCACGTTGATGGTCGGCCTCGGGCTCCTCTCCTGGGTCGCAACGTACGTTGGTATGCTCGAATTGATCGAGGCCAACATGGGCGAGTTGCCGCTCATCCACAAACTCATCATCGGCTTTTCGGTCGCGATGCTGATGGTCATGGTCGTGTGGCTGCTCGATGAGATGTTCAAGCCCAACCCGTTTTCGCTCAAGGCCATCTACGCGGCTGGCTACATCTTTTTGACCGCCATTTCGGTCGGCTTCGGTTTTGGTTTTTATTGGAAGGTCTTGGAATCGCGCGGCGAGAGTACGCGGTCTGCCGAAAGCGCTGTCACGCAGGTCCAGGGATCGCTGACGGCAGCATCGGCGCGGCTCACGCAGCTCCAGCAGACGCTTGATCAATTGACGGCGGTTTCGCTCGCCAAGGAACAGAGCGAACGGGCGACGGGTAACTCGTGTCCCGCCTCTAAGCCTGGCGATGGTCCGCGCCGCAAATTGCGCGAAGAAGACGCGAGCCGTTTCGCGTTTGCGTCCGACTTCGTAAAGGGCCGATCTACGGCGGTCAAAACCGAAATGGCCGGTCTTGACGGCGATCTGCTTAAAATCGCGTCAGCCGATAAATCGACGATCGATGCGTCCGGCACCCGCAACGTGTTCATGCAGGGTATGGGCCGTAAGCTTGACCAAACCGTCACGAGTTTCAACGCGTTCCGAACCGACCCGCAGTTGAAACAAATCCGCGGCGATCTCGCCGAGCGGGCCGAGAAGACGACCTTCCCCGATGGTGGTGGCAAGACGTTCTCGTGCCCTGACGGACAATTACAAACCGCGCTTCGCGGCGTCGTGAGGGCGATCGACGGCTTGCCCGAGCTTGAAAAGCCCAAGATCGCCGCCGTTGAAGGTTCAGAGGCAACGATCGAAGCCTTTCGGCGGCTCGTTGCGTCGTTTTCAGGTCTGTTGCAATTCAAGCTGCCGCCATCGGCAGATGAACTGCGCGAGTTACAAAAGAAAGCTATCCAATCGGTCGAAAGCCCGGCGATCGCTGCCGCTGCGGCGCGGATGAACGAGCAGCCCGGGTTATCAAAGCGCGATTACGTGCCGCTCGCGATCGCGGTTTTCGTTGACCTATGTCTGCTGCTCGTCGCGATGGGCCGCAACCACGACCGGCTGTCGGGTCTCGTGCCGAAGATGCGCGCGGCCGAACGTGGCCCGGTCATTCAAATTCTGTCGCGCTTCAACGACATCCACCGCGATCGGCAGGTGCGCGAAAACTTCGATCTGTTTCGCCACGTCGTGTTTGATTTCCACGGCGACTACTACGTCGCGGTGCCGCTGGATGCGCCCAAGCGCATGAACCCGCACGAGCGTGAAGACCTTCGGCTTGAAGCGCAATTGTTGTCCAACCTGTTCGCCAGCTTCGAAAAAGAGCGGATCTTCAGCAGGGTCTATTCGCCGTTCTTGACGACGGGCACCGTGCGCAAGCGCTTGACCCGACAGGGCAGCAAGTTTGCTGGTTCGGATGCGTTTCGGCTCTATCGTTTTAAGGATGGTGCGTGGTCCGACATCATCTTAGGCGCGGTGATGGGGGCAGCGCGCCGTGTCGAAGCCGAAAAACGTATGCTTGCGCTACGGGCCGACGAAATTGCGCGCAATACGCCGCTGCCCGATCCGGCCTATTCGGCTGCGCCATATCTTGGGTCGGTATCGCCAGAGCGAAATTACGTCGACCCGGCATATCTCGAACCCTCTTTCCTCGACCCGGCCTTTGACCGGCCGACCCCAGCGGCTCACACGCGGTCGACGGCCGCCATGTCAACGCGGCCGGCGCCTTCGGCCCGGATGTTTGATGATCGTCACGGGGATGTCGATCCCGCCGCAGCCAACACCGATTTTGCAACCCAGTTTGGCAGCTACGCTGCATTCGCGGCGCGCGCTCAGCCAGCTCCGCCCAACTACAGCGCGGCGTTTGGTGATCGCGGCGGCTTAGACGATCTCGCCAATCCGGTTGCGGGCTCGGCTGGCACGCCCGGTGTGGCCACGGTCCGCCCTCTGTACCGACCAGCCGATGATCGCGACTTGCAACCGGCCAATTCCAATACGGCGTCTGAGCGCAGTCGCGATCGCGAGCCACCGTCGGCGCGACCAGCAGACCCGCGTGCCGCCGGGATCGTGCCGTTCACGCCTCCCGTCGCGGTGGCTCCATTTGCGAGTGCTGCCAAGGCGTCCGCTGCACTGGCAATGGTTTCCCAACCTGAGCCGCAATCAGCCGCCCCGGCAGCTACTCAACCTGGCCCCCGCCCCGGTTTCCAACCCGGCGCCGATTGGCAGCAACAACTCGGCATCGTCATGACCCGCGTCACGGAAAGCATTTCCGTCCCGGTATCGAGCGCCGTCTCGGGTGCCGTTTCCAGCCAAGCGCAAGTCCCAAGCGCGTTGCTGGCAGCCGGCCTGATGCGACCAGCGGCACCAGTGCTGATCGACCAGATCTTGGACAATAAAGCCGATCAGCAATTCGGAAGCGAGCAATTGACGCTCGCCTTCGAAGGGCCAGCCAATGAAAGCTCGAACTACGAAAGCTCGAACTACGAACGCACTGGTTACGAAAGCTCTGGCTACGAAAGGTCAGGCCATCCGTCCGACTGGACCGATACCGATACCGCGCTCGCCAAGCGCTATGCCCGGGGCGCAGCGGAGTGAAACACAATGCAAAGTCGCTGGCGCAACCCTAAATTGGTCTGAAATCGGGCAGTGCGAAACGCTTGTTTAACTCAATCCGTCTTTAACTGTGTGGGACGACGACGGGTGGATGGCTCAGCGCAGCCGTCACCTAATGCTACGAGGGATCGGCATGATAGTTAAAACTCCTGCACGTATGGCCGTCGTCAAGAAGGAGGAAAAAGAGCAACGGCTCGTCGCTTTCCTCGAAAGCGTTCTCCCGACGACGCCACCTGGCAGCGAGTTGTGTCTCCTCGTGCAATCCGCATCGAGCCCTGCTGCAAAGGCGATTGGTCGCCTTTCGACCCGCTTGACGGCCAACCTGATATCGCTGCGCGTTATCATGGCCCGCACGGACTTGCTTTTGCCGCTGCCCGGGGTCACCTATCGCCAGCTCGCAGATGTCCGTTGCTATGACGCCCATGAACTGTTGGTGGTCGGTTCCCGCAGCGCGTGGATCGGCGATAGCATGCGTCGCAATCCGGCAACGACCGACAGCTTCGAGTTGCACGTTGCCGATTGCGCCGAGACAACGACGACGATTGCGCTGTCATTCGACCGGCTTTGGAACATCGCAATGCCGTTCACCGTTCCAGCCATTGGCGACCAGGGCAACTTGGCGCTTGCTGGCGAACTGGCTGGAATGGGTGGCGAGCAGGGCTCGACCATCACGGCGATGACGCGACACTGAAATGATCAAGCGTCGCCTCGCCTGAGTTGGCTAGAGCCAATTTGGCACTCGGTCGAGGCCGATCAGATCATCGAATGTTTGCCGCGGCCGGATGATCGCATGATCGCTGCCGCGGACCATGACCTCGGGGATCAGTAAACGCGTATTGTAGGTCGAGGCCATTACGGCGCCATAGGCACCAGCCGTCATCACCGCCACCAGATCGCCCGGTTGCAACAGCGGCATGGCACGGCCGAGCGCCAAATAATCGCCGGTCTCGCAAACCGGGCCGACCACGTCCTGCACGATTGTGCTGCCGTCGTGCGCGGCCTCATGGACCGGCACAATATCGTGGTGTGCTTCATAAAGTGTCGGCCGGATCAGGTCGTTCATCGCTGCGTCGATGATCAGGAACGTGCGGCCATCGCCATGCTTTGTGTAGATCACGCGCGAAACGAGAATACCGGCGTTGCCAACGATCACGCGACCCGGCTCGAACACGAGGCCGAACGGCAGGTTGCCCAGCATATCGCGCACGACGCCAGCGTAGGCCTCAGGCGATGGCGGCTGAGGACCAGCTTCGCCATGGTAGGGCACGCCGAGCCCGCCGCCGAGGTCGAGGTGGGTTAGCGCGTGGCCGTCGGCCCGCAAGTCGAGCGCAAGCCCGCGCAGTCGTTCAAACGCGGTGCGGAATGGTTCTAGCGACGTGATCTGGCTGCCGATGTGCATATGAACACCGGTCGCTGCGATCCCCGGCATTGCTCGCGCCCGATCATAGAGCGCGCGAGCGGCGGCAAACGGCACGCCGAACTTGTTTTCAGATTTGCCGGTTGAAATTTTGCCGTGGCTTTTTGCATCGACGTCGGGGTTGACGCGAACCGAGATCGCAGCTGTTTTATCGACCTCGGCGGCGACCGAGGACAGCGCATCGAGCTCCGGTTCGCTCTCGACGTTGAAGCCCTTGATGCCGACGGCCAGCGCGTAGGCCATCTCGGCTCGCGTTTTACCGACGCCAGCGAAGATGATTTTGTCGGGCGGAACACCTGCTGCCAGAGCGCGTCGCAACTCGCCTTCCGATACGACATCCATACCAGCGCCAAGTTTGGCTAGCGTCGCAAGTACGGCTTGGTTCGAATTCGCTTTGACGGCGTAACAGATCAGCGTGTCGCGGCTGCCGAATGCATCGGCCAAAACGCGATAATGCCGTTCGATCGTGGCGGTCGAATAACAATAGAACGGCGTTCCAACGCTGGCTGCCAAATCCGGCAGCGCGACGTCTTCGGCGTGAAGCACGCCGTTGCGATAGGCGAAGTGATGCATGGGATCTCGGTTGGCGGAGTGTCACCTACGTTTAGCTGACGCCCCCGCCCGGCGCTACAACGGCAATGCGGGAAACGCGTCGCCGGGCTGGGCCATCATCGAGGCGATGCGAGGGTCGGTCGGTGTTTTGCCGTAAACTCGAACGTAAGTCGTCTCAAGCCAATGGCGCAGACGCTCGCGTGACACGGCCATCACGGCTGGGACCTCGTAGGTTAACAGCATCATCGGCGGCGGAGCGCCAACCGTTTCGAGCGGCAAGATATAGTCGAGCCCGGCGACTTTACGGCAGCCGAGCCGACGGTAAAACCTGACGCGGGCCTCGGTATGGTTCGTCGGGCTCACGGTGTTTTGGCCCGAATTTTGGCCAGTGTTTTGGCCAGTGTTTTGGCTCGTCGAGGCGATCGGCTGGTCGACCTCCAACAGCATGGTCGATGGTCCTCGCGTTGAACCGTAGCGGTAGGCTTCCTCAAACAGCAGTTCGCCAATCCGCTGCCCACGCTGGGCTGGCGCAACCGCCATATACTCAAGCAAAAAGAAATCCGCCGCTGGCGGAAACATCGAAATTGCAAAGCCCGTGACGGCGCCACCCATCTCGGTCACGATCAGCACATAACGCGGGTCAGATACCATCGTTTGGATTTCGCCAACCGTCTTCTGTTCGCTTGGCTCGATCGCCTCGCGATAGAGGTCGATGAGCTGGTCGAGCTCGCGCGTATGGCCGGGTCTCAGCACTTTGATCGTTGGCTTCGGCATCGGGGCCATTCGTATTTCGTCTCAACTGTAACAGCGGGCAGGCTACCTGCGCCTGGAACAAGGTGCTTGTTTTGGTCTGGCGTGTTCCATCTGGACCATTCCCTGTTCCATATGGCACGATCAATCATGAATTTGCGGTTCAAGTGGAGCAATCATTCCGTGCGCTGTTGTCATCGGTCCGTCGCTTTGGCTTTGCTGCTCGCAATGACGGGTGCCGTGATCGCGCCGGACGCAGCGGTGTCGGGCGCGGCGAGCCCGCAGACGGGCACTGAGCGCACGGGCGGTTCACCAACGACCGGCGCTGCGGTGCCTACTGCTGAACCCAGCGAGGCGTGTCTCGTGGCTGGCTCCGACCAGAGCGTCGTCATCGGGCGGCTTGGGCTCCAGGAAGGCTTTGGTCCGGCGGCCTTCATCGTCACTGTTCCGCAAGGCGTTTGTCTGTCGGGGACTGAGGTGCCCGATAAAATCGAAAAGGCGTTCACTGTTCAGCTCTATTCTAACACCGCAGAGGGGTTCCAGGACCTCTACCGGATGGCGGGCGAGCGGGTCTATGTGCGCGGGCGTGCGAGTGGGCAACGGACATTCCAACAGCGTGCGCCAATTATCGTCGAGGTGATCGAGATCGCGACCAAGTAAAATGCGACCAGGTCAATGCGATCAACTGAGTTGAACGCGTCGAATGAACTCAACGCATTTGCGTCAACGAAAGCCACGTCCCGTCGGCCCCTATCGCTATCCGCCAACCAATCCAGCGTTTCGAAGCTTTAATTTCGGCGGCGCGTTCACTTGTTTCCGCCGCGGCGTCGAGCTCGGCTGATTGGTCCGGTGAAAATGGTGCTGCCCAATCGTGTTCGGCGACTTGC
>JBBQNE010000090.1:0-12922 GCA_038329675.1 Hyphomicrobiales bacterium | reverse complement strand
GATTGTCGTGGACGTTGGATTGTTTCGGCGGTCACCCTGGTCTCGATCCCTCATTTTTACAGCCTCGCGCCCGTGCGGGCAAAATGCGCGCTGCACCTATGCGCTGCGCGGTATGTGCCCCGTGCCCCGAGTGTGCGCCCCGTGCCCCGGTTCGTTTCAGAACGCGGGCGACGACCCACGGCGGCTTTGCAATCAACGGGCCATCTTAATGGCGCATGGTGGCAGTGCGCGCAGCAGGGGCTCTGGGATGCTAGCTGCTGCTGCAGCATCGTGCACGAACTGGTGAGCTTTACCTTTAGTTCGGTTGTCATGAACAATTGAATGTAGCGACCTAGATCAGCTGTGATTGTCGCGCCAGACCAACTGTCGCCAGCGCATCAACCAACACAGATCGGCGTTCATGGATGACCCAACCGTTAGCCGGTAAAATTGCCCTTGTTACGGGCGCTAGTCGCGGGATTGGCCGCGCGATCGCGAAGGTCCTCGCCTCAGATGGCGCGACGGTCGCTGTCCATTACGGACGCAACCGGGCGGCGGCCGATGCGGTCGTTAGCGACGTTACAGCAGGCGGTGGCACGGCGTTCGCGATTGGTGCCGATCTTGCGCACAAAGGCGCAGCCAACGCTCTGTTTGCCGAATTCAACGCCGAACTGGTGAAGCGGTTTGGGGCGGCCAACTTCGATATTTTGGTCAACAATGCCGGGATCACCGTAAATGCCGTTGCGCCAGGTGTGATTGCGACCGACATGTCGGAGTTTGCGCGCACCGGTTATGGTGCGTCGCTCGTCTTTTCTTTCCCGCGTCTCTCGCGGCCGTTATCCCGTGTGTCCTTGACCGATCGGGTCACGGAGTCGGTTGAGCGATATGCTTGCGCGGCTACAGCGATAAGCTATATCGGCGCGTCGGTTGTTTAGCATGGTCGAAATGATGGAGAGATTTGTATGGCGAGGCATTTGAAGCATTTGAACGCGGCCGCCATTGCAACGCTGATTGCCGTTACCGCTATCGGCGGCTTTGCTCGCCTAACGTTGGCGCAGGATGCGGGTACGAAGCCGACCGCAGCGCCGTCGGTGACAGCCAAGTCGATCCTTCTTCAATCGACGACGTCGACCGAGAACTCCGGCCTGTTCGGGCACATCTTGCCGAAGTTCAAGGACAAGACCGGCATTGAGGTTCGGGTGGTGGCGGTCGGCACGGGCCAAGCCATTAAGAACGCGCGAAATGGTGACGGCGACGTCTTGCTGGTTCACGCCAAGGCTGAGGAGGAAAAATTTATTGCGGACGGGTTCGGCGTGAAGCGTTTTGACGTGATGTACAACGATTTCATCATCGTAGGTCCGGCCGCTGATCCAGCCAAAGTAACGGGCTCAGTAACGGGCTCAGTAACGGGCTCAGTAACTGGCTCAGTAACTGGCTCGAAAAATGCCGCTGATGCGATGAAGAAAATCGCAGACGCCAAGGCTCTATTTGCTTCGCGCGGCGATGATAGCGGCACACACAAGGCTGAGCTTGCGCTGTGGAAGGCCGCTGGCGTCGATGCCAAGGCCGCATCCGGCCAATGGTACCGTGAAACAGGATCGGGAATGGGCGCAACGCTTAATACGGCGGTTGGACTTGGCGCCTATGCTTTGACGGATCGAGCGACTTGGGCCTCGTTTAAGAACAAAGGCGATTTCGCGATCGCGGTGCAAGGCGACACGGTGCTGTTCAATCCCTACGGCGTGATGTTGATCAACCCGGCGAAGCACCCCAGCGTCAAGGCCGCTGAGGGCCAAGCTTTTGTCGATTGGCTTGTCAGTAAGGAGGGGCAAGACGCGATCGCTTCGTTCAAGGTTGATGGGGCGCAAGTGTTTTTCCCCTCTGCAACCGCAACGAACTGAGCCCGGCGCGAGGTCGTCCAATAGGTCTGGGCGTTGGCCTTTGGTTCGTCGAAGTTCGCCCCGTTTGGCCGTTGGCGAACTTTCATTTGGCTGCCACTGTTCTGTTACATGGGCAGGCTTTGTGTTGCGGCGTCGCCCGGGGTATGACCCTGGCGCCATGCAACGACACAGGTGCTTGATGTTGAAGCCGACCATATTTGCCGCCGCCACGCTCCTGCTGGCGACGATGACGCCAGCTATGGCGCAAACTGCAATCAAAGTTCTGGCTGCCGACAGCCTTCAGCCGGCGATGGGCGAACTGGCGTCCGAGTTCCAAAAGGCGACCGGTGGTCGGTTCACGATCGATCCGGTTCTTGGGCCATCAGCGGCACTGCGCGAACGGATCGAAAAAGGTGAGTCCGCGCACGTTTTCGCTGCGGCCGATATCGCGGATGCCAAGAAACTTGCCGATGCGGGCAAGACGCGTGGACCGGCAGTGCCGTTCGCCAAGGCAAAAAGTGGCGGCGCGACACTTGGATTTGTTGTTATGAAAGATGCGCCGCCGGCCGCTGGTGAGTTGGCGGGTTTTCTTCGGTTCGGCAGCGGACGGGCGGTGCTTGAGAAGTACGGGTTTGGCGCGCCTTGATCTGCAGCCCGACAGCTTTGATCCAAATGAAAACCGGCGACCCAACGGCCGCCGGTTTGTTTGTAGCCGCTGTTAAGTGTCGTTTGATCAGTTGAACGGCACGCGGACCTTGGATCCTCAAGGGGCCGCGGTGAGGCTCGGTACACGTCAGCGAAAGCCTAGCCGAAACGTGATTGGTCCACGTTCAAACGGCTGCGAACTTGCGTTGCGCGGCCGTCTGTTTTTGGGTTTTTAGCGCGTAGCAACCTGAGCGGGTGTACGCCGCAGCACGCCGCCGAGGCTGTTGACGACCTTGAGTTCTTCAGCCGTGATGCGGACCGCTTCGGTGATTTGTTCGGCGGTGTGTTCAGACGTAATGAAGAAGCGAAGGCGAGCTGCCTTCATCGGCACGGCTGGATAGATGATCGGCAGTGCGTTGACGCCGCGTGCGCAAAGGCGCTCGGTCATTTTAACGGCCTTGATGCCATCGCCGATGATCAGCGGGACGACGCAGTAGCCTTCGCTTGACCCGGTATCAAGACCAGCGAGGCGGGCCTGTTTGAGGAACAGTTGGCCATTGGCTTTCAAGCGTGCAACGCGCTGTGGCTCGGCCTTGAGGACACGCAAGGCGGCCAGGGCTGCCGCCGTTGCCGGTGCGGGCATGCCGACCGAGTAAACAAAGCCCGGCGCCTTGAACTTCAAGATCATGATCAGCTCTTTCGAGCCGCAGATGTAGCCGCCACAGCTCGCGAGTGTTTTGCTGAGCGTGCCCATCCAGATGTCGACGTCTTCCATGGGCACGCCGAAATGCTCTGCAACGCCGCGACCGGTCTCACCGAGCACGCCGAGGGAGTGGGCCTCATCGACCATTAGCCAAGCGCCGAACCGGTTCTTAAGTTCGACGATGCGCGGCAAATCGGGGATGTCGCCATCCATCGAATAATGGCCTTCGATAACGACCATCGCGTTACGGTAACGGCCGCGGTGCTCCATCATGGACCGCTGAAGCGCTTCGCAGTTATTGTGCGGGAAGCAGATGACTTCGGCGCCCGATAACTTGGCGCCGACGATGGCGCTGTTGTGGACCAGCTCGTCGTGGAAAATCACATCGCCCTCGCCCATCAGTGTGGCGATTGTGGAAACGTTCGTGGCATGGCCGGACACGAATGTCAGGGCTTCTTCGGTGCCATAAAAGTCCGCGATCTCGCGTTCGAATTCGCGATGGATCGGGCGTTCACCAGCGACGACGCGGCTGGCCGACACCGATGTGCCGTATTGCTCGATGGCGGCGGCAGCAGCGGCCGAGACGGCTGGAACGGAGTTAAGACCGCAATAGTCGTAGCCGCCGAAGTTAATCATCGTTTTGCCAGCCGACTGCGTCGTCGCGCCCAGTCGACCGTCGTGCTCGTGGAAGAACGGGTCCTCTAGCCCCAGCGTGTCACCCAGAAGGCGATATTTCATCATCGACTGATAGAGGGCGTGGTCGCGGAACCGCGGCGGGCGGCGTCGGCCCGGCTGAAGTTGGCTAACCGTTGAACGGGCGACATCGTCGATCGACCGAGCGACTTTCAACGCGGCGGTTTTAATACCGCTGGCGAGAGACGGGCGAGCTTCCGAGCTCGGCGTCGCGGCCCAGTCACTATCTTTGGTGACAGCTTGAAATTGTTCGTTCTCAGACATTACGCCACCGCTTCACTATGGTTTCTGTTGGACCTACTTGGCTTTGCACGCATATCTTGCGATCTCCTGTCACTCAAGTGACACCTTGGCGCGGAACCAGCACCACAATGTCTGGTTGTGGGATGGTGACCTTGGCAAAGCGCACCAAACGTTTATGAGTTACGGGCCAGGGACTGTTTGGGTTGCAGTCGGCGGTCCGACGATCGACCGCCGCCTAGATGCGTTGTTCCGTCACGATAATACGGCCAGCAGCCGAATTATGCTGCAGCGCGGCAGCGCTGACTTGGGACGTAAGTGATCACTCCGGAAGTTGCCAGTCGATCTCTGCGGACAAATCGGCACACGTCGTGCAGACGTTATTAAAAATTGGTTGTTTGGTTAACGGCAGCAGCTTGCCGTTGTGCGAATGCCACGCTACGGCTCACGGCGATGTCACTTTATCGTTCGTTTTTCGCCGTTGGCGGCCTGACACTGATCAGCCGGGTCCTGGGCTTCGTGCGCGATGTGCTGATTGCTGCCGTGCTGGGGACGGGAGCGGTTGCGGACGCATTCTTTGTGGCGTTTCGGTTGCCGAACCTGTTCCGGCGACTCTTTGCTGAAGGCGCTTTCAACTCCGCATTTGTGCCGTTGTTTGCTAAAAAATTGGAGGGAGAGGGGACGGCTGCGGCCAAACGCTTCGCCGAAGATGCGATGTCGGGGTTGGCCTACGTTCTTTTGATCCTGTCCACGATCGCCATTGGCGGCATGCCGTGGCTGATGTTGGTGCTGGCCCCTGGCTATGCCGACGACCCGGCGAAATTCGAGATGTCGGTGTTGTTTGGCCGGATCGCGTTTCCCTACTTGTTTTGCATGTCGTTGATGGCGCTCTACGCGGGCGTGTTGTCGTCGCTTGGAAAGTATGCGGCGGCGGCGGCGGCGCAAATCCTGCTCAATGTGGTTCTGACGACGGCAATCGCGATTGCCTACGTGATGGGCCTAGCCAACACGCCTCAAGCTGGCTGGGTGTTGGCCGTTGCGGTGAGCGTTGCGGGTGTGGTGCAGCTGTTGATGATTGCGCGGGATGCGGCGCGAAACGGCATGGTGTTGTCGCCGCGCTGGCCGCGATTAACGCCAGATGTCAGGCGGCTGGTGACGTTGGGCGTGCCGGCACTGATTGCCGGTGGCGTGACGCAGATCAACATCGTCGTTGGAACATCGATCGCCTCGCTTCAGGATGGTGCGGTCTCGTATCTCTACTATGCCGACCGGCTCTATCAGCTGCCGCTTGGTATTGTCGGGATTGCGGTTGGCGTTGTGTTGCTGTCGGACGTGTCGCGGCTTCTTCGGGCGGGCGATATGGCGGCCGTCACGTGGAGCCAGAACCGGTCAATCGAATTTGCTTTGATGGTGACGTTGCCAGCTGCCGTGGCGCTGGCGGTGGTGCCGCGGCCGATCATCGGGGTCTTATTTGAGCGCGGCGCGTTTACCGCAGCTGACACGTTGCCGACCGCGATGGCGCTAGCTGCCTTCGCCATCGGATTGCCAGCGTTCGTCCTCGCTCGGGTGCTGTCACCGGTCTACTTTGCCCGCGAAGATACCAAGACGCCGATGAGGTTTGCGACGATCAACATGTTGATCAACGTCGTGCTGTCGGTTGCGCTATTTTTCCTGTTTCAGTCGTACGGCTGGTTTCCACATGTCGGGATTGCGATTGCAACGACGGTCGCTGGATGGGTCAACGCGCTCCAGCTGTGGTGGACGCTTCGAAAAAGGGGTGACTTTGTGGCCGATGGCCAACTTGCGCGACGGCTGCCGCTCATCGTGCTGTCCAGCCTCTTGATGGGAGGGGTGCTGTGGTTTGTAGGCGGGCTTCTGGCGCCCTATTTCGTCGGCACGCAGCCGCTACTGATCCGCGTGTCGGCGCTGGCGGCCTTGGTGGCCTCCGGGTTCGCGATCTACGCCACGCTGATCATCGCAACCGGCGTGCTCAACCTGCGCCAGATCCGCGAAATGATGCAGCGGAAAAAGGACGAGCGCGCGAACGGAGGCGGGAGCGGCCCGGCAGCCGGTGGGTTTGGGGATTAGTCAATCCAGCCGCCATCGTGACTTTAATTCAAACTGCTCCGCCGAAGGCACCAACGGATTTACACGTCAGTGCTACTTAAAGTATTTACACGTCAGTGCTAATTACAGTGATGGTTAGCCCAAAACTTTTGCGAGAGATGCCGATGAAACTTGTAATTGCAGCCGCAAGTGCACTCATTTTGTTGTCACAAGCGGCTGAGGCGGGCAGTTGTACAAGTCCTGACGACCGAGCCTCTGACGGATCGCGTTGTGGCGGCCGCGCCTCAACGATTCGCCCTGGCGGAAAGTAGACTGAATTAGTTTGTTCGCAGGTTGGGCGCGACCTCACGGCTTCGCGCTTGCCCCCGCCCCGGCCACCGCGGGTGTCCCGCCGCCACTCAGCCGCGCGATTTCGGCTTCGAGTTCTGCGATGTCCTTCCGGCGGCGTTGGATGCCCTGTTGGATGCGGTTCTGCTCCTGAAACCCCGACATGCGCTTTTGGCTATCCTGATCGAACGCGCTTTCGCGCTGGACACGGAACGAGCGGTCTTGCTCGGAGCGGTTCTCGTCTTGCAGCTGCCGCACCCGTTGTTTCAATTGGGCCAGCGTCGCCGCAGTCGCCGCATCGGCAGCAACTGACTTTTTCTGCAACTCTTCTTCGAGCTTACCGAGCCGCTCCTTCATGGCGTTCTGGTCACTCCCGATGCTGCCAGTGGTATCGGGGCGGCTGGGCGGTCCAAGGGCTGCCAAGTCGAAGTAGAAATCACCTGTAAGTGCCGAGTGGTCCCAGGGGACCTGTTTGCCCTGGGTGGCCGCAAGCACATCCTTGCGGACGTTGATCATGATGGAGTTGAGGCTGGCACCAGGAGCACTGACGTGCCGGGTGAGCGCGGTCGTGAAGGGGGAATTACGCCCTGACCCGTCGAGGGCCACGTTTCCGGGCTGGGTCGAGTAGGAGATGAACGTGCCAACGCCCGTTTGAACTTGCGCCAGGCCTGAGGTGACAGCATTCGAGCGCGTGCCCATGCTGCGGGCGAGGTTGCGGGCGAGCGGGTTGTCACGGCACGCGTCAAGAAAGACGATGTTGGTCTTGGTCTCGCGGTCAAGTTCCATTTGGCGCAAAACAAGATCGAGCGGGATGGCTTCGAACGGGAGGTCGCGTTCCCGGGCGAGTTTGGCGTCGACGGGCACGAGGTAATTTTGGCCGCCGACTTGTAGCCCGTGACCGGCATAGAACAGCACGCCGGTTCCTGCGTCTTCGAGCTCACGGGCAAACGCGCGCAAGGTGGCGTCGAACTTCGGCTTGTCGAGGTCGAGCCCCAAGATGACGGTGAACCCGTGCTTTTCGAGCGCCTTGGCAATGTCGGTTGCGTCATTGACGGGGTTGGCAAGAGGGCTGGCGGCCTGGTAGGCGCCGTTGCCGATAACGAGGGCGACACGTTTTTCACTTGCGCTTGCGGGTTGTACCCAAGCGGCGGCGATTGCGAGAGTGAGTACGACAGCAAAAGCATTGGTGCGGGACGCGACCAGCGACCTCAGACCCAGTTGGCGATCCGACGACATGTGGGGATCCTCGACGATCGATTGCTCGGGTTCAAAAAGCGCACCGAATGAGGCCGTCCGATGGCTCGGATCACCCGATCACTTTGTGACGTGCCTGATCAGAGGATGTTGAGCCACGTCCAGTTCCCGGGTCAGGCGGCCTGGACTTCCTGAACTTCCGGGCAGAAATGACGGAGCAGGTTTTCAATGCCATGGCGCAGCGTTGCTGAAGAACTTGGGCAGCCGGAACAGGCGCCGCGCATCTTGAGGTAGACGACCCCATCGCGGAAGCCTGCAAACGTGATGTCACCGCCGTCTTGGGCGACGGCTGGCCGGACGCGTGATTCGAGCAGCTCTTTGATGGTGGCGACCGTCTCGGCGTCGGCTGGATCGAACGAACCAGCGGAGTCATCGTTGGCGGCGCCGCCGTCGGTTGCTTCGCCGCCCGACTGGTAGTGTTCCATGATGGCGCCAAGGACCATCGGCTTCAGATGCGGCCACTCGGTGGGGCCTTTTGTAACGGATATGAAGTCCGTGCCGAGAAAGACGCCGGTGATGCCCTCGATATCGAACAGTCGCCGGGCTAGCGCGCTGTCACCGGCCTCGGCGGCCGTTCGGAAATCGGCGGTGCCGCTGGTGAGGACCGTGCGGCCGGGAATGAACTTCAGCGTGGCCGGGTTCGGCGTGGCTTCTGTTTGGATGAACATTGCAGGTCTCCGAAGGCGCTGTTGCCTACATTAGAATTGTTCCAAGATAACTTAAGAGACGTTCCAGCCGCTGTCGAGCCCACATCGCGAGAAATCAACGCGTTGACGTCACGGGCATCCAACGGCAAGCGCCTGGAGCCCGGCCGTCATGCCTGCCAATTGAAAGGTGTCGGTTATGGCGGTGCCGCGTTCCGATGTCGCCTGAACGACGATACGTGAGCCTTTTTTCATGGCTTCGAGCAGTTTTAACTCTTGGGTCGCGTCTGCAACGAAGGCCCGATCATCTTTGGTAAACATGCGAAACAGGGTCGGTGCCGCATTGCCTGGGCCCATGACACTGATAATTGGCTCGCTTGCTTTGCGGACGGGAAAACCCAGTTTGACGGACACCTCCGACCTCACGCCCTCTTTCGGCCAGGCGGAGACGTAGAGCAGGGCTGTGTCGCGCTTGATGCCCGCTGGCAGGGTTGTGGAGGGCGGGGCTGCGAGGAAGCAAATCTGCTGCTGGGCGGCCTCAGAATAGAGCGTCCAGCCACTAAAGGTGCGAACGGCGGTGGCCGCTGACGTTGAAACCGACAGCGCGCACAACACGAGGAGACAAACGGTAGGTATCGCCAAAGCTGCAAGCGACGTGCCTGCGTCGGTCGCCGCATGGGCCGCTTCTGTATTAGCCATGTGACATGCCTCAGGCATCGTTTAATCCTTACGGCGGCTCGCCGAGAAGCGCTGGATGTCGTCGGCACGAGGCCCGCCTTCCCCGACCGGTCGATCGGGAAACCGCGTTAAACACTGGACCCGGTCATACATGACAATGGCTCCAGCCATCGCGACATTGATGCAGAATATCGTCGGGATTTTCACGACGTAGTCGCACTTTGCCAACAGGTCTGGCGACAACGATCCCTTTTCTGGCCCCAGAACGTAAGCTGCGCGTAACGGGTGGCGAAAGCTCGGGAGATCGTGCGCACCTTCGATTAATTCGACGCCGATCAGGCGGCAGCCGTCGGGCAGCGCCATGTCGTCGAGGGTCGGCCAGTTGTAATGGGGCAGATGCAACTGGCCCTTGGATGTGTCGGCGTAGGCTTCGTCATCGTTATACCGGCTGCCAACAGTGAAGGTGAAGCTCGCGCCGAAGCCGTGGGCGGAGCGCATGAGATTGCCTAGGTTGAGCGATTTGGAGATACGCTCAGCACCGATGGCGAAATAACCACGCGGCTCAGGTGGCCAACGCGAGGGTAGCAACCCCGTTAATGCGCTGGAGGATCGGTTGGTTTGGCTCATTGGCAGTCGCATAACGCGCATGCCGGAGGTTCGAAAGCTGGAAAACGGTTCTAACGCGAGGAATATCGCATGAGGGCGGCAGTTTGCACGGCGCTGACCGGGATATCGGCAGTGTCGGTCACAGATATCGCCGAACCCGTTGCGGCCGATGGCGACGCCGTCGTGGCGGTGACGCGCACGGCGCTCAACCATTCCGATGTGCTGCGAACGCTTGGGACGTATCAAGACAAGGCTCCACTGCCGTTTTCGCCGGGCGGCGAGATTGTCGGCGTGATTGTTCGCGCGCCAGCCGATTGCGGATTTAAGGTCGGTCAGCGCGTTTTGGCCTATGTCGGACATGGCGGTGCGCGAGAATGGACGACCGTTGATCCCTCGCAATTGATCGCGATACCCGACGGGGTGGACGACGATACGGCGGTTGGGCTGCCGATCACTTACGGGACGGCGCTCCACGCCTTGCGGGCCTGTCCAGCTGTCAAACCCGGCGCGGTGGTTGGCGTACTTGGGGCGGGTGGAGGCGCGGGCCTTGCGGCGGTTGAAATCGCGACGCTGCTTGGGGCGCGTGTCGTCGCGGTGGCCTCACGCGACAAGCATAACGTCTGTCTGGACCATGGCGCTGTGTCGGCGATCGATCGCGATGAGCCCGATCTGAAGCAAGCGCTGCGAGACGCTGCTAGGGCATCGGGGAGCGCAGATGGAGGGCCGTCAGTCATCTATGATTGCGTCGGAGGGGCCGTCGCCGAGCCTGCGTTTCGCTCGTTGCGGTCGGGCGGGGCGTATCTCGTGATTGGCTTCGCCAGCCGTACCGTGCCGGTGCTGCCGTTGAACCTTGCACTGGTCAAAGCCTTGACCATCACCGGTATCAATTGGCCAGCAGCGGTGGCAGCGGACCCCGATACCCATCGTGCCGATATGACGTACGCCTTACAAGCGGTGGTGGCGGGCCGGTTGCGGCCGCGCGTTCATGGGCTATGGCCGCTCGACAAGATCGGCGAGGCGTTGGCTGTCCTCGATCGCGGCCGAGCTACCGGCAAGATCATCATCACGATTTGATGCAGACGTGGTCTGATGGGATGGGCATGGCCGCTGACGCGACTTGAATATTGAATGAAATGAATGTGTTGGCAGCGTCGTTGGAGTGTTGATTAGCCAAAAGCAGGGTGAGGTGTTAACTAATCGGTCGTGATCGCTTGGCTGGAGCGATTGGTTTTCATTGTGGCTCCGTGCACCGATCGTCCGTATCAAGCGGACCTGACGGCCGGAGCGGGTTACGCGAGTTGTGCCATGCGTTTTCGCCCTAACAATCGACCCACCCCGGCCTTGCTGTATGTCGGATGCTTCATCCTGTCGTTGATAGTCGGCGGGCTGGCCGGTTTTGCCTACGTGATGACGGGGCGAACGGCTGCGACGGACGGCGTTACGAAGGCTCCGGGTGCAATGGCCGGTTCGGCTTCGACACGACGGGTAGCAACAGGCGTCCGTGGCGGCGAAAAGCGGTCTGCGGCCAAGACCGGTGGTCCCGGTGCGGCGAACAAACTAACGGCTGCACGCAATCCGACGATTATCGCGCAGGTCGATATTGCTGCGGCTGAAGGCCCGTCATCGGCTTCGGCGAGCAATATCGCGCCCACAAACGGGGAACACGACCGCGATCTTGATCCGAGCGCCATGTCCGAGCCATGGGTGCCGCAACATGATACGTGGCGGACGGTTTGCGTGAGGCTGTGCGATGGCGCGTTAACGCCCGTGAGCTTCGCAACGACGCGCGAACGGTTCGCGGCCGATCAGTCGCGCTGCACTTCGCAATGTGGAAGCCCGTCGCGGCTTTTTATCATGCCGCCCAATGGGACGCCCGAGGACCTGGTCGATCTCGTTGGCGGCAAATATACGGAACTATCTACGGCGTTTCTTTATCGGTCGTCGTTTGATCCTGAGTGCACGTGCCGACGCCCGAGCCGCGGCTTTGAGGCCGAAGTTGCAGGGCTGGCTGTTGGGCTGTCCGGGCCGATTGGAACCAACGCGACGCCAAGTGGTCCGTTGGATGTCAAGCCGACACCTGCGCAGGAATTTGTTGCACCGGTGGCTGAAGCTGGAGCGGTGGTGGCTGGCAATTCAACGGGTACGGCGAGACCAGCGATCGTGCCGACTGCGGACGATCGTGGTGCGTCGCAACCGTCGCAAATCGTGCAAGCGGTGTTGGCGATCGCAGCCGCTGCCCCCTATCCGCAACTGTCGCGGGGCGCAGCACGGGGTAGCGATACCGTCGCGGTTGAGGCGGCGGTGCCGATGCAAGCTCAAGGATCGGTTGCACAAACGCGGGGCAAGGCGGCAAAGTTGCACGGCAAACCGCCGGCCGTTGCCGAAATCGCGTTGCCGGTGGCAGTCGATGGTGATGCAGCGCCAACCGGCACGACAGAGGCAAAGCTGACGAAAGTGTCGGCAAAGGCTGTCGCGGGCCTCAAGCGTAGCGCACGGGTCAACGTCACAAGCGCCGCGCGTTCAACGCCCCGGGCGCTGCGAGCCCAAACGATCCGACTGGCGGCCCGAAGCACGCGGGGCGGTATGCAACGGGCGTTCACCTCGCCCGACTATTGGCGGGTGTCATACTGGCATGCCAATTGATAAATAGGCGTCAGCATTGGCAGCGATCGAAAGGGGCCTGGGCGGGCTTAGCTGCCTCGGCTTATGGTTGGCGAAACAAGCTAAGGTGCAAGTTTGCCAGATCACTTTGGCCAAAGACGGCGACTGAGCGTGGTGCCGAAACACCGCGCATGAACGTTACGACCCAACGCGATGACCGAACGTCATGACCGAACGCCAGGATTAACCTCAATAATTTGTTGTCTGATTCCTGGCACTCTCGCGTCAATCAGGTGGCGAGGGGTGCGTTTCGGCGCACAAATTGTGTTTTGCGTAAACTTCTCTTCCAGGCGGCCATCGCGGCCGCATTCGTGGCGGTGTTGCCGAACGCGGCACAGGCCCAATCGTTTTTCGAGCAGCTGTTTGGTGGCGGCGCGAAGCCGATTTACCGGCCACCTGCGGCGGTGGCCCCGGCGCAGCGGCTCGGCGTGCCTGACGGCGACCGTCGATCGGGCGACGTGCTCCGCGTTGACCCGGAAGATGCGCGACCCCGCAAGTCTGCGGCATTGGATGATGATGGGCCGTCCGACAAGCGTTGGAGCGGC
>JBBQNE010000089.1:0-12963 GCA_038329675.1 Hyphomicrobiales bacterium | reverse complement strand
AAGCCAGCAGTTGGCCGTTCCGCCGCCAGTCCATCTGTCACGATGGAGCCTGAACGCCTCGCCCGGCGCGCCAAAAAAGCGCTCAAAGGCCCACGCAAAGAGCCCCGCTTCGTTCGTCTCGGCAGCGCGCTTTTTACCCTGTTTGCCGCCTCCATGCTTGCCGTGACATGGCTGATCTCAAGCTTTGATTTTCCTGGGCCTCTCACCGTCACCAAGCCGTTCGTTGTCCCACGTGGGGAGGGTGCCTCCGACATCGCCGAGCGCCTTGAACGCGATGGCGTCATCTCCAATCGGTGGACGTTCATGACGATGACCATCATGAACCGGCTCACTGGGGCGGCTAAAAAAGGCGGCGACCTCAAAGCTGGCGCCTATGAGTTCAAGCCTGGCTCCAGTATGCGGGAGGTCGCCGACGTTTTGATTGAGGGCAAAAGTGCGCTCCTCAAGGTGACCGTCCCGGAAGGCTTGACGAGCTTCCAGATCGTCGAGCGGCTTAAGGCCAATGAACAATTGACGGGCGAACTGACCAGCGTCCCAGCCGAAGGCACACTGCTGCCTGATACGATGGTCATTCAGCGCGGCAGCTCCCGGCAGGACATTTTGGAGCGGATGCAAGCGGGTCTCCAAAAAGTGCTCGCCGAGGAATGGGAAAAGCGGCAACCAAACCTGCCAATCCAAACGCCCGGGCAGGCGTTGATCCTCGCTTCGATTGTTGAAAAAGAGACAGGCAAGGCAGACGAACGGCCGCGCGTTGCTGCCGTATTCGTCAACAGGATTCGCAAGAACATGCGCCTCCAGTCCGATCCGACGATCATCTACGGTATTACGCTTGGCGAGGGCCCGCTAGGCCGCCCGATCTACCGCACTGATATCGATCAAAAAACCGCCTACAACACCTACCAGATCGACGGCTTGCCACCGACCCCGATCGCCAACGTCGGCCGTGAGGCCATCTCTGCCGTGCTCAACCCGGCGACCTCCAACGAACTTTACTTCGTCGCCGATGGTACCGGCGGCCATACCTTTTCAGAGACCCTCAAAGACCACAACGCTGCGGTTGCCAACTGGCGACGCATCGAACGCGACATGAAAGCGGCCAAAGAGGCTAAGGCCCAGGCAGCCGCTCAGGTGCCCACGCTAGCTACCGGCCAATCTCCAGGCCAATCACCAAGTCTGGCAACGTCGTCCGCGCTGCCGTTGCCCTCGGCTGCAGCCCCCGCGCAAGGCGTTCGGATCAACGGACAATTGCAACCGCTCACTCAGATCCAGGCGGTCGGCGGCGCACCAAAAATTTCTACCGCTGCAGAAGCACCCGCCCCCGCAACACCAACCGCCCTGGATCAAGCCGCTAGCGACGACGCGTCCGCCGAAACAATCCCGCTCCCCGTTCGCAAACCCAAACGCTAGAACCTAATCCTCGATCAACTGGATGGCTCAAAACCCGCCGCACCGGCTGGTCCTTGCATCACCGGAACACCCGGCTCCCGTTTGGCTCGGCGGATCGTCAAGTGGGTCTTCACGCTTGCCACATTGGGAGCTGCGGTCAGTTCCTGCAAAACGAAATCTTGAAAACTTTCAAGGCTCGGCGCAACGCAGCGCAAGATGTAGTCGCTCTCGCCCGACAGCATGTGCGCCTCCCGAACAAGCGACCACGCAAGCGCGCGATTTTCGAACGCGCGCAGGTCGAGCTCTGCTTGGCTATGCAGCCGCACAAGCGCGAACGCCTCGACTGGAAATCCCAGGCGGCGCTCGTCGAACAGCGCCGTATAACCAGTGATCAAGCCCGCCGCTTCCAGCGCACGAACTCGCCGCAAGCAGGGTGGAGGTGACAAACCGACCCGCTCGGCCAAGGCAACGTTTGTGATACTGCCGTCGCCTTGCAGTTCTTTCAAGATCCGCCAGTCAATCGCATCGAGCCTGACGCTCATGGTACTTTCACCGCCTGTCCCATTGCCGCCTGTCCGATCTCCGCCCGCCCCGTCGCCGCTCGTCCCGATCTCCGCCCGCCCCGTCGCCGCCCGTCCGACCTCCTTTCGCCTCCACATGACCAACTGCGACGTGGTTCCCACTAGCCTATCTCGTTCAAAATCGCCAAACCGCCGCCATGGTAGATAGCTCAGACACGATCCGTTTGCTTGCTGAAGTGGGCCTCCAACAGCGCGCTAGCCAACAGCCGCGCACGGGCTGGTTGATTACCGACGGCAAGGCTGGAATGGACGTCCAGGTGCGCGGCGTTGCTGATGCGCTCGGTCTTGCCTACGAGATGAAGCGCGTTTCACCCCGCGGCGTCTGGGCGATCGCTGCACCGTGGGGGCCGGTCGCACCGGCTGAGCGCTTTGGCGAGCTGGGAACCTTGTTTTCCCCACCCTGGCCCGACATCGCAATTGCAACCGGCCGCGCGAGCATTCCCTACATCCGAGCCTTAAAAAAGAAGTCGAACGGGACCGTTTTCACCGTTGTTCTGCAAGACCCCAAAACTGGACCATCAACGGCTGACCTGATCTGGGTGCCCGAACACGATCGCCGTCGCGGTCCAAATGTCATTACGACCTTAACCGCGCCGCATAGCTTCTCAGCAGCCTCGTTTGCCGCCTTGCGCGAGGCGGTGCCCAAAGATATTGCCGCGCTCCCCACCCCACGCATTGCCGTCATCTTGGGTGGAAAAAACGGCGTCTACGCATTTAACGAAGCCGATGATGATCGATTGGAAGCCGCACTAGCGGCCTTCGGTCAGCAGGGTGCCAGCTTCATGGTCACGCCGTCGCGACGGACACACCAAAGGCTCATTCGCGCCGTCGAGCGAGCCACCGAGGGGCGGCCTCGCCTGATTTGGGATGGCCGCGGAGATAACCCCTACGCGCAGTATCTGGCCAACGCTGACAGTCTTATCGTAACAGCTGACAGCGTGAATATGTGCGGCGAGGCGTGCGCTACCGGCAAGCCAGTCTACGTTTTTACCCCGTCCGGCGGCTCGCCCAAGTTTAACCGCTTCCACGACCGGCTAACCGCACTGGGTGCGACGCGGCCACTGGTGGAAGAACCAGCCAAGATCGAGACATGGTCGTATCCACCCATCGATTCAGCCGCTAAGATTGCGTATGAAATTCGGGTCCGTTGGACGCCACCCTCACCGTAAGCGCAGACAACCGCGCAGCTTATACCGATGCTCGCAATGACCGAGGAAGTCGCACCATGCCGCATTTAAACCTCGACAAGCTGCAGAGCGCCAAGGTCGAAACATCACCTTACCTCTACACAATCGTGCCCGGATTCCTGTCGCCTGACACCGTTGCGCGGGTCAACGCGACCTACCCTGACATCAAAGCTGGAGGTTCGTTTCCCATCGACAGCCTCGATACCGGCATGGCGATCAAAGACGTGATCGACGAACTTGACGGTGCCGAGTTCGAAGCACTCGTTGCCGACAAATTCGCCGTCGATATTGCCGCCAAACCCAAAATGTACTCCTTGCGAGGCTACACACGGGCCAAAGACGGCCAGATCCATACCGACAGCAAAGACAAGATTATCACTGTCCTGCTTTACTTGAACCAAAACTGGCAGCAGCCCGGCGGGCGCCTGCGTATTTTGAAAAACGGCAACAACGTCGACGACTACGTCGCCGAGGTGCCGCCCGACAACGGCACACTGTTGATTTTCAAGCGGGCCGATAATTCCTGGCACGGCCACCATCCCTTCGATGGTCCCCGCCGATCGCTCCAAATGAATTGGATGACAAGCGAAGGCTCGAAAGGATGGCATAAAGTACGCCACACCGTTTCGGCCGCCTTTAAAAAGCTAACAGCGGCTTGATCGTCCGACCGGCTTCAACGTCCAACCAGCGTCAACGTCCAACGTCCCTGCGCATCGATCGCCGTTTTTGGGGTGCCCCTAGCGCAAACCCCTCGATGAGCCACGCCGCGATCACAACAAGTGTTCTGTCACGCGAGCCCGTGGCGCAACTGACACATCCTGAAGCAAAGTGCACAAATAACTGTCGTTTTTCGCTGTTGACGCTTGCGTCACCCCCATCGCCCAGTGTCACATTGGCGCCATAATCAAGTCGAGCGCACGACGCGGGCAGCCATTGACGGGGGATCTGAGTATGCGTAACACCTTCAAATTCGCAATCATGGGCAGCATTACCGCTGCACTTGTGACAACGACGTCTGCGTTTGCTGGTGGTTTCGCCGTTCGCGAGCAGTCGGCCTACGGCCAAGGCATGAGCTTTGCTGGCGCGGCGGCCTACAGCTCGATCAGCGCCATGTTTTGGAACTCGGCAGGCGCTGCCAACCAGAACGGACTAAATGCTGAATCAGGTGCCGCCTATATTATTCCAAAGGGCGAACTTACCGCCGTTGCTGGAACCACATCGTTGGCGCCTGATAGCTCCGTCGACATCGGCGTAGAAGCGCTCGTTCCCTCGACGTACTTGACCTACCAGTTCAAGCACGATCCGCGCATGTTTATCGGCTTAGGATTGAACTCAGGCTTCGGCCTCAAGACCGAACCCGAAAACCGCTGGGCCGGGTCGCAGGTCGCCGGGTCAACCAGCTTGTTTACAATCAACGTAAACCCGACGTTGGCCTACCGGCTATCAGACACCATCGCCATCGGTGTCGGCGCGCAATTCCAGTACGCCAAAGGCATTCTCAAGTTCGCAACCGGCTCGAATACGGGCCCGAACTCATACTTTGAGGGCAACGACCTCGCAGTCGGTGCCACGGCGGGGATCATGTTGACGCCAAACCCTGGCACTCGCATCGGCCTAGGCTATCGGTCGCAGATCACGCACACGCTGGATGGCATCCAGGCAACAAGTGGGTCGCCTACGCCAAATGCAGGATTGAACGGGCTGCTTAACGCAGGTGTCGGTGCCGAAGTCGAAATCAAGCTTCCCGATATTGTCACGCTCTCCGTAAGCCAAGCGGTCACACCTCAAGCCCGCGTCCTCGCAACTGTCGAATGGAGTAACTGGAGCCGCATCGAGTCGCTTGACCTCGTAACCACCGGAGCAGGCCGGTCCGTACTAGCCCCTAATACGATCGTGGCAGGTGCCGGCCAGGCGCTTGGCAGCATTTCGACCAAGTGGGAAGACGGCTGGTATTTCGCTGGCGGTCTTGAATTCGACGTTAGCCAGACGCTAACGCTGCGCGCGGGCGGCGCGTATGAAATCTCGCCCGTAACCAAAGCAACAGAGCGCGTCGCGAGCATTCCCGATGCCGACCGCATCTGGGCCAGCATTGGCGCGAGCTACAATTTGAATTCGTCGACAACGATCGACTTTGGCTACAGCCACGTCTTCGTCGAAGACGCAAAGGTCGATCGCTTTAATATTCCCGGTACGTCGCGCCTCGTAGCAGACCTCGATGCCAGCGTCGATATCATCTCGCTTGGCGTGCGCATGAAGCTCGGCCATGACGACGCCCCAGCCAAGTAAAAGCTGTCATCGTCCCAAGTCTGGCATTTATTTTCCCAAAGGGCGTGGCTGACAGAGCCGCGCCCTTTTCGTATGCCAGCGCAAAGTGAGGTGGCGGAGGGAACCCCATGCGCATCATGAAGATCCAAGTGACCGGCACCTTGCGGTCCATGCAGCCCGGGGTTGACCTGACGCTTGAACCGGTTCGCACGCAACTCTACCGCGACCTGGACGGCTTAAAGCTTGAACTCGCCGAGCGCGTCAGAGCAAAGGCTGTCAACTATTTGCCAGCCCAATACGCTGTTTTTATCCGGCTCGCGTTCAATGCGCCCGCCAATAAAATCATCGCCACGTTCTGGATCGACGATCCAACCGTCAGCGGCTTTTCCGGTTTGCTCGCCCGCCGGGCGTGGAAGCTATCGACGCCAATTTTGGCGCACGTCCTGCGTGAAGCGATCCAGGAAAGGCTTCAGACATTTTCGATTGATATCGACGAACCGCAAACACGCGTAGAGGCTTTCGCGGCCGTCCGCGGCTGGTTTAGTCCACCTGCCATTGTCGCGATGACCGTACTATTCACATCCGCCTATTGGGTTTTTGGCTATGCCGCCACCCGCGCGATCCTAAAGCAAGCCGGCATCTAAACTGTCCAAATAGCAACCGCCGTGCGGGCGATGGTGCGGGCACACGTTCGATCCTGCGGGCACCTCACTCACTCAGCAGGCCGGGCCTGCGCGCGATGCCACCCGTCGGGGCCGAGGTGTTCTTGCGGACCAAAGCGGCTTTTATAATTCATCTTGCGCGATCCAGCGATCCAATACCCGAGATAGAGGTAAGGCAACCCGAGGCTCTTTGCGTAGGCAATGTGCTCGATAATCATATACGTCCCAAGGCTCAGCGCCTCGTCGGACGTATCGTAGAAACTATAAACCATCGAGACGCCGTCAGAGAGCTTGTCGCATAAGGACACCGCGGTCAGTGGCCAGCTATCGGCGCGATCTCGGGCCGACCCGATCGCCGCACCCGCCGGCCGCGAACGGTATTCGGTCAAAAATGTATCGATGACGCTGTCTTCGATCATCATCGCGTAGTCGAGGACACTCATATCGGCCATGCCGCCGTCCGCGTGCCGACCATCAATGTAGCGTCGGAACAGACCGTACTGTTCAGACGTCGGGACCGGCTCAATCCGACGCGCCCTAAGGCCGCTGTTTCGCTCAATGATCCGCCGCATCGATCGGCTCGGTTCGAATTCGGCCACGGCAACGCGAATGGAAACGCAGGCTTGGCAACTATCGCAATAGGGCACGTAGGCGATGTTCTGGCTGCGTCGAAATCCGCTGCGCAGGAGGTTATCGATATGCGAGAGCGGCTTCTCGCTCGTCAAATGCGTGAACAGCTTACGTTCAAACCGGTTGGGGAGGTACGGACAGGCCTGAGGGGCCGTAACGTAGAATTCAGGAAACTTTTGCTGCTCCGACATCCAAGTGCTGTCCTATGTCCCACGTCCCGGCGCGCCTTGTCGCCAAGGCTTGAGGTTAAGTCACGTAAGCCAGCTTCAGCAAGCAGTTCGTCGGGAGAAACGGTTAAGCAAATGATCGAGCCGTTCGCGCGCCTTAAGCCACCCGCCGGAGGATCAGCGACGCATTGGTGCCGCCAAAGCCAAACGAGTTTGACAAAACCGTGTTGATTTCCAGGTGCTTTGGACGGTGCGGCACCAGGTCGATCGCTGTTTCAACCGATGGGGAATTGAGGTTGATCGTTGCAGGCGCGACATTGTCGCGGATCGCCAGCACCGAGAACACAGCTTCAACGGCGCCAGCAGCGCCAAGCAGATGGCCTGTCGCAGATTTGGTCGACGACATTGTGAGCTTGCCCGCCGCGTTGCCAAACAGGCGTTCGACGGCACCAAGTTCAATTTCGTCGCCCATTGGCGTCGATGTCCCATGGGCATTGACGTAGTCGATGTCGCTTGGCGTCACGCCCGCCCGCTTCATCGCAGCCGACATGCAGCGGTAAGCGCCACCGCCATCATCGGCTGGCGCAGTGATATGATAGGCATCGCCCGACATGCCGTAGCCGATGACCTCGGCATAAATCTTCGCGCCACGTGCCTTGGCCCGCTCGTATTCCTCAAGAACCACGACGCCAGCGCCCTCGCCCATAACGAACCCGTCACGATCCTTGTCATAGGGTCGCGAGGCTTCAGTTGGTCGATCATTGTATCCCGTCGATAACGCGCGACAGGCAGCAAACCCGGCTAAAGCGAGCCGGCAAACAGGGCTTTCGGCACCACCAGCAACCATCACATCAGCATCGCCGAACTGAATGATCCGTGCTGCATCCCCGATTGCGTGCGCGCCTGTCGAGCACGCTGTCACGACCGCGTGATTGGGACCCTTCAATTTGTGCTTGATGGAAACGTAACCTGCCACCAAATTTATCAGGCGGCCCGGGATGAAGAACGGGCTCACGCGGCGTGGCCCCTTTTCCTTCAGCAGCAGCGACGTTTCCGCAATCCCGTTAAGCCCGCCGATGCCTGATCCAATAAGAACCCCAGCGCGCTCTTGCTCTTCCGTCGTGTCGAACGACAACCCCGAATCGATGATGGCCTGAGACGCCGCTGCGACACCGAAGATAATGAAATCATCGACCTTGCGCTGCTCTTTTGGCTCCATCCACACGTCCGGATTGAACTTGCCCTCCGCCTCGTCCCCTCGGGGAACCATGCAGGCAATCTGGCAGGCTAAATCGTCGACGCCGATTTCATCGACCCGCCGCGCCCCGCTTGCTCCGCTCAGCAAATTGCTCCAGGCAGCAGTTACCCCGCTCCCCAGCGGCGTTACCAGCCCGAGACCTGTCACCACGACGCGCCGCATGTATTCATTCCTTGGAATCAAGCGGCCAAGTTCGGCGACTGCCGACCCCGCGAGCGCTTAAATCGTGCTGTTCAAACCTGCCTCGTCAGCAGATGTTGCTCAGGCAGCGGTCGAAGTATTTTTGTCGAGAAACTTAACCGCATCACCAACGGTCAAGATATGTTCGGCGGCGTCATCTGGGATCTCGCAACCAAACTCTTCTTCAAAGGCCATCACAAGTTCGACCGTATCAAGCGAGTCAGCGCCAAGATCATCGATGAAACTGGCGTTATCTGTCACTTTCTCTGCTTCGACGCCGAGATGTTCGACGACGATTTTCTTCACGCGCTCTGCGACGTCGCTCATGATATTCCTCGCGTTTTCCGGCCAAGTGAACCGGCAGTAATCTGATCTACCAGTGCGGTTGTGGTTCGATTCGCAGCACCGGCACAATCAGCGGCCGGCGCCGTATCTGTTGACATGATCGTCTCGATCAAGTGGCTGCCCGAAAGAGCCCCGCCGCCGCCATCTGGCGACGCCGTCACTCATCGACCAACTTCATAGCTGCGGCTCAGCAAGCCGTTTACGGCCGGACCATACGCCCGATCGCGAAGCGAGCCGCAGGTAACACACTTCAATTACGTTGGCCAGCCAACGCAAAGCTTGTTGTGACGTGGCACGGATTGCCCCCGCACGTCACACGGCGATCCCATCCCTCTGCCCGATACTACGACTGCATGTCCGAGCCATCACACCATGGCCATGCCGCCATTGATATGCAGCGTCTGGCCGGTAATGTAGCCGCCCTCTTCGCTAGCCAAGTATAGGGCGCCCGCCGCGATATCGCGAACAGTACCAAACCGTTTCGACGGGATCATCTCAGAAATATCAGTTTTCTGCTTGTCGTTGAGAACGTCGGTCATGGGTGTTTGAATGAAGCCCGGCGCAATACAATTGGCCGTGATCCCGCGCGAAGCGACTTCGCGGGCGAGCGATTTCGTCATGCCGATCATGCCAGCTTTGGCAGCAGCATAGTTGCCCTGGCCAGGATTGCCGAAAACGCCCGACACAGAAGCAATGTTAATGACCCGACCAAACCCAGTACGGGTGCGCATCATATGTCGACTAGCGGCCCGGCACAGCATGAAGCTCGATGTCAGGTTGACCGCGATGACGTCGTCCCACTGCTCGTCCTTCATCACTATGAACAGATTGTCCTTCGTCAGTCCCGCGTTGTTGACCAGGATATCGAGCCGTCCGAGCTTTTCGACGGCTTGATCAACCAGTTTTTGCACTTGCCCGCGATCGGCCAGATCGCACGGCACCGCGTGAGCCCGGCCACCAAGATCGGCAACCAGCGCGGCCAACACATCGACCTTCCGGCCAGACACCGCGACCGTTGCGCCGGCCCCGTGCAGCGCCCGTGCAATCGCCTCGCCGATGCCGCCCGTCGCGCCGGTCACAAGCGCCGTCTTTCCCGTCAAGTCGAACATCGATACGCCTCTGTATGAATTGGAGCTGATGACTACGCCGTTCGAGCCGCACGTGCGAATTCAACGTCATCGGGGTTGCCAACGCTCACGATTGTGAGCGCGCCATCGATCCGTTTGATAAGTCCGGCTAGGACCTTTCCGGCGCCCGCTTCAATGAGGGTCGTCACGCCGCGTGAGGCCATTTCAATGACACATTCCCGCCAACGGACCGTGCCCGTAACCTGAGCAACGAGGAGCCGACGGATCTCTGCTGGGTCGCTAACGGGCAGGGCTGTCACGTTGGTTATGACCGGCACTACCGGCTGCGCCATCGCGACTTGCAAGAGCGCTTCCGCCATTGCGTCGGCAGCTGGCTGCATCAGCGCGCAGTGAAACGGGGCTGAAACCGGGAGGATGACAGCTCGCCGCAGCCCGTGAGGCTTGCCGACGTCCTGGACGCGATCGATCGCCGATTTGTGGCCCGACAGAACAACTTGTCCGGGGTCGTTATCATTGGCGATATCGCACACCTCGCCATGGGCGGCCGCTGCAGCAATAAGGCGCGCTTTGTCGATATCGACTCCAAGCAACGCTGCCATCGCACCTTGCCCGACCGGCACCGCTGCCTGCATGGCCGTTCCGCGAAGCCGCAATAGTCGCGCCGTATCCGCAAGTGTAAATGTACCGGCGGCAGCGTAGGCCGAGTATTCGCCAAGTGAGTGTCCAGCTAGGTATGCAACGTCGCGGGTCAGTGAAAAGCCAGCCTCAGCCTCAAGAACACGAATGACAGCGATCGAATGGGCCATCAACGCCGGCTGTGCGTTCTGCGTCAGCGTGAGCGCATCCTTTGGCCCCTCCCACATCAGGGTCGATAATTTCTCGCCGAGCGCATCATCAACTTCATCAAACACCGCCTTGGCTACAGAAAACCTGTCAGCGAGGGCTTTGCCCATCCCAACATCCTGGCTCCCTTGGCCGGGAAAGACGACTGCAATCGACATTGCGTAATTTGCCCTGAACAAAGCGGTCAAACCGCTGCGCTTAAACCAAGTGCGGTTGGTGGGCCGAAGCTGCGACACGTGTCAAGGCAGCAACCAACGTGTCGCATGGTGCCGTACGGCGCGCGGAACGAGCCAAGGCCTTGAACATTGAGATGGCACTCCCATTTCAGCTGCACTGGCCGTCCGGGCCCCTCTGGCAGCTGAACGCTGCGATGTCGGATGTGGCCGTGGTGTTGGCGATTTCGCCGCGCACCGCAACAGAGCGGGACCTAACATGCACTCAAAACTTACCTTTACACTGCTGCAGCGCCGCGCGTGGATTCGCCTCTCCGACTTGCATCGCAATCGGGGCGCAAGCCGCGTCACAAGTCTCCGCCTTCTCGCATTGCGCTTGAAGGTCGATCAGCGGCTCCGAAAAGCGCTCACCCGCCATGTCCGCGAAATGGCCACAGCTTAAACCGCCACTCCAGGAGCCAATGATGTCAGTTTTGACGTGCCCCGTCTGTCAGGGCTCGATGCGAGAAATCGTGCACCAAACCGTGACGATCGATACCTGCACGAAGCGTCGAGGCGTCTGGCTTGATCGCGGTGAGTTAGAAAAAATCGCCGCCGCCATGCCCTACCAAGACGATAGAGGTCCGCAACGCGGCGGACTCGAGCGCACCGATTATCGTCAGCGCGACGATGATGACGACGACGATTACAATCAACGCCGTGACCGCAACCCACAGCAACCAAAGCGCGGGATGGGCCGCTTTCTCGATTTCTTCGACTGATTGAGAGGCGTGAGCCCAATCGCAACTTTACTCGCTTAGCTCGCCCGATTCAGTCTCAAATCCACCAGGCCTGCTTTTCGTGACGTAACCCGTCACTTGGAGCAGGCTTTGGCATGATGAGCATAGCCGCAATCCCAAACCAACGCTGGATCAACGTTTCCCATGGAACTCTTTTCAACCGTCATCATGGGCCAGCCCCTTGGACTTTGGGTATTCTTTCTCAGCATTGTTGTTGGGCTTTTAGTACTCGATCTTGGCGTTCTGCATCGCAAGTCCAAAGTGATTGGCGTTCGCGAAAGCTTGATCATGAGCGCGTTCTATATCAGCATCGCGCTCGCATTCGGCGTCTGGGTTTGGTCCACACTTGGTGCGCAACGGGGCCAGGAGTACTTCACCGGTTTCCTCGTCGAGAAAACACTGTCGTTAGACAATGTCTTCGTGATCTCGCTGATCTTTACCTACTTGGCCATCCCCCAGCGGTATCAACATCGAGTTTTGTTTTGGGGTATTCTTGGCGTTATCGTGCTGCGCGCGATCATGATCGGGCTGGGCGCGACGATCGTGGCCCAATTCAGCTGGGTGCTCTACGTCTTCGCGCTGTTCTTGATCGCAACCGGCATCAAGATGCTCATTATGACCGAAAAACCGCACAACATTGAAGACAATCCGGTGCTTCGATTCATGCGCCGTCGAATGACGATCACGCCTCAGCTGCACGGCGAAAAATTTTTCGTAAAGCAACCCGACGCTGCGACGGGTAAACCGGTACGCGCGGCCACACCACTATTTCTTGCACTCGTCCTCGTAGAAATTGCGGATCTTGTGTTCGCAGTTGATAGTATTCCAGCAATCTTTGCAATTACGACTGACCCCTTCGTTATTTATACATCGAACATCTTCGCAATTCTCGGACTGCGCGCACTTTACTTTGCACTTGCGGCAATGGTCGACCGGTTTGTTTATCTGAAGCAAGCCCTCGCGCTGGTTCTTGTCTTCATCGGTTCAAAGATTTTTATTGCCGATGCGATCGGACTTGATAAATTTCCGCCAGTTGTTTCATTGACGGTCACCCTCGGCCTGATCGCAGGCGGCGTCGCGTACTCCCTATGGCGGACGCGACACCAGGTGGCCGCTTCGCCGTCGCCGGTGGACATCCGGTTGGGTTAAAGTCACAGGCCTTGCCAGCACTGTCTTTTTATCGCGCTGCCACGGCGTTGGGTCGCACTCACTGTCTCAACACCAACCGCGTCCCCTGCCCCGCCGGTCAGCGTTGAGCTATCCGCGCTTGAGATCAGCGACGTTTGCTGTATAGACCCGGGTTCGTTCGCTCCAGTCGGAGGCTGAATGGGACCGTTGCTGCCCAAAAGTTCGCGGGCAGTGCTGCTTTTTCACAGGGTTGCATCCGCAGCTTCGTGAACCGTCCCGGTGTCTCCGCTC